>JAYSYZ010000274.1:0-7169 GCA_043727195.1 Paracoccaceae bacterium
AATGGGTTGCGAAGGGATTAATCCTGGGTGGAGTGGTTGACTATATCCATGCCTTTTCGGTCAGGCTCGCGCGTCGACGACACATGCACCGTTGGCACAGATTTCATATTCCTCGTCGCGTTCAGCCCAGCCACGCCGGACCAGAAAGCCGTGTATCTCGCATCCCAGGCACAGGCCAAGAACCGCCTCGAGCCACATCAATGTCAGGCAGATCAGGCAGATGGTCAGCGGAAGCGGCCCGCGGATGTCGCTATTGGTGATGATCATCATCGCAAATGACATGATGAGGCCAAGCGTCCAGGCAAACCGTTTGGGTTTGGCGGATACCCACTGCGGTGTTTGTCGCCGGGTCAGCCAATGGGCAATCATCCCCATCGGGCTGTATCTGATCCCGACCACGACCCGGATCAAGAACTCGACAAAGAACAGGATAGTCACGAGCTGGATCGGCGCATAAATCTTGGCGAAGTAGGCGTAGGAAAACGCCATGGTGCCAAGGGCCAGCGTCAACCCGGCGGCGGCGCGGACCTGGCCTTCCTCAAAGACCCCTGCTTGCAACGCCCTGCCATTCGCGTCGGTCCCGCGGATCACGTCACCATAAATGCGCTGAGTGGTCGCAGGCCCCGCATCTGTGCCCGCCGGATCCCGCCGATCAAGGCCCATTCGAGTGAGCATCGGCTCGGCACGGTTAAGGATAACCTGCTGAAACCCGCCGACCCGCGCCAAAAGTCGCCCCCACAGCGCGGTCCGACCTTGCGGGTTGTCCAGCCCGCTGGACCGCAGGGCGGCCAGAGCCAGATCTTGCGCCTTGCTCCACATTGACCAAAGCGTTGTTCCAAGCGCGGAGTTCCGGGCCGCCTGAGCAATTGGTGACCGATGAAGCCGGCCTGCAATGCCATGCAATCCCTGTCGCCCGCGTGCGGCATTTGCCAGAACCAGAAGCAAGACAAGCAGAAAACCGATGACTGGCCCAGATGTGATGACCGATAGAAACTGTCGGGCCATAGATGATTCTGGCAATGCGGTCGGCTGACTTTCCGTGCGGGGCGCCTCACGAGATGGACGGGGGTCGGTTCCAACTGCCTCCATGCGATCCAGCGCGGCTGAAAGCCGGTCTTCCACTGCTTGCAGTCGTGTCATGATATCTGCGGTCGGCGGAGGTGTCGGGAACAACTCATGCAAGCCGAGGACCGGGGCCATCGGTTCGGTCATCACGCCCGGGGCCGAAGCCATGTGCGCTGCGCTTGTTACCATCGCCGCATCGTCGCCCTGCGGCACGCCTTGCATCGCCGATGGCATTCCGCCCTCGCCCGGACTTGCGCCGCCGCCGTCGGCGTTACCCCCCATCGCCGTCATCATGGCACAAGACTGCGGTGCCTCGTTGACGGCTGCAATATTCGATGTCGCGCCCTGCGAGGCGCTGGACCCGGACATCCAGAAGGTCGAAAGGCCGATCCACAGGACAACGACGGCAACGGCCGCGACTGGAATGCTTTTCACTTCGTAGCTCCTGCGGGCTGCCGACGTGGTGGGTGAGCACCCGGTCATGGCGGCGTGACGGTGTTAAGGCGTCGGCGGGTGTCGAGGCGCCCGCCGCGTGATTCTGGCTAGTTGGCCGCCGGGGCTTCCAGCTTTTCGATCCGGGCTGTCAGGCTGTCGATGCTGCTGATCAGCAAATCCAGTTTCGCTTCAAGACCGGCAGAAACGGCCTGGGGTGCTGCCGGTGCTGCGGTGGCATTCGCGGTACCGTCCATCGCCGGCATGGCCTGCCCACCCATGGGCATCATTCCCATCATCGGCATCATACCCATCATCATCGGCATCATGCCCATGCCCTTCATCGGCATGGCACCTTCGCCCGCCATACCTTCGGGTTTGGCCATGCCCTCCATTCCGGCCATCCCCTCCATGGTGGCCATGCCGTCGGCAGCCGGTTCGTCGCCATGCGCAGCAAACACGGCGGTCCCGGCTGCGCTCAGCAGTGCGGCCGCAAGTGTGGCAGTGAGTGTCATTTTATGCATTTTGCGTTCCTTTGATTTGAAGTTTCGGGTCGCGGTCAGAGAGGTGGGCGTCGGGTGCAGCCTTCGCTTGCGGATGGTCTTGGCGGATCGCCCGGTCGGGCGGGCGCTTCAGCAAACTGAGCAAGGCGTTCACAAACGCAACGATCATGATCGACACGATCAGCAGCAGCAGGATCGTGGCCCAATCCGCCAACGGCCAGCCCATGATCCGGATGGCACCGATGCCGCCTCCCATGCTGTGCATCATCATTCGGCCTGCCCGGTGTCAGCACGGCGAACAGGCGCGCGACGTGCGAAGATCACCTTCAGAAGCGCGATGGCTGCAAGCAACAGGACCAGGGCAGTCAACAGCCCAAGGGCCGGACCTGATGTCAGGATGACCAGAACCCGGGATGCCAGATGGCCAAAGAATGCCACCGCGTCGCCCAAGACATGGCCGAGACCGCCAGAGCCATGCCAGCCGCCAAATCCGCAGCCCATCATGGATCCCCCTTGTTTAGCGCGGCCGTCGCCGCAGCGGACACGTCGTTGCGCGCCGACAATTGCCGAGAGTGCCCCGGCAGCATCCGGTGCAGGATGTCCGTTCGCAGAAACAGATGGTGAAACATCGCGGCCGACACGTGCAGCGCAATCAACCCGATGATGATCCATGCCAGGGTCACGTGAACCCGGTAGGCCGTCGCAATGTCTGCAGAGCTTGTTGTGCTGGTCCCCAGCGACAACAGGTTGACGTCCGGCAAACCGGGCACATACCAGCAACATCCCATCCCGGACGCCATGATCCATCCTGTCAGGGGGATGACGATCATCATCCCGTAGAGGGTCCAGTGAATGACTCTTGCGACCATGTCGCCAAGCCGGGCTTTGGCGGCGTGCGCAGGGTCTGGCGCAGGGTAGGGCGCAGGGCCTGGCCAGGAGTGCCGCGCCCTGAACATCAGGCGCAGTACGACAAGCCCCAGAACGGCCAGCCCCGCGTAGGCGTGCAGCAGATAGGCGATTCGCCGGTCGGCTGCACAGCAACCACTTGTATAATAGACGGCAAAAAGCCCGGCCAGCAGCGCCAGAAAGACCAGTGCCGCCCCTACCCAATGGAGGGTGACGGAACCGACGTTTGGTCTGTTGACGACAGCCGCATCATTCATTGGCAGACCCCATCACGCTCAGCCGATCTACAAGGCGGCGGGCAGTCATGGCGTCACACGCAGGATCACTTCGCGCCGGATGACCTCGGACTCGTCGTCAAAATGCACGGCGACGGAAAAGCGCCAGGCTCCAGCCATCGTCAGGTCAGCCTGAAAGCGGTACTGTCCGGGCACATCGGAGGGCAGCGCTTTGACGGGGGCCGTCATCGAAGCCATCCCATCCGGTGCCATGTCCAGCCGTGTGGCAAAAATCACCGCATCGGTAACCGGTGTCGGCGTGCGCAGATTTGTTACCAACACAGTGAAGGCCGTGTCGTCGCCTTGCGTCAATTCGGTCTCCAGTACCTTGAATTCATAGTCCTGGGGGGCTGCGAAGGCGGCATGTGTCGCGCTGACTGACAGGGCTTGGGCCAGCACCATGCTGCACAGCATGCGGGTCATTGTCATGATCATGTCCGGTTGTCTGAGGGAACGCCTGCGCGCCAGAACGCGGCGTGCAAACCGCGTTTTCACCGCATGGCGACGGCCATGCAATGCGGGAGCGCCAAGCGCTCCACCCCATCAGATTTTGGGAGGTCGTCGTAATCCGTCGCCATCGACCAGGGTGATTACCGGCATAGCGGAACGGTCGAAGGCGACGGTCGACACATCGAAACGATGCGCGAGGAAGACTTCGGGCACGAGACAGACGAAGGAACCGAGTCCCCCATGCAAGGCCATTGTGCAATCCGGCATGGTGCCGCAATCTTTGGGCGGGCATGGCGACCCGTCAGACATCTGCATCATCGCAGGCGGACCGTTTGATGCCATGGCATTGTGGACCGGGGCAAGAAGCAACCCTGCCAGCAACAGTACACAGCCGATGATGCGCAGAATTCTCATGATGGACAGGTTAGAGCGCCGGCCATGGTTCACAATACACAAGTTGCTGAACAGGCGGTCGCGCGCGCAGTGATTTGCGCCCGGGTGGGATGAGCTCGCCAATGTTGCTTTGAATCATTACCGCTATCCGCCGTCAGTTGCCGTTGTCGCGCCACCGACACCGCAAAACTTCGGTCCGTTCCGCTTCTGTTTTTCGCAATCGCCGCTATTGCCGTTCACGCCCTTGTCGTTCTGCAGTTCTATACGGCTTTCCCCCTCTGGCTCGTCGCCGGCTGGCTTTGCCGAGGCTTCGGCCGTCACGCGCGCCTTTGCCTCGGCGGCAAGACGGTCTGCCGCACGGCTTTCCGCGTCTGCCTGATCGCGTGCGGCACGGTCCGCGTCGTAGGTTGCCCGCGTCGCCTCGTCCAGAAGCGAGGCGAGCACGATCACCGGCACGTCGCCCAGACCATCCCGCCTGTCTACCACTGAGGCATTCATCGCCTTGACCTGCAGCGTCTGAAAAAACGGCAGCAGGTCTTTGTCCTTCATCCGTTTGGAGGCAAGGACCCGAATGTGAATTTGTGCCCCGACATTGGCCATGAAATAGCGGCCTCGCATGCCGTCGGGCAGGAAGTCTTCGATCATGTCCAGTCCGCGTACAGTCATGAAAGCGCGGCTGGCATATTCCGGCTGCACCATCTGCAGTTCCATCCGCTGCTGCATGGCCTTGAAGCTGGTAAAGATCAGGTCGGGATAGCGCACCGCATTGATCACCACCCGCCGATCACCCTTTTCATAGGTCAGCACGACGGCTTCGACCCCCGGACCGCCCCGCGGTTTACCGACAGACGCGACATATTTGCGCGCATCCGCCGGCGCGTCGGCGCGTTTTTTCGGCAGGAAAACGTCGATATCGTCCGGTTCGGCTGGCCGCACGGTCCAGCCATCGGGTGCAGTTGGCAGCATTTCGGCCAAGGCCGAAGGCAGACCCGAAGCGCTTGCCGCTGATCCCCCTGACAGCCGGCCAGACAACCCGCCAAGATATTCGGTCAACGTCAGCCCTTTGCTGTCTTCGGCGCTCGCCCTGCGTTTTGCCATGGTGTAATCGACCACGAAAAAGCCGCTGAGGCCCAGGGTGAAGGTCAGCAGGAACCCGACAATTCGCAGCACGAAAGACTCCTCAACTTGCGGTCACTTTTCACCATACTGCGCAAATTGGGCAAGGTTCGGGCGGGGCCACGACAATTTGCGGTCCGGCGGCACTGGTCAGGCGCGCAGCCGGCCAAGGCTGACGCTTGCCGCAAAGATCACCGCCGCCACGACAATGATTGACGGCCCGGTCGGCGTGTCCTGCCACAGCGACAGTTGCAGCCCGCCAAGGCTGGCCGCCGCCCCGATCAGTATGGCAATCACTGCCATCGCCTCGGGCGTCCGCGCCAGGCCCCGCGCCGCTGCCGCGGGAATGATCAGCATCGCGGCGATCAGCAGCGCGCCGACCACCTTAAGTGCCACCGCCACCACCACCGCCAGCGCCAGCACCAGCACCAGCCGCTCTCGGTCTGGCCGGATGCCCGCCGCATGTGCCAGATCTTCGTTGAGCGTGGCCGTCAGCAGACCCTGCCAGCGCCAGACGAGCAACCCCACAACCAGCAATGCCCCGCCCCATATCAGCGCCAGATCGGTGCGGCTGACCGCCAGAATGTCACCAAACAGATAGGCCGACAGGTCGGTCCTAACCGCCGGAAAGAAGCTGACCGCAACCAGCCCGAAGGCCAGCGCCGAGTGCGCCAGCACCCCCAGCGTCGTATCCATCGCCCAGCCGCGCGCCGACAACCCCGCCACCGTCACCGCCATTGCCAATGCCACCACCAGCGTGCCAAGCCCGATGGGCAGGTCGGTGGCCAAGGCCAGCGCCACGCCAAGGACCGCCGAATGTGCCGTCGCATCGCCGAAATATGCCATCCGACGCCAGACCACAAAGGCGCCCAGTGGCCCGGTTGCCAGGCTCAGCCCCACCCCTGCCAGCGCCGCGCGCCAGAGGAAATCGTCAAGCATGGTCATGCGGGTGGTGGTCGTGTTGCCCTGAACGTTCGTGATCGTGGTCGTGATCGTGCTCATGCTGGTAAAGCGCCAGCGCGCCTTGCGTGCCAAGCCCGAACAGTGCCCGGTATTCCGGCGCCGTCGACACCACATGCGGCGTCCCCTCGCAGCAGATGTGGCCGTTCAGGCAGATCACCCGGTCCGATGCGGACATCACCACGTGCAGATCATGGCTGACCATCAGCACGGCAGCCCCGGTGTCGCGGCGCACCTCTTCGATCAGCCGGTAGAACGCCGCCTCGCCCGGCTGGTCAAGGCCCTGCGTCGGCTCGTCCAGCATCAGGATCGCGGGGTCCGCCAGCAGCGCCCGCGCCAGTAAGACTCGTTGCAACTGCCCGCCTGACAGCGCGGCCATCTGCCCGGCCTCGTGCCCGGCCATCCCCACCCGTTCCAGCGCGGCCCCGGCCGCGGCATCGCTGACACGCACCGGCAGCGACAGGAACCGCCGCACCGTGATCGGCATCGTCCGGTCAATCTGCAGCCGCTGCGGCACATAGCCCAGTCGCAACCCCGCCTGCCGCACGATCCGTCCCTCGGCCACCGGCAAGATGCCTAGAAGCGCGCGTAGAAGCGTGGATTTCCCTGATCCGTTCGGGCCAAGGATCGTCACGATCTCGCCCCGGGCAACCGACAGGGTCACGTCATGCAGCACCTCGACATCGCCGTAACGCACGCAGACATGATCCGCCGCGATCAGGCTCATGCCGACACCCGGCATTTCGGGCACAGGCCCAGCGCCTCCACGGTGGAGCGTTCGATGCGAAAGCCGATTGCCGCGGCTGACAGGTCCAACGCCGCCCTGACCGGGGCCGCCGCCGCCTCGGCCACGCTGGAACATACCCGGCAGATCAGGAATGCGGGGGCGTGATCCTCGCCGGGATGAGTGCAGGCGGCAAACGCATTCAGCCGCTGGATGCGATGCGCCAAACCTTGCTGCACCAGAAAATCCAGCGCGCGATACGCAACCGGGGGCTGGTTGCCAAAGCCTTCGGCCGCCAGCCGGTTAAGGACGTCGTAAGCGCCCAATGCGCGGTGGTCCTCCAGC
>JAYSYZ010000275.1:0-2809 GCA_043727195.1 Paracoccaceae bacterium
GCGGATCAGGTCGAGGCCGGCGGATTGGGTCAGCGAGATGACGGCGGCCTTGGTGGCGCAGTAGACGGCGACGAGGCCCTCGCCGCGCCGACCGGCCTGACTGGCCATGTTGATGATGGTGCCGGTGCCGCGCGGGATCATGTGGCGCGCGGCGGCCTGCAGGGTGAAGAGCGTGCCAGCAACGTTGACGGCAAAGAGCTTGTCATAGTCCTTGCGGGTGATTTCCATGATCGGTGCGGCAGTGAAGAGGGCGGCGTTGTTGATCAGGATGTCGAGGTGGCCCATGCGGGTGATCGCGGTGGCGAAACCGGCGTCGATGCTGTCCTGGGCCGTCACGTCCATCTGGACGGCGATGGATTTGGGGCCAAGTTCGGCGACGGCCTTGTCGAGGGCGGCGGCGTTGATGTCGGCCAGCGCCACGGTGGCGCCTTCGGCGAGATAGGCGCGGGCGAATTCGAAGCCGATGCCGCGTGCGGCCCCGGTGATCAGGGCGGTCTTGCCAGCGAGCCTCATGCCATTGCCATTCCGTTGGCGTCGAAGCGGTGGATCTTGCCGGCGGGGGCCAGCCTGACCTTGTCGCCGTGGTGGACGCCAAGTTCGCCCGGGCCTCGCACGTTGATGATGCCGACGCCGGCCACGTCAACCTTGATGAAGCTGTCAGAGCCGAGGTGTTCCGAAAGGCCGACCACGCCTTCCCAAGGACCGTCGCCGACGGTGATGTGTTCGGGGCGGATGCCGATGGTCGTGGCACCATGCTTTGCCGCTTCGGGCCCGGTGATCAGGTTCATCTTCGGGCTGCCGATGAAGCCCGCGACAAACAGGTTCAGCGGGGTGTGATAGAGGTCGAGGGGAGAGCCCACCTGCTCGACGCGGCCCGCGTTCAGCACGACGATCTTGTCGGCCATGGTCATCGCTTCGACCTGATCATGGGTGACGTAGATCATCGTCGTCTTAAGTGACTGGTGCAGTTCGCTGATTTCCTGCCGCATGCCGACACGCAGGGCGGCGTCGAGGTTTGACAGCGGTTCGTCGAACAGGAAGGCGGCCGGTTCGCGCACGATGGCGCGGCCGATGGCGACGCGCTGGCGCTGACCTCCGGACAACTGGCCGGGCTTGCGGTCGAGGTAGTTGGTCAGGTTCAGGACCGAGGCAGCGCGCTGGATGCGTTTTTCCGCCTCGGCCGGGTCCATCCCGGCCATCTTCAGCGGAAAGCCGATGTTCTTTTTCACCGACATATGCGGGTAGAGCGCGTAGCTTTGGAACACCATCGCCAGCCCGCGTTTCGCCGGGGGCAGGGCGGTGGCATCCTTGCCGTCGATGGAGATGGTGCCGGAGGTGGTATCCTCCAGCCCCGCGATCAGGCGCAGCAGGGTGGATTTGCCGCAGCCGGAGGGGCCGACGAAGACCACGAATTCACCGTCGCTGATGTCGAGATCGACACCGGGGATGACATCCACCTCGCCAAAGCTTTTGCGGACCTGCTTGAGTGTGATCTGTCCCATCGTTCCCTCACTTCACCGCGCCAAAGGTCAGGCCGCGGACGAGTTGTTTCTGGCTGAACCAGCCGAGTATGAGAATCGGCGCGATGGCCATGGTCGAGGCCGCGCTGAGTTTGGCGTAGAACAGCCCCTGCGGTGCCGAAAAGCTGGCGATGAAAGCCGACAGGGGTGCTGCGTTCACGGTTGTCAGGGTGATTGTCCAGAACGCCTCGTTCCAGGCGAGGATGATGTTCAAAAGCATCGTGGAGGCGATGCCGGGCACTGCCATCGGCGCCAGGACATAGAGGATCTCGTTGCCCAGCGACGCCCCGTCCATCCGGGCCGCTTCGAGAATCTCACCGGGAATTTCCTTGAAATAGGTGTAGAGCATCCACACGATGATCGGCAGGTTCATCAGCATCAGCGCCAGAATGAGGCCGGTGCGGGTGTCGAACAGCCCGGTCTTCTGGAACAACAGGTACATCGGGATCAGCACGCCGACCGCGGGCATCATCTTGGTCGACAGCATCCACATCAGCAGATCCTTGGTGCGGCGTCCGGGAACGAAGGCCATCGACCAGGCGGCAGGGATCGCGATTGCCAAACCCAGAAGCGTGGAACCGACAGAGATCACCACCGAGTTCCAGAAGAAACGCGGATAGTCGGACCGTTCCCACACCTCGACATAATTCTCGAACGTCCAGTCGGCGCCGAACAGTTCGGGGGGCGAGGCGACGGCGCTGGCTTCGGTCTTGAGGCTGGTGAGGATCATCCAGAGGACAGGAAAGAAGATCGTCAGGCCCACTGCCCATGCGCACAGGGTGTAGACGATCTTGCGGCGGGTGGTGACGGCGCGGGCCATGGTTCGGGTTCCCCTCAGGCGTCCAGATGCTTGCCGATGGCGCGCATCAGGAAGACGGCAACGATATTGGCAAGGATGACGGCGATGATCCCCCCGGCGGCGGCGCGGCCGATGTCCTTGGCGATCAGCGCCTGTTTGTAGATCATGTAGGGCAGCGTGGTGGAGGCGTTGCCGGGGCCACCCTGGGTGGTGGTGAAAATCTCGCCGAAGATGCCCAGGAGGAAGATGGTCTGGATCAGGACCACCACGGTAATAGCCCGGCTGAGGTGCGGCAGCGTCATGTAGCGAAAGCGCGAAAAGGCGGATGCGCCATCCATCTCGGCCGCTTCGAGTTGTTCGGAGGACATCGACTGCAGCGCGGTCAACAGGATCAGCGTGGCGAAGGGCAGCCATTCCCAAGCGGTGATGAAGATCACCGAGGCCATCGGATAGCTTTCAAGATACAGGATCGGTTCGGTTCCCAACCCCC
>JAYSYZ010000276.1:0-2807 GCA_043727195.1 Paracoccaceae bacterium
CGGACAGGATCATGTGATCGACGTAAAACAGGTGCTGCAAAAGCCGTTCGGCGATCTGGTGCAATTCTTCGTGCGCCGCCGTGCCCCGATGGCGCGGAAGGTGCTGCTGATTGCCCCCATGTCGGGGCATTATGCGACGCTGTTGCGGTCGACGGTGGCAAGCCTGTTGCCGGATGCGGATGTGTATGTGACCGACTGGCACAATGCGCGCGATATCCCGGTCAGCGCAGGCAAGTTCGATGTCGAGGATTATACGCTGTATCTGGCCGAATTCATGAAGGTGATGGGGCCGGAGACGCATGTGATTTCCGTCTGTCAGCCGGTGCCGTTGACGCTGGCCGCCACCGCCTATCTGGCGGCCGAGGATCCTGCCGCACAGCCGCGCAGCCTGACATTGATCGGCGGGCCGGTCGATCCCGATGCCGCCGCGACCGAAGTGACCGATTTCGGCCGCCGCGTGACGATGGGGCAGTTGGAGCATCTGGCGATCCAGCGTGTCGGCTTCAAGCACAAGGGCGCCGGGCGGCTGGTCTATCCGGGCCTTTTGCAGCTGCAAAGTTTTATCGCGATGAATGCCGAGCGGCATTCCAAGGCGTTTTCCGAGCAGATATTCCGCGCCTCGCGCGGTGATGCGAGCGAACATGACGCCCACAACCGGTTCTATGACGAATATCTGGCGGTGATGGACATGACGGCGGAATTCTATCTGTCGACTGTCGAGCGCATCTTCAAAAACCGCGAAATTGCGACGAACAGCTTTGTGGTGGCGGGCAAGCCGGTCGACCTTGGGGCAATCACCAAGGTTGCGGTGATGACGGTGGAAGGCGCCAATGACGATATCTCCGCGCCAGGGCAATGTGTTGCAGCGTTGAAGCTGCTGACCGGCCTGCCCGATGACCGCAAGGTCCAGCACCTGGAACCTGGGGCGGGGCATTACGGGATTTTCGCGGGGAAAAGCTGGCGTCTGAACATCCGGCCGCTGGTCCTGAACTTCATCGACGCGAATTCCGGCGGTGGCAAGAAGGCGAAGATCAACCTCGCCGCGTCGCAGTAACAGGGGCGGCTGGCTACCGGAAAGAAGATTTGCGAAGGCTTGTGTCACAGCCAGCGGCAACTTCCCAAAAAATTCGGCCCAGCGAAGCGGACTCCGGGCCTAATGGTTCGGATCAGCAGCGCGTTCGGCAAGCATATCGCCCACTGCAGCGGTGATCAGGGCAAGACAAGCGGGGGTTGAAAACCGGTGGTCTGCATCCTTGACGAGCGTCAGCCGGATGTCAGGCCCGCTGGCATGATCCAGCAGATGAAGTGCCGTGGCCACGGGCACATCAAGATCAGCCGTGCCCTGCAACAGCCGCACCGGAAACGGCAGGAGCAACGGCGCCTGCAACACCAGATTCTGCCGCCCGTCCTCGATCAGACGCAAGGTGATGGGATAGGATTCGTCCGAATAGGCCGAGGCTCGCACTGTCTGGCCCTCTTCCATCACAAGGGTGCGGTCGGCGAACGATAATTCCTCCTCCCACATCTTTTCGGTGAAATCGGGTGCGGCGGCGATGCCTATCAGGCCCGCAACCCGTTGCGGCATGTCGCGTGCCAGCAAAAGGGCGATCCACCCCCCCATCGACGAGCCGACGAGGACTTGCGGCCCCTCTGTCAGCACGTTCAGCACTGCCGCCGCATCGTCGCGCCAGTCGCCGATGCAGCCGTCCGCGAAGGCACCGCGCGACTGGCCGTGTCCGGAATAATCAAACCGCAGGAAGGACCGGCCCTGCGCCTCGGCCCAGGCTTGCAGATGCAGCGCCTTTGTTCCGGTCATGTCTGACCGGAAACCGCCGAGGAAGACCACGCCGGGCTCTTTTCCCGGCGTCGAATGATAGGCGATGTGGCGGCCTTGCGGGGTGGTCAGATAGGTTGTCATGCCCGGATCTATATCAGGCGCGGGTCGGGTGCGGCAGTCTGCCCTGCCAAGGCGCGCAAAGAACCGCCGCCGGGTTGACAAGGGCAGGCGTGCGGGGCAAGACACCGCCCACATAACCCGCAACCGGGCGTTTCGTAGGCGCCAAAACGACGAGGAGGACCGCGATGTCCACGATTTCCCTGACATTTCCCGACGGCAACAAACGCGACTTTGCAACGGGCGTGACGCCTGCGGAGGTGGCCGCCGCCATCGCCCCGGGGCTGGCGAAAAAGGCAATCTCGGCCAGCGTCAATGGCGCGCACTGGGATCTGGCCTGGCCGATCCCGGCGGATGCGAAGATTGCCATCCACACTCTTGCCGACGACTTGCAGGCGCTGGAACTGATCCGGCACGACTGCGCGCATATCATGGCGCGCGCGGTGCAAGAGATCTGGCCCGATGTCCGCGTCACCATCGGCCCGGTGCGCGATTACGGATGGTTCTACGATTTCGACCGGGCGGAGCCGTTTTCACCCGAAGATCTGGGTGCCATCGAGGCGCGGATGCGCCAGATTATCAATGCCCGCGATCCGGTGCGGACCGAAGTGTGGGATCGCGCGCGGGCGGTGAACTACTACCGGGAGCGGGGTGAACCGTTCAAGCTGGAACTGATCGACCGCATCCCGGAAGGCGAAGACCTGCGGATGTATTGGCACGGGCCCTGGCAAGACCTGTGCCGTGGGCCGCATCTGCAACATACCGGCCAGGTCCCGGCGGATGGGTTCAAGCTGACGCATGTGGCGGGGGCCTACTGGCTGGGCGATGCGACGCGCCCGATGCTGCAGCGCATCTACGGCGTGGCCTTTCGCAACCGCGACGACCTGAAGGCGCATCTGACGATGCTGGAGGA
>JAYSYZ010000277.1:0-20037 GCA_043727195.1 Paracoccaceae bacterium
GCCGCTTTCTTGATCACCTTGCGGTGACGGGCGTGTGTTACGACACCGGATTTGACGCGGGACATCGGGTGCTCTCCTTACCGGTCGTAGGGCATGTACTTCTTGACGATCTTGGTGTCCGAGGCGGACAACAGCATCGTGCCGGAAGCATCGCGAATGAATTTCGTCGTGCGCTTGATCATGCCGTGCCGTTTGCCGGCAACGCCGGCCTTGGCCCGACCGGAGGCCGTGAAGCTGAAACGCTTCTTCGCCGCCGACTTGGTCTTCATCTTGGGCATTTCCATCTCCGTGGTTTCAGGCGCGACTCGGCATGCCACGTTGGCCGGTCGCGCGGGCTGTCAGGCCGTTCCTATAGGTGCGGCCGGTCTTGGGTGCAAGACCCTTATGGACCGCGCTTTTGGCGGTTCAGTTGCCGATATAACGCGACGCGACGCCCAGCATCACACTGGGCACCGCATCAAACGCATATCCACCGGGCTTGGTGGTGACCGCCGTGACAATCATGATGATCGCGGCAATGATCATGATGGCGCCAACTCTCGGCGCGCGGCCCTCGGCCCAGGCGGAAAGCAGTGACGGGATCGTCAACACCAGCAGCAACACGCCCAGCGTCAACACAAGATCGGTATCCATGCTACCTCCCGTCTCTGGCCGTCGTCAGCCTATTCGGGGTCGACCCGCGAAATCAACCGTTCATCGCAAGGCGCCACGCGCAGGATGTTGGTGGTACCCCTGACGTTGAACGGAACCCCGGCGGTTACCACGATCTGATCCTCCTCCGTGGCAAAGCCGCCGTCCCGTGCGGCACGCACCGCCGCCAGTACCGCGCCCTTGAAACGGTCCTGCGGTTCGGTGATCACGCAATGCGCGCCCCAGGTCAGCGCCATCCGCCGCGCCGTCGACATCAGCGGCGTCAGCGCCAGGATCGGCACATGCGGGCGTTCCCGCGCGACAAGGCTGGCCGTGGTCCCGGTCTGGCTGAAGCAGCAGATCGCCTTGATGTTGGTGGCCTCGGCAATTTCGCGCGCCGCCGCGACGATCCCGTCGGCAATCGATTCGCGGCGCACGATCCGGCTCGCCTCGATCACCGAGCGGTAGGTCGGATCCTTCTCGACGCTCATCGCCACGTTGTTCATCGTGGTTACCGCTTCTATCGGATACTTGCCCGCCGCAGATTCCGCTGACAGCATCACCGCGTCAGCGCCTTCATAGATCGCGGTTGCAACGTCCGACACTTCGGCCCGCGTCGGCACCGGGCTCTCGATCATCGATTCTAGCATCTGCGTCGCCACGATCACCGGCTTGGCCGCCGCGCGCGCGCCCCGCACCAGCCGTTTCTGAATCGGCGGCACCGAATAGACCGGCAGTTCCACCCCCAGATCGCCGCGCGCCACCATGATGCCGTCGCTGACCTGCAGGATCGCATCATAGGCCTTCACTGCCGCAGGTTTCTCGATCTTCGACAGGATCGCTGCACGGCCCTTGGCAAGGACGCGGGCTTCGATCACGTCTTCGGGGCGCTGAACGAAAGACAACGCCAGCCAGTCGACGCCCATTTCGCACGCGAATTCCAGATCGATGCGGTCCTTGTCGGAAAGGGCGGCCACCGGCAGAACCACGTCGGGCACGTTCACACCCTTGCGGTTTGAAATCGTGCCCCCCACCGTCACCGTGCAATCGGCAAAATCCTTGCCGCAAGTCTCGACCTTCAGCCGGATCTTGCCATCATTGATCAGCAACGAGGTGCCGGGTTCCAGCGCCGCGAAGATCTCGGGGTGCGGCAGGTTGACCCGTGTTGCATCGCCGGGCGCGGTCGACAGATCCATGCGGAACTTCGCACCCTGGACCAGTTCCTCGGTCGGGTTGGCAAACACGCCCACGCGCAACTTCGGCCCCTGCAGATCGGCCAGAATGCCAATCGGGCGGCCGGTATCCGCCTCGACCTGGCGGATGATCGTGTGGCGCGCCCGCTGTTCTTCATGCGTGCCGTGGCTCATGTTCAGCCGAAACACATCGGCTCCCGCCTCGAACAGGGCGCGGATCATCTTGTAGTCGCTGGAGGCGGGGCCCAGTGTGGCCACGATCTTTACGTTCCGAAGGCGTCTCATGCCTTGTTCCTTTTCGTCGCGTTCAAATTTCGTGTGGGCCGCTGGCCTTATGGCGCAAAGCCGGCCGTGGGGCAACGGCAAGCTTCGGGCAGACGCCATAATTGCGCCCCTCGGCCCAAAGTGCGGCGCGATGCCGTGGACGGGCCTGAAACGATCGGCTAGCTAGGCTGCAAAACTGATGAGGTAAGCTTGGCCTACCGGATTGAAGGCGAAACCAGGCCGGGACGCTGGCTTGTCACCTGCGATCACGCCTCGAACCGGGTGCCGGATTGGATCGGCGGCGGCTCGCTTGGCATCGCCGCCGACGACATGGCCCGCCACATCGCCTGGGATGTGGGCGCGGCGGGCCTGGCCTGCGCCTTGGCCGAACGGCTGGACAGCCCGGCCATCCTGTCTGATTTCAGCCGTCTGGTGATTGATCCCAACCGGGGCGTGGATGACCCGACGCTGGTGATGCAGCTTTATGACGGCACCATCATCCCGGCAAACCGCCATATCAGCGCGGCGTCGGTACAAGATCGGCTCGACCGCCTGTACCGCCCCTATCACGCCGCCTATGCCGGTCTGGCCGCCCGCCGCGCCGATACGGTGATCCTGGCCATCCATTCCTTTACACCGCGCCTTAACGGTCGCAGCCCCAGACCCTGGCATGTCGGCGTGCTGTACAGTCATCTCGATGCGCGGCTCGCAACGCCGCTGATCGCGCGGCTGACGGCCGAGCCGGACCTTTGCATCGGCGACAATGAGCCTTACGCGGGCCACCTGCCCGGCGATGCAATCGACCGGCACGCCCTTGCAAAGGGTCGGCTGAATGCCTTGATCGAACTCAGGAACGATCTGATCGCGGATCGCGCCGGTCAGGCCCATTGGGCCGCCCGCCTTGCCCCGATCCTCGCCGAAACTCTGGAGGCTCTGTAGATGGACGACACCACCCGCACCGAACTCGAAGCCGCCGCATTCCGCGCCCTGATGCAGCATCTGCTGCACGACCGCCCCGACGTGCAGAACATCGACCTGATGAACCTCGCGGGCTTTTGCCGCAACTGCCTCAGCCGCTGGTACCAAGAGGCGGCCGCAGCGAAAGGCATCGCCATGACCAAGGACGAGGCGCGCGAGATGGTCTATGGCATGCCCTATGCAACCTGGGTGGCGCAGAACCAGACCGACGCCGACGCGGCAAAGATGACCGCCTTCGACGCGGCATTTGCCCGCAACGTGACCAGGGAATGACCGGCCCTCACCCATCCGGATCGGGCCATGCCGCAGGCGGCCGCTTCACCCGGATGTGACGCGACGTCCATGTTTGCCGCAGCGAAAAGCCGCTACATTTGCCCGATGATGCTTTTGTCGCAGCGCCTCAGCTATTCCCGCGCCGAACGGCTCAGCGACGCCGCTGTCCATGTCTCTGGCGTGGTTGCGGCGCTGGTGGCGGTACCGGTGCTGGTGACGCTTGCCGTGGTGCTGCGGGGTGATGCCCCGGCGATTGCCGGAACCAGCCTGTACGGTGTGGCCCTGATCGCCATGCTGCTGTGCTCCGCGCTGTACAACATGACATGGGAGGCGCGCCGCCGCGCCTTTTTCCGCCACCTCGACCATACCGCGATCTTCATCAAGATCGCGGCCACCTACACCCCCTTCATGCTGATGTCGGGCGGGCAGGGCGGCTGGCTTTTGCCCGGCCTTTGGGGTGCCGCCGTTGCAGGCTCCGGCATGCGGATCATGGCACCCGACCGGCTGAAACTTGTTGCCGTGGGGATAGCACTTGCCATGGGCTGGGCCGGGCTCTTCGCAGGCGGCAGCTTTTTTGATGGGCTTTCCTCCACCGTGATCGCGCTGATCGTCACGGGTGGCACACTCTATACCGTCGGCGTGGGCTTCTTTCTGTTCGACCGCCTGCCGTTTCACTACACGATCTGGCACCTCTTCGTGCTGGCTGCCAGCGCGCTGTTCTATGCCGCCGTCATGGTGCATCTGGTGCAGACGGCAGGTTGACCACACGGCGCGCCGCCACCCCGCCGCCAAGGCTCAGATCTGGTCCAGCAACGTCTCCCCCGCCGAGATTTCGCAGGCGCCCGGGGTTTCCTCAAGGTTCAGTTGCGTCACCACACCATCCTCAACCAGCATCGCATACCGGCGCGATCGGTTCAGCATGCCCCGCGCCGGCACGGAATAATCCATCCCGATCGCCCGCGTGAACTCTGCCGCCGGATCGGCAAGCATGGTGATCCCCGCATCCGCCGCCCCCGACAGCCGCCCCCAGCTGCGCATCACATGCGGATCGTTGACCGAGATGCAGATGATCTCGTCCACGCCCTTGGCGCCCAGCGCCGCCGCACTGCGCACAAAGCTGGGCAGATGCGCGGAATCGCAGGTGGGGGTGAACGCGCCGGGCACCGCAAAGATCACCACCCGTCGCGCCTTCAGCCGCTCGCCAAGGCTGACCTCGGTCATACCGTTGTCGTCCATCGTCAGAAACGTCGCCTCGGGCAACGTCATTTGTGCCTTCAACATCCGGTCGTCGTCCTCTCCAAAATGCTCTTGCCGCAGCCATCACAGTGCCGCCAGCAACGCCTCACCCGTTGAAATGTTGCAGACGCCCGGCTCATCGATGTTGGCACTGGTGATGACCCCGTCCTCGATCAGCAGCGCATAGCGGTTCGACCGGCCGATCAAGCCGATCTGCGGCGCCGTGAAATCCATCCCCAGCGCCTTGGTGAAGGAACCGTCAGCATCACCCAGAAAGCTGATCCCCGCTGCCGTGGCACCGGTGGATTCGCCCCAGGCCTTCAGCACGAAGGGATCATTGACCGCGATGCAGATGATCTCTTCCACCCCTTTGGCGCGAAAGGCATCTGCCGTGCGGATGAAGCTTGGAATGTGCGCCGTGGTGCAGGGCCCGGTATAGGCACCCGGCAGCCCGAATACGATCACCTTGCGTCCGGTCAGCCGCGATTTCAGCGACACGGTTTCCGGGCCGTCCGTGCCCATCTGCACCATCGAAGCCTCCGGCAGTGTCCGACCCACGGAAATCGTCATGGCCTGTCCCTCTCGCGTTGCTTTTCGTCCGTTGCGGGATATAGGGTCCGACCGTGGCATCGACCAGAGGAATTGCGACAATGCAGGTGGTTGTGATCGGTGCCGGGCAGGCCGGTGCCGCCCTGGTGGCAAAACTGCGTGCACTGGGGCATCAGGGTCCGATCACCCTGATCGGCGACGAACCGGCCCCGCCCTACCAACGCCCGCCCCTCTCCAAAGCCTATCTGATGGGCGAGATGGAGGAGGAGCGTCTCTGGCTCCGCGCGCCCGAGTTCTACCGCGATCACGCCATCACCCTACAGCTTGGCACCCCGGTCACCGCGATAAACCGTGCCGACAGACAGATCACCCTTGGGGATCAGGTGATCCCCTATGACGCCCTCGCCCTCACCACCGGCTCTGCGGCCCGCACCCTGCCCGCCGGCATCGGTGGCACGCTTCCCGGCGTCTATACCGTTCGCACCCTCGCCGATGTCGATGCCATCAGGCCAGAGTTTCGGCCGGGTCGCCGCCTGATCATCATCGGCGGCGGCTATATCGGGCTGGAGGCGGCAGCGGTTGCCGCAAAACTCGGTCTCGACGTGACCGTGGTTGAATTGGCCCCCCGCATCCTGCAGCGTGTCGCGGCCCCGGAAACGTCAGACCACTTCCGTGCGCTGCACGCCGCGCATGGCGTGCACATCCGCGAATCCACCGGCCTCGACCGGCTTGTCGGCAACACCCGCGTCACCGGTGCCCTGCTGACCGACGGCCGCGAAATCCCTGCCGATTTCGTCATCGCCGGGGTCGGCATTTCCCCCTGCACCGCGCTCGCCGACAGCGCTGGCCTGACCCTCGATAACGGCATTGCCACCGATGCGCTGGGCCGCACCTCCGACCCCGCGATCTGGGCCGCCGGTGATTGCGCCTCCTTTCCCTGGAAAGGCGGCCGCCTCCGCCTCGAATCCGTCGGCAACGCCATCGACATGGCCGAGGCCGTCGCCGCCAACATTCTCGGCGCGGCCACGCCCTATCACGCGCAGCCCTGGTTCTGGTCAGATCAATATGATTGCAAGCTGCAGATCGCGGGCCTCAACACCGGTTACGACCAGATCACCACCCGCCAGGGCGAGGGCGATGCCGTGTCGTTCTGGTACTACGCGGGCGACAGGCTCCTCGCCGTTGACGCGATGAACGACGCCCGCGCCTACATGGTCGGCAAACGCCTGATCGAGATGGGCAAGTCCCCCGCGAAACCCGAAATCGCCGACCCCGCCACCGACCTGAAGGCGCTCCTGAAAAGATGAGGATCATCGGCGGCACCGCGCGCGGCCTGCACCTTGCCCCCGTCGGCGTGGGAGATGCGGCGGCCCACCTCCGCCCCACTTCAGACCGCGTCCGCGAGGCGATCTTCAACCTCCTGATCAACGGTGGCTACGGCAACCCGGTCACCGGGGCCCGCGTCCTCGACCTCTTTGCCGGAACCGCCGCCCTGGGGCTAGAGGCGCTCAGCCGCGGGGCCGCCCACGCGACCTTTCTCGACACCGGCACCACCGCACTTGCCCTGATCAGACGCAACATCGCCCTGATGCGCGCCGAGGCTCGCACCACCCTCCTGAAACGCGACGCCACCAGCCCCGGCCCCGGCACGCCCCATACGCTGATCTTCCTCGACCCGCCCTATGGCAAGGCGCTGGGCGAAGCGGCCCTCACCGCCTGCGCCGCCACCGGCTGGCTTGCCCCTGACGCGTTCGTTGTCTGGGAAGACGGCACTCCCCCCGCAGTGCCACCGGGCTTTGACGCGCTGGACCAGCGCAAATACGGCGATACGGTTGTGACGATTTTGAGATGCCCGACATGACAGACCCTATCGAAGTCAAAGTCGATCTTACGGAAGTGAATCAAAAAGAGACCTATGCATTCTTGGTGCAACGCTTCTACGGGCCGTGGCCCAAACGGTTCGTTGGTCTGATTGCAGTCGTCACGCTATTAGCGTCCTACATCTTGGCAAGCCTGATCATCGGTCCTGAGGCGTTTCCAAGTTATGGGCCAACATGGTTCATACCAGTTGCGGCGGCGTTTCTCACCATAACAGCGTTTAATGCCTTTTTTCGGCGAAAGCTTGAAAAGGCTGTTAACGCCTCGCTCTATCAACGGCGACCGGCGGTCCCGATTCAACTCGACAAAAATGGGATTTCAGCGCGGGGCGATCTGATCGAGTGGTCATTCGTTGTCGGAATTGAAGTGTGGGACAATGTCACGCTGATCCTTGTATCACCGACCCATTTCCTCCCCATCCCTCACGCCAGTCTCCCCCCCGACATCACCCCAGTCGATCTCCACGCCCGCATTACCGCCTGGCGTGAAGCCACACAGGCCCCCGCATGACCCCCGCCGCAGTCCTCTTCGATTGCGACGGCGTGATCGTCGACAGCGAAGGCCCGACCTTCGCCATGCTGCAGTCCGATTTCGCGGCCCACGGCCTGCCGCTTACGCTGCATGAGCTGGAGACCGACTGGATCGGCAGCACTGCCGAGGCGTTGCACCAGCGTGCCCGCGCCGCCGGGGCCAGCCTGCCCGACGACTGGGTCGCCGATTTCTACGCCCGCCTCGACCAGCGCCTCGCCGAAGGCGTGCCCCTGATCCCCGGCATCCTGACCGTGTTCGATGCGCTCGACGCGGCGCAAATTTCCTATGCGGTCTGCTCCAATGGCCCGCTCGCGAAGATGCGGATCACCCTCGGCCAGCATGGCCTCTTGCCGCGCTTCAGGGGCCACTGGTATTCCGGTCAGGCGCTTGGCCGCCCGAAACCCGCGCCCGACGTCTACCTCCATGCCGCCCATGCATTGGGCGTCACGCCGGAAACCGCCATCGTCGTCGAAGACAGCGCCACCGGTGCCCGCGCCGCCCGCTGCGCCGGGATGCGCTGCATGGGCTATGCGCCAAACGGCCCCAACCCCGGCCTCCTAGCCGAAGGGGCCACGCTTTTTCAGCAGATGGCCGACCTCCCGGCCCGCCTCGGACTTTGATCCTTTCCCGTTTTGCAAATATCCCGGGTGGGGAAGGCCCGGCACGGGCCCTTGGGGGGCAGGCGCACCCTCAGCCGCGGGCTCAGCGCGCCGGCGCGCCGCCAGCCTGCAGCGTCAGCAGCCCCACGGAAAAACCGCCCGCCCCATGACGCGGCGTCCCGGATGACTTCTTCACCGCAACCCGGCACTCTCGCGTCAAAAGGATGCCCGCCATGACCATCTACCCCCATCTCCTCGCCCCGCTTGACCTTGGCCACACCACCCTCAGGAACCGGGTGCTCATGGGCTCGATGCACACCGGGCTGGAGGAAACCGGCGACTGGCCCCGCGTCGCCGCGTTTTATGCCGCCCGCGCGCGCGGCGGCGTCGGGCTCATCGTCACCGGCGGTATGGCGCCGAACCCCGAAGGCGGCGTCTTTCCCGGCGCGGCAGGGCTCTACACCGCTGCCGATATCGCCAACCAACGCACCGTCACCGATGCCGTCCACGCGGCGGGCGGCAAGATCGCCATGCAGATCCTGCACGCCGGTCGCTACGCCTATTCCGCCGATTGTGTCGCCCCGTCGGCGCTCAAATCGCCGATCTCGCCCTTCCCGCCAAAGGAACTGGACGAGGCGGGGATTGAAAAGCAGATCAGCGACATCGTCACTGCCGCCACCCGCGCCGTCGACGCCGGTTATGACGGGGTCGAGATCATGGGTTCCGAAGGGTATTTCCTGAACCAGTTCCTCGTCACCCACACCAACCGCCGGACCGATGGCTGGGGCGGCGACTACCTCAACCGCATGCGCCTGCCGGTCGAGGTCGTCCGCCGGGTCCGGAAGGCCACCGGCCCGGATTTCATCCTTATTTACCGCCTGTCGCTGATCGACCTCATCCCCGACGGCTCCACCTGGGACGAAGTCGTCCAGCTCGCCCGTGCCATCGAGGTGGCGGGGGCGTCGCTGATCAACACCGGCATCGGCTGGCACGAGGCGCGGGTGCCGACCATCGCCACCTCCGTCCCCCGCGCCGCCTTTGCCCATCTGACCGCAAAGCTGCGCCCCCTGGTGACGATCCCCGTCATCACCTCCAATCGCATCAACACCCCCGAAGTGGCCGAGGCGATCCTCGCCGAAGGGCAGGCCGACATGGTGTCGATGGCGCGCCCCTTCCTGGCCGACGCCGATTTCGTCGCCAAGGCCGCCGCCGGACGCGCCGCCGAGATTGCCCCCTGCATCGCCTGCAATCAGGCCTGCCTCGATCACACCTTCTCTGGCAAGCTCACGTCCTGCCTGGTCAACCCGCGTGCCTGCGCGGAGACCGAACTGACCTACCCACCCGCCCTCGCCCCGAAACGCATCGCCATCGTCGGTGCCGGGCCTGCCGGGATGATGACCGCCATCGTCGCCGCCCAGCGCGGCCATCAGGTCACCCTCTTTGACAAGGCCGATGAGGTCGGCGGCCAGTTGAACCTCGCCAAACGTGTTCCCGGGAAAGAGGAGTTTCACGGCCTTGTCGCTTGGTTCGCCACCATGCTTGCCAAAACCGGCGTCACGCAACGTCTCGGCACCGAAGCTGTCACCGATGCGCTGCAAGGTTATGACGAGGTCATCATCGCCACCGGCGTCACCCCGCGGGATCCCGCGATCCCGACGGATCCGGGCGCGCGCGTCGTCAGCTACATCGACGTGCTGCGCGGTGCGGATACCGGCCGCAGGGTGGCGGTGGTCGGCGCGGGCGGCATCGGCTTCGACGTCGCCGAAACCCTTGTTCACGCCGGCGACAGCCCGACAGAACACCCCGACCTCTGGCGCGCCGAATGGGGCGTCAGCGCCCCGTGGTCTGATCGTGGCGGTCTGGTCCCGGCCGGCCCCGCCCCCACGCTCCCGGCCCGCGCGGTCACGCTCCTGCAGCGCAAGGCCGAAAAGCCGGGGCGGCATCTTGGCAAGACCACCGGCTGGATTCACCGGGCCAGTCTGGCGATGAAGGGCGTCCGCATGCTGGGCGGGGTGAATTATGAACGCATCACCGCCGAAGGCCTGCACATCACCCACGGCCCGAACCGCGAGCGGCCAGAGCTGCTCGCGGTTGACGCCGTGGTCTTGTGTGCGGGTCAGGATCCCGAACGATCCCTCTCAGGGCGGCTCACTGCCCTGGGCATCCCCCACCATGTGATCGGCGGGGCGGACGTGGCGGCCGAGCTGGACGCCAAACGCGCGATTGATCAGGGCGCGCGTCTGGCTGCCCGGCTCTGACCACCCTCAGGTCACGACGGCGCGGTGATCACCGCATTGTCCAGCGCCGCCTGCAGTTCGGTGGCATCCACCGCGCGATCGGCATTCGCGTCGACCGATGTGAACGTTTCTTCGGTCATGTCGGTCCAGACCGCCTGAAGTTCGACCAGCGACCAGGTGCCGTTGCCGTCGGTGTCTGCAACTTCTGGCATGGCCGTCTGCGCGAAAGTGGCGCTGGCGATGGCAAGCGGCGCAAGCACGATTGCAATGCGATTCATGGAGGTCTCCTTTATTTATCCACGAGTGTAAGGTGACGGTTTCCCCGTCCCCGCACACAACCTGTGTGGTGCAGACCCATTGTTCCAGACCCCTTCGTCCGTCCGGCTTTTCTGCAGCGCAGAACCGCCAGAATGGTCTTCCCTCCAGGACGTGTTCCCGCCGCCGGCATCCCGGTGTTCCTTTTCCCGCCGCAGAATCAGCAGGGATCCGGCGCTAGGCCGCGCGCGTTACCCGCTCAAGCCGCGTTTCCCTGCCTTCAACGATCCCACAGAATACCCCGGATAGGTCGCGCCATCGCCCCCATCCTGCCTGATTTCGGGGCGACAACTGCTCCAAATCAAGCGTGTGAGCTGCCAAGAGGACGACAATGGACCGACTGACCGAAATGGAGGCCTTTGCCACAGTAGTGGATCAAGGTGGCTTCACGGATGCGGCCAAGAAGATGGGCATCTCCAAGTCCGCCGTATCAAAACATGTCTCTGCACTCGAAGCCCGCCTTGGCGCGCGGCTTCTGAACCGAACCACCCGGCGGGTCAGCCCCACCGAAATCGGCCTGGCCTATTACGACCGCGCCCGCCGCGTGTTAAACGACGCGGGCGAAGCGGATGCGCTGGTCACCTCGATGCAGTCGGCACCCTCGGGCCTGTTGCGCGTGTCGGTGGCAACCGACTTCGGGGTGAACCTGCTGTCGCCGATCCTTGGCGATTTCCTGCTGGAATACCCGGATATCACCGTGAACATGGTGCTGAACAACCGCTACGTCGAACTGATTTCCGAAGGCTTCGACATGGCCGTCCGGGTGGGCGAACTGGAAGACAGCTCGCTGCGTGCCCGCAAGCTGACCGAAACCACCAAACGGATGATCGGGGCGCCCGGCTATTTCCAAAAATTCGGCCGCCCGATGAAAATCGACGATCTGAACGAACACAAGCTTTTGCATTATTCCAATCAGGCCAACGGCAATGTCTGGAAAATCACCGCTCCCTCGGGCGAAAAGCGGCAGGTCCGCTCGGTCGGCTGGCTGACGGTGAATGATGGCCAATCCCTGCTCAATGCCGCCATCTCCGGTCTCGGCATCGCCTATCTGCCCTCGTTCCTCTATGCCGATGCAATGCGTCAGGGCCTGGTGGAAGAGGCGATCCCCGGCCTTCCGGTGGAAACGCTGGGGATCTACGCCGTCTACCCGCCGGGTCGCTTCACCCAACCGAAAGTGCGGGCATTCATTGACTTTCTGGCGCACCGCTACGTCGAAAAGGGCCCCGACAACTGGTAAGCCCCCTGCTGCGCCCATCGCACGGCGCGGACCGTCTTTTCCCTCTGCGGTCCGCTATCGGGTCGAGGTCACGATGACCTCGACCCGTCTGTTTTTCTGCCGTCCCTCTTCGGTCTGGTTCGTGGCGCGCGGGGCCAGAAATCCCACCCCCTCCGCCGTGATGCGACCCGGATCCACCTGATACTGATCGGTCAGTGCCTGGCGCACCGCCGCGGCCCGCCGTTCCGACAGCGCGATATTGGCCACCAGACTGCCCGACGCATCGGTGTGGCCAACCACGGCCACCGTCGCATCCGGGTGGGCCGCCAGCCACGCCGCGACGGCGGCCAGCGATGCATAGTCCCCTGTCGCCAGCGCCGCCGCACCGCTGGCAAAGACCAGATCATCCAGCGCCGCCGCTCCCGCTGCCTCCAGCGCCCCGCCGATCGCCCCGGCATCGCCGACGTTGCCCACCACCGCAGGCTCGTCCACGTCAACAGTCACGATCACCGGCGTCTCCCGCACTGCGCCCTTGGGCACTGCCGTCACCCGGGTGACCTGCACAAAGGCAGATTGCGCCGACCGGCTGACCAACAGGCTCACCGCCTCGTCGCCCCGTTCCGCCGACAGAAAGCGGAAATCGCTCATGTCCACATGCATGTCCGGCTCTGGCATCACCTCGGTGCCAAAGCGGAAATCGAATCCGCCGCATGCCCGGGCTTCGCATTCCAGGATCACCGCGAATCCCGCCGCGACGACCTGTTCGCGCAACGGGGCCATCACCGCCAGCGTCGTCAGCCCCGCCGCGTCCAGCCGGTAGGCACGCTGGTCAACCGCGCCCTCGGCCTGCCGCACCGGCACGATGCTGCCATCAAACACGCCGACCGGCAGGGCATAGCTGCCCGGCACCTCGCTCCGCCGCGCCTCGCCGGTCACGCCCGCCGGCAGGTCCAGCGTCAGGGCATGTCCCGGCGCCGCAAGCGTCAGTGCCGTCAGACCGCCCAGGATGATGCCAAATCGTCTCACTGCTCGGGCCGCTTTCCGCGTTCATTTCATCCGATAGTGATACTGTCCCACAACTTGCATCCCGGCGCGAGTGTAGAGCGCGCGCGCAGCAAGGTTTTGCGCGGTCACCACCAGTGACAACCGCGCCGCGCCTTCCGCCGCCGCCCAGTTCGCCGCGGCGCGCAGCAGGGTCGCCGCCACCCCGCGCCGCTGCTGTGCGGGGCGCACTTCCAACGCATGCAGCATCGCCTCTTCCCCCGCCAGCGCCACAAAGGCCACGCCGGCTGGCCGATCCTCCAGCCGCGCCAACACCGCCGTCTTCGGCCCCGCGACCCGGTCCATCACTCCGACCCGCGCCGGGCCGATCCCGCCGCCGGCCCACAGATCGCGGGCGATCTCCAGCGGCGGCCAATGCGCGAATGCGGTCAGCGACGGCACCTCGCCCACCAGGGCCCCCACCGGTGCCGCATAGGCCAGAACCGGGTCCACCACCCGATAGCCGCGCGCCGCCAGCGCCCCATCCAGCGCCCCATCCAGCGCCGCCTGCCCCTCGCGGATCAGGAACAGCGGCGCATCCATCGCCGCCTCTGCCGCCTGCAACTCCGCTTCCGTCCAGCCGCCCTTGCAAGACGCCGCCGACACCCGCTTGCCGCCCCCCGCACCGTCACGCAAGATGAACGGCCCGCAGGCCCAGACCCGCGCCGGCGGCCATGTCGCCTCCATCACCCGGGCCAGCACATCGGGTGTCATCCGAACAGCCGCGTCAACCGCACCATCGCCTGATCCAGCAGCGCCGCATCGATGCCCCGGATCACCAGATTTGTGCCATGCGCGCCGTTCTGCAGAAACGGATACGACCCCATCGACAGATCGGGATATTCCGCCGCCAGCGCGCCAAAGGCGGCAGCGATCTCGCCCTCTCCCCGGTCCACCCGCAACGACTGGCTGAGGAGCGGCGCCCCCCCGGTCAGCCTCGGCAGCACACTGGCCGCCATTGCCTGAAAGATGTTCGGCACCCCGGCCATCACATGCACATTTCCCAACGTGAAACCCGGCGCCGTCGATACCGGATTGTCGATCAGCGTGGCCCCGTCAGGGATCCGCGCCATCCGCTGCCGTGCCGCATTGAATTCCAGTCCGCTGCGCGCGTAATGCGCCGCCAGCAATGCCATCGCGTCCGCCCGGTGGCCGATACTGGCCCCCATCGCGTCCGCAACCGCGTCAGCCGTGATATCGTCATGCGTGGGTCCGATCCCGCCGCTGGTAAAGACATGGTCATAGGCCCCCGCCAGCGCCCGCAGCGCGGTCACGATGGCGGCATGGTCATCCGCCACCACCCGCGCCTCGGCAAGGGTGATCCCGGCCCGCGTCAATTCCCCCGCCAGGTAATGCAGGTTGGAATCGCGTGTCCGCCCCGACAGGATTTCGTCCCCGATCACCAACATCGCCGCCGTCGGATTTGCCATGTTTCGCCCCTTTTACGTGCGGCTCTCCTATAGCCTCTGACGCCCGGCTTTGAAACGCCCCCTCTGGCCATTTCCGTTGCAAGACCATATGTACCCGCCGAACAGAAGGCTTCCTCTTTGGACGAAATCCGCGCCCGCATCACCAAGGACGGTATCCGCATCTACGAAGATGCGGATTTCGCAGGAATGCGCGCCGCGGGCCGGGTCGCCGCCGAAATCCTTGATGCGGTGGCCCCGCTTGTCACCCCCGGCACCACCACTGCCGCGCTGGATGATTTCATCACCGCCGAAATTGCGCGCCGCGGCGTCACCTCTGCCACCATCGGCTACAAGGGGTACAAGCACGCCTCCTGCATTTCGGTGAACCATGTTGTCTGCCACGGCATCCCGGGAACCAAGATGCTGGCCGACGGCGATATCCTGAACGTGGACGTGACCGTCATCGTCGACGGCTGGTTCGGCGATACCAGCCGGATGTATGTGGCAGGTGCCCTCGCGCGCAAGGCCGACCGGCTTATCGAGGTGACACATGAAGGCCTGATGCGCGGCATCGGCGCCGTCAAGCCCGGCAATACCTTCGGCGATGTCGGCCACGCGATCCAGTCCTACGTCGAGGGTCAGCGCATGTCGATTGTCCGGGATTTCTGCGGCCACGGGCTTGGCCGCGTCTTCCACGCGCCGCCGAATGTGCTGCACTACGGCCGCCCCGGTTTCGGCCCAGTGCTGGAGGAAGGCATGTTTTTCACCATCGAACCGATGGTGAACCTTGGCCGGCCAGAAACAAAGGTCCTCGCCGATGACTGGACCGCCGTGACCCGCGACAAATCGCTGTCCGCGCAATTCGAACATTCTGTCGGCGTGACTGCGACGGGATGCGAGATTTTCACCCTATCCCCGGCGGGCAGGTTTCATCCCACCTGGGGCTAGGCACTGCCGGTTTCCACGCAATGCCGCCGGAACGCGCGTTTCAGCAGGTCCAGTTCGGCGCGCAGCAGGCCGATCTCTGCACGGATGTCGTCCTCCATCGGCACCCCCACGATCACCGTGAACCGCGCCAGCACCGCATCCCCCGACCGGATCAGAAAGCTCTGCACCCCCTCGTTCAGCACCAGTGCCGGGATCGGCACCCTGACCGCGAACCGCCCGGTGGCACCCGGCAGGGGCGCGACCTGAACTCCCTCCAGCGCCTTGCCTTCATGCAGCACCTCCACCTCCGGCAGCGCATCTGCTCCCGTCAGCACGCCCTCCCAGACGCCCGCCACGATCCGCGTTGCCGTCAGGGTCATCGTCTTGCCAGGTCCCGCCATCGTCGCCTCACAACTCGGCGCGCGGGCGACGGCTCAGCGTCACGTCGCGCAGGGTGATCCCGGTCATCGCGGGCTTCTCGAAGATCAGGTCCAGCCACAGCTTTTCGATCCGCTTCTCGTCGATCTTGGCATAGGCCAGGTCGAACTCCACCATCTTGGCGCGCCCGTCCTTGGGCAGTTCGCGCACCAGTTGCTCGACGTTCGGGCCGTGCTTGATGTTCAGCCGGGCAAACGCCTCCACCGGACGCTCGGCATCAATGACCACCTGCAGACGGATCAGGTGGCGCAACCGCAATCCCGCGACCGCCGCATCCGGCAGATTTGTGGCCAGCGACAGGAATGATCCGTCAAAACCGAACATCTCGGCAAACAGCCCGAAGGGTGCCAGATCGGCCTCGTCCCGGTTGCGAACCTGCCGCACCACCGCCTCGGGCGCGGTGCAGTCATGATACAGCGTCACATCTTCGCTGACCGGCGTGCGCGTCGCAATCACTGCGGCACCCCCGTCGGGCACCGGGCCGCGCCAGACGTCAGGCCGCCAGGCCCAATCGGTGCCCATCGGCTGGCGCGGCAGGCCCGTCCCCGATGACGGCATGGCCAGCCGGTGGTCAGCGACATGGATCAGCCGGTCAATCTCGCGCCGCATGGCCCGCGCCTTGCCGCGCCAGGCCCGCAGCGCCGCAGGCTCCATAACGGTCGCTTCGGCCGCCACCTCGGCCCAGCGTGCCTGCACCTTTTGCATGTGCAGTCGTTCCAGATACCTGTCGATCCGTCCTGCCATATCCGTCCGTTGCCCCCCAAGGCATCGCCGCCCGTCTCGCCCAGAACCCCGCGTCAGGCTGCCGCCGGGTTTGCCGCCTGCATCGCCAGCACCGCCTTGTCCAGCAAGGCCTTCGCCGTCGCCGCAGTCAGCGGCTGGCCTTCGGGCGGGGTCACCGCCAGCGTCACCAGCCGCCCGCGCACCCCCATCACCGCCCGCCAGTAATCCCCCAGCGCCCGATCCGTCAGATGCAGGATCATCACGCCCTCCGATGCCCGGATTTCATGCACGACGACCGCGTCGGCCACCCCGTCGCGGCTCAGCGCGGCCCGCCCCTCCGGCGACATGAAATAGCCCGACAGCGCCGGTACACCCGCCGCAAGCACCGCCGCCGACCCCGTCTCGCCCACCGTCGCCGTGATCACCGCAGGTGCCACGCCGCCGGCATCCGAACAGCGCCCGATGATCATCACCGCCGCGTCCCCGGTGACCTGACTGGCCGCCGCGTCGATGCAATACCCGTTCGGCACCCCCAGATTGACCGCACCGCCAAGGATCGGCGTCGCACGGGGCGCGCCAGCCAAGACGCATCCCGCCAGCCCCAGGATCAGACCAAACCTACTGATCCATATAGACATGGCTCTCCGCCTTGGCCCCCGGATGCGTCACCGCACCCCAGCGCGCACCGCCGACCAGCCTGGCAAACTTGTGCACCGCGCCGCTGGTATAGGCCGTCTTGCGCGGGCCCTTCCAGTCGGCCTTGCGCGCGGCAAGTTCCGCATCGGTCAACGCCACCGACAATTCGCCGGTCAGCGCGTTCAGCGTGATCATGTCGCCATTGCGCAGCAGCGCAATCGGCCCGCCATGCGCCGCTTCCGGCCCGACATGCCCGACACAGAACCCGCGCGTCGCCCCGCTGAACCGCCCGTCGGTGATCAGCGCCACCTTCTTGCCCATGCCCTGGCCCGACAGGGCCGCCGTGGTCGACAGCATCTCGCGCATCCCCGGCCCACCCGCCGGGCCTTCGTTGCGGATGACGATGACTTCGCCTTCTTCATATTGCCGCGCCTTCACGGCGGCAAAGGCATCCTCCTCGCATTCGAACACCCGCGCGGGGCCGGTAAACACCTGCTCCGCTTCGGTCATGCCCGCCACTTTGACGATGGCACCATCAGGGCAAATGTTGCCTTTCAGCCCGACCACGCCCCCGGTCTTCGACAGGGGCGCCGAGACGGGATAGATGACCCGGCCATCCGCCTCGCCCCGGATCTCGTCCAGTTCCTCGCCCAGCGTGCGACCCGAAGCTGTCATGCAATCCAGATGCATCAGGCCGGTCTTGGCCAGTTCCTTCATCACCACCGGCACGCCGCCAACCTCGTAAAGGTCCTTGGCAACATATGCGCCACCGGGGCGCAGATTCACGAAGTAGGGCGTGTCGCGCATGATGTCGGCGACATCGAACAGATCGAAGTCGATCCCGGCCTCGTTCGCCATCGCGGGCAGGTGCAGGGCTGCGTTGGTGCTGCCACCGGTGCAGGCCACCACGCGGGCGGCGTTCTGCAGCGATTTCAGCGTCACCACATCGCGCGCGCGGATGTTCTTTTCGATCAGGGTCATCACCGCCACACCCGACGCCTCGCCATATTGGTCGCGGGATTCGTAAGGTGCGGGCGCGCCCGAGGAATTCAGCAGCGCAAGGCCAATCGCTTCGCTGACGCAGGCCATCGTGTTGGCAGTATACTGCGCGCCGCAGGCCCCGCTGGACGGGCAGGCCACCCGCTCCATGATTTCCAGCTCCGCCTCGCTCATCGTGCCGGCCTGCACTTTGCCCACCGCCTCGAACATGTCCTGAACCGTGATATCCTTGCCCTGATACCGGCCCGGCAGGATCGACCCGCCGTACAGAAACACCGACGGCACGTTCAACCGGATCATCGCCATCATCATGCCGGGCAGTGATTTGTCACACCCGGCCAACCCCACCAGCGCGTCATAGCAATGCCCGCGCATCGTCAGTTCCACCGTGTCGGCAATCGCATCGCGCGACGCCAGCGACGACCGCATCCCCTCATGCCCCATCGCGATACCGTCGGTCACCGTGATCGTGGTAAACTCACGCGGCGTGCCGCCGCCCTTCTTCACCCCGTGCTTCACGATCTGCGCTTGCCGGTTCAATGCGATGTTGCACGGTGCCGCCTCGTTCCAGCAGGTGGCCACGCCCACCCACGGCTGGTGAATCTCTTCCTCGGTGATGCCCATCGCATAGAAATACGACCGGTGCGGCGCTCGGGCCGGGCCTTCCGTCACATGGCGGCTGGGAAGCTTCGATTTGTCGAAACGCTGGTTGGTCATGACGGCTCCTCACGGCATTGGCTGGCCGGAAGGGATAAAGGGCACCGGGGGCCGGGGCAAGGCGATTTGGCGGCCCGCCGGTCGGATCAGCCGGCCTCGCCGTTGATCGCCAAAGTGGCCGATTTCATCAGCCCGTCCAACTGCAACCGCATGCCGTCGATGAAGCTGACGTATGTATCCAACGGCTCGGCGAGTGCCGGAACCGCGCCGCCAAGTTGCGGCGCACTCAGATAGATCGCGATGCCAAAGATCGCCAACGCCATCACCACCAGAAATCCGCTGCGAAACCCGCCCCGGTCTTCGACAACGACGATAGGCGCTTCGGCCACCGGCACCTCCTCGACGGGTGTCTCGGCAGGCCGCAAAGTCGAATTGATCTCTTCCACATCCGGCAAAAGGTCGCGTCTGGCCGAAGTTTTGGCCGCCGCTGCATCGTCGCCCTTCAGCATCGCGGCCCGCTTTTCGGTCGGTGACAACGCCGAATCCAGCCCAAGGTCAGGCTGGCTTTCCAGCGGACGGACATTGGCCCTGCGGGCACGGGCCTCGCGGTCCGCCTCCTCGCGCAGGATCGCAAGGACCGAGTCGTCAACCGCATATCCCGCCGGGGCCCTCGTTGGCTCCGGATCAATCACAGCACCCGCACCCGCCGGGGTGGTGTCTCCACCGCCGGAAGCCGCTTCCGCCCCGGCCGCGATGAAGGGCCTCGGTTCGGCGGCATCCCCCTGCGGTGCGATGACGGTCCCGAAAGGCTCGGAAGGCATCTCCGCCGCCGGCTGGACAACCGGCTCCACGTCCGGCACCGGCACCGACGCCCCCAAGGGTGCGGCAGCGACAGGTTCGGCAGCCGCGCCCGTCACCGTCGCTGCTTTGTGCGGCATCTGGAACCAGGCATGGCCACAGTTGGCGCATTGCACATCGCGCCCCGTATCCGGGATCGCGTCGTCCGGCACCTCGTACTTGGCCTCACAATTCGGGCAAACCAATCGCATCGTATTCCCTCAAAGCCTCGTTCCGGCTCCCCCAATGCTGTTTGTAACCGTTAATTCCTGTCCTTCCAAGGGTTTGTCTCTGTCCCTTGTGTAATCCTCAAAGCCTGTGCGATGGAAAGCGCAGTTGCACCGGCCGATCAGGCCGTTTACGCCCGGCCAAGCGCCGTTTGCCGCGCGGGGGAGACCGCCTTGATCGCCTTTGAAAACGTGGCCTACAGCTATGGCGGCGCGGCACTTCTGTCGAATGTTTCGCTGCGCC
>JAYSYZ010000278.1:0-7078 GCA_043727195.1 Paracoccaceae bacterium
CGTTGTTTTTTCAGCCCTTTCAGACCCGCCATCAGACCCTCACCAACGTAATCGGCCTCACGGGAACACCGGCGCCAGCATCAGTCCGGCCGTCTCGTCCAGCCCCAGCATCAGGTTCGCGTTCTGGATCGCCTGCCCGGATGACCCTTTGGTCAGGTTGTCCAGCACCGCCACCACCACTGCAAGCCCCGGTTTGCGGTCGCCGGTCACCCCAATATGGCAGTAGTTGGAACCGGCAATGTCGCGTGTCGAGGGGAGTGTGCCAAACGGTAGCACCCTCAGGAACGGTTCCGCCGCATAGGCCTGTTGCAGCGTCGCATGCACGATACCGGGATCGCCCTTCACATAGACGGTTGCAAGGATCCCCCGGTTCATCGGCAACAGATGCGGGGTGAACTGAACCTGCACCGGGCGACCGGCCGCTTTGGAAAACTCCTGATCGAATTCGCCCAGATGCCGGTGCTTGCCCCCCGCCGAATAGGCATGCGTGCCGCCCGACAGTTCGGCGTGCAGCAGGTTTTCTTTCAGGCTGCGCCCTGCCCCGCTGACCCCGGCTTTCAGGTCGATCAGAATATCGTCCAGATCGATCACCCCCGCCGCGATCAAGGGTCGCAGCGCAAACTGTCCGGTCGCCGCATTGCAGCCGGTTCCGGCAACCAGCCGCGCCTTGCGGATGTCGTCGCGGTAAAACTCGGTCAGCCCATAGACCGCTTCCCGCTGCAACTCGGTTTGCCCGTGCGGCTGGCCGTACCATTTCTCGTAGGCCGCTGCGTCGCGCAGCCGGAAATCCGCGCTCAGGTCGACGATCTTCAGGTCGCGCGGCAACCGGGCAATCACCTCTTGCGTCGTCGCATGCGGCAGCGCGCAGAAACACAGATCAACGTCTGAGAAATCGATCTCGTCAATCTTCACCAGTCGTGGCAGATCTAGGTGGCGCAGGAATGGAAACACCTCCGCCATCGCCATCCCGGCCTTGCGGTCCGCCGACAGGGCAACGATCTGCATCCCCGGATGGGTCGCGATCAGCCGCACCAGTTCCGCCCCGGTGTATCCAGACGCACCAAGGATGGCGATCTTGTGGGTCATGGTCGTGTCCCTGACATGAAATCGAACGACCCTTCTTTGCGGCCACGCCGCGCCCTTTGCAAGGGCTTCCGGCACGGGCTGCGGGTCGTGATTCTGGCAGAAACGTGGTTATCCAAAACCTAACAAAATTTCGCTTATTATGGAATTTCAGTATGTTACAGTCTATAACACGCGTGTTATCGCAGCGATTTCACGCCACCGGCACCCACATCACATCGTCGATCCGGGGGGCACCAGTGGCCAGCATCACCACCCGGTCAAACCCCATCGCGATGCCGCAGGCCGGCGGCATGATTTCAAGGGCCGCCAGAAAATCCTCGTCCAGCGGATACCGCTCGCCATAGACCCGCGCCTTCTCATCCATTTCCATCCCGAACCGCCGCCGCTGTTCAACCGGGTCGGTCAGCTCGCCGAACCCGTTCGCCAGTTCCACCCCGCAGGCATAGACTTCGAACCGCTCCGCCAGCCGTGGGTCATCCCCGACCCGCCGCGCCAACGCAGCTTCGGCGGCAGGATAGCGGTCCAGGATCGTGACCCGCCCGATCCCCAGATGCGGCTCCACCCGCTCCGCCAGCACCCGGCTCAGCAGATCCGACCAGGTATCATCCGCTGCCCGCCGAACCCCGACCCGGTCCATCTCGGCCCCCAGCAGTTCCGCCGAAGTCTGCCCGTCCGCAGCGATGGATCCCATCAGGTCCACCCCCGCATGCCGCTCGAACGCCTCCGCCACCGACAGCCGGTCCGCCTCCAGAAACGGATCGCAGGCCCGATCCCGGAACCGCAGGACCGACGCCCCCGTCGCCGTCGCCGCCAGCCGCAGGAAGGCAACCGTATCCGCCATCAATTCCTCATATTCCGCCCCGACACGGTACCATTCCAGCATCGTGAACTCCGGCGAATGCAGCGCCCCGCGTTCCCGGTTCCGCCAGACATGGGCGAAGGTGTGGATTTTCGTCTCGCCCGCCGCGAGCAGCTTTTTCATCGCGAATTCCGGCGAGGTATGCAGGTACATCCCCCGCCCCACCCCATCATTGCCAATCGCGGTCGTGGCAAAGCCGTGCAGATGCGCCTCGTTGCCGGGGCTGACCTGCAGCGCGACGGGGTCCACCTCAGTGAAACCCTCCGCCGCAAACCACGCCCGGATCGCCGCCTGGACCCGCGACCGCGCCAGCAGGATCGGTCGGCGGTCGGCGTGGATCTCTGGGCTCCACCAGGGGCTGACGGGTTTCATCTGGAAATTCCGGCAAGGATCGGGTAGGTCGCTCCGACGCCCCTGTAAGGGCCATGCCAGCCAACCACAAGGACCGCGCTTTGAAAGTCATCGCCTCCTCGCTCCGCAAGGGCAATGTCGTCGATCTGGACGGCCGTCTTTACGTCGTCCTGAAGTCCGAGAACTTTCACCCTGGCAAGGGCACGCCCACGACCAGCGTCGACATGCGGCGGATTTCGGACGGGGTGAAGGTGGCGGAGCGGTGGCGCACGACCGAGATGGTCGAGAAGGCCACGGTCGACGAGCGGGAGTATGATTTCCTCTATGAGGACGGCGAGGGGTTCCACTTCATGGAGCCGGTCAGCTATGAGCAGATCACGGTCCATCCCGATGTGGTCGGCGACGGCAAGGTGTTCCTGACCGACGGGATGAAGGTGTATCTGAAGACCTTCGACGGCGCTGCGATTGCCATCGAATTCCCGCAGCGGGTGGTGGTGGAGATCACCGAGACGGAACCGGTGGTGAAGGGGCAGACGGCGTCGTCGTCCTACAAGCCGGCGATCTGTTCGAACGGCCTGCGGGTGATGGTGCCGCCGCATATCGGGGCGGGGACGCGGATCGAGATCAATACCGAGGATAATTCCTATGTGGGGCGGTCAAAGGACTGAGTTTTGGCTGCGATAACACGCGTGTTATAGATAGATTTCTGTTTAAAATCAATATGATGCGTTTTTTTGTTAACTTTTTGGAAAGGTTTGGCAAGTGGTAACGACGCTGCGTTGACGTGCCTGCCGCGTCATTTCAATGACGATCCTGAAGCGAAGTCGTTGCGCCATGTATGCGCATCCTACGCTGCCTCGAATACCACTTTTTTCCGCAGGAACTGCGTCGCGCGGTCGCTGACGGATCTGGGGTCGCCAGTGGTCAGGAACCGCGACCTGGTGCCCGGGCCAACCATTTCCGGCCGGCGCGCCAGATAGTCGGCGAGCGCCTCGGCCACCAGATTGGCCTGGGAATAGACCTTGACCTGCGGGCCCAGCGCCTCGGCAAACACCCGTTCCATCAGGGGGTAGTGGGTGCAACCCAGAACGGCAGCTTCGGGGTGGGGCATGCGGCGTTTCAGCGCCTCCACATGGCTGCGCACGAGGGCTTCGGCAAGGATTTCGTCGCCCTGCTCGATCGCATCGACGACGCCGCCGCAGGGTTGCGCCTCGACGTCGACGCCGATGGCGCGGAAGGCCAATTCGCGCTGGAACGCGCGGGAGGCGACGGTGGCCGGAGTGGCGAAAAAGGCGACGTGTTTGACCGCCACCTCGCGCGGGGGGGAGTTGTCGCCCCACTGGCGTTCGGTGACCGCCTCGATCATCGGGACGAGGACGCCGAGAACGCGCTTGTCACGCGGCAGCCAGGTTTCCTGCATACGTTTCAGCGCGGCGGCGGCGGCGGTGTTGCAGGCGAGGATGACCAGATCGCAGCCTTCGGCCCAGAGCCTTTCCACCCCGGCAGTGGTCAGCTTGAAGATGTCATCGGGGGTCCGCACACCATAGGGTGCGTGGGCGTTGTCGCCGAAGTAGACGAAGGGCACATCAGCCAAGCGCCGGGCCACGGCATCAAGAACGGTGAGGCCGCCGAGGCCGGAATCGAACACACCTACTGCCATGCCTGCCCCCTGTCGCGGCAGGCCGGAGTTACCGGGTCTTGTACCGCGCTTCGAATTCGTACCCCGGAGCATAGGAGCGAAGCTGGCGCGGCGAAAGGGCATAGGTGGCACGGCGCAGGGTTTCCATCATCGCGGTCGGATCGGAGCCGAGGCTATCGCGGGGGATCGGATCGCCGATAACAAGGCGGACCGGCGCATCGGTGCGGGAACGGAATTCCTTGATCAGAAGGCCGAGCCGCAGGGTGTAGTGCAGGTGCGAGGCGATCTGAAACAGGCGCGAGTTATGGCCTTCGAAAAACAACGGCACGATGGTGGCGTTGGATTTGGCGATCATCTTGGCGGTGAAATTGCGCCACGACGGATCCATCGGAGGGCCAAAGGGTTTGGCAGCGGTGGAAACGGTGCCGCCGGGGAAAATGCCAATGGCGCCGCCCTCACCAAGATAGCGAAGGGCGGTCGCCCGGGTTTCAAGGTTGAGCAGTGTCGCCTCTCTGGTCGCGTCGAACGAGATCGGCAGCAAAACCTTGTTCAACGCCTCGGCCCGACGGAAGACCGAGTTGGCGAGGATGCGGAAATCGCCCCGGGTGCGTTGCAGGATGTGGCCGAGGATCAGCCCGTCGAGGATGCCGTAGGGGTGGTTGGCGATCACGATCAGCGGGCCGGTGCGGGGGATATTGTCAAGCGCGCCACCGGTGATGTCCAGCGAGAGGCCGTAGCGATCAACCATCACGTCCCAAAACGGCACCCCCCTGGCGATATCCGCCTCGTACCCCTTGGCGCGACGGATGAGCGACAGCCGGCCAGTGGTGTTTTCTAGCATCCGGATCAGCGCGCGGCCGCTGCGGGTGCGGGCAGAGGTGGCATAGGTAATATCGCGGGTCAGGTCTTTTATAGTCATGCTCGGGTCCGGCTTGGGTTATGACTGCTGTGGCATGGACGGATGACGTGCGGATGACAGCCCGCGAACCGCAGTGCGGATTTCCCGCATTTACATGTGAACGAGTTTGCCGGAACAGGGCGCGGCTGTGTTACGGTCGCGCGGATTTTGCAGGAGTTGGTGATGGACTGGGACAAACTCAGGATTTTTCATGCCGTGGCCGACAAGGGCAGTCTGACCCATGCCGGCGAAGTGCTGCATCTGAGCCAGTCTGCCGTCAGCCGGCAAATACGCGCGCTGGAGGAAAGTCTGGCGGTGACGCTGTTTCACCGGCATGCGCGGGGCCTGATCCTCACGGAACAGGGGGAACTGCTGTTCGACGCGACGCAGGCGATGGTCAAGCGGCTGGATGCGACGGCGGCGCGGATCAGGGATTCCGAAGACGAGGTGTTCGGCGAGTTGCGGGTGACCACGACCACCGGCTTTGGCACGCTGTGGCTGGCACCGCGTCTGGCAAAGCTGTACGCGAAATACCCGGCGCTGAAGATCGATCTGATGCTGGAGGAGCGGGTGCTCGATCTGCCGATGCGCGAGGCGGATGTCGCGATCCGGATGAAGGAGCCGAGCCAGGCAGATCTGATCCGCAAGCGGTTGATGAACATCAAGATGCGGCTGTATGCAACGCCGGAATATCTGGCGGCGCATGGCACGCCCCTGACGATGGACGATTTCAGCCAGCACCGGCTGATCAGCCAGCATGCCGGCACGCCGCAGGTGGCGGCGGGGGCATTGCTGGTGCAGGAACTGATGTCGCATGACATCCCCTCGACGCTGACCGTCAACAACTATTTCGGAGTGCTGCAGGCGGTGCTGAACCACCTGGGGATTGGCGTGATGCCGGATTACATCACCGAAGATTTTCCGCATCTGGTGCGCGTTCTGGAAGGGGTGCAAAGCGCGGAAGTGCCGGTGTTCCTGGCTTATCCGGAGGAGTTGCGCCATTCCAAACGGGTTGCCGCGTTCCGCGATTTCGTAGTTGACGAAATCATGACCTACCGGCGGCGCCAGCAGGATGAAGCAGCGGCGTGACTACAGCCATGCACGGCATGCATGGCGGTCATGCTGCATTGCCGCATCTGCTGCCCTTGTTTGCGCCAAGGGTTGGGTCTATTTCGATGATTGAAGCGGCAGTTGAGATTTCTCTTGCTGCTTCATACCTCCCTGTTGGACCTGGCCGAGCGGAAGCTCGGCCTTTTTTTTGCTTGCGCCGTGGTGCGTTGGGGCAAGGACGTGGAGCATGAAAATGGCCCGACAGTTACCTGCCGGGCCGATAATCGTTAACACAACTGATGATCAGCCGTTGGTCGATTGATCCAACTGGCTGCTCAGATTGGTGAAGAGCTCTGCTTCCGTCCAGCCCAGCGTCAGCGAACCGTCTGCAACCATGTCGCTCGACAGCGGCACGGTGAAGGTCTTGACGCTCGACTTCGACGACACTTCGGCATTGATGGTGACCAGCACCATCAAGGCGCCATCGGCACCTTCGAACACACCATCGACCTGGCCGATGACGATCTGGTCTTTGGTGCGCACTTCGTTGCCCACGAAAGCGCTGTCTTCGATCATCTTGACGGTGGTCATATCTTCGGGCGCGGCGCCAAGCATTGCGTCGGCGGACACTTCAAGTGCAGCCGCAGGCACCGCGATCAGGCAAGCGATGGTGGCAGCAGCCCAGAAAGATTTGGTATTCGACATATTATCCACTCCTGTTTAACGCCGGTTGCCCGGCATGACGGACCAACGGTTGAAGCGCCGACCGGTTCCGTCGGGCAGGTTCGTTTGTTGGTCTTTCATGTTCCGGGTTGATCGCTTAAGGAACCGGCAGGCGAGCGGAGAGATGTCATGCAGGACCCGAAGATTACCCCGGAACTGGTGACCGCCCATGGGCTGAGACCGGATGAATACGCGCGCCTTCTGGGGATTATCGGGCGGGAACCGACGTTTACCGAACTGGGCATCTTCTCGGCGATGTGGAACGAGCATTGTTCCTACAAGTCATCGAAGAAATGGTTGCGGACGCTGCCCACCACCGGGCCACAGGTGATCTGCGGGCCGGGAGAAAATGCCGGCGTGGTGGATATCGGCGACGGGCAGGCGGTTATCTTCAAGATGGAAAGCCACAATCACCCAAGCTACATCGAGCCGCATCAGGGGGCTGCCACCGGCGTCGGCGGCATCCTGCGCG
>JAYSYZ010000279.1:0-7054 GCA_043727195.1 Paracoccaceae bacterium
GTGATCGACACCGATCCCGCCCCCGGTACCGGCGCGGGCGGCACCTGGTGGAACGTCGCCGTGCCCGAAGTCTCGACCCGCGACGAGGTTCGCGCGGCCCGCAAGCAATACGAGACCGATACCGCCCGGCAGTGGCTGGCCGATTGAGCAATCGCATGATCCCGTTCGGCACCAGCCCGGCTGCCTCGCCCAATGGCCACGACCGATCCATCGGCGCAGGCTGATATCCAACTGCAACATCTGGGAATAGAACAAGCCATGGTCGACCTTCTTCGCAAACCCACGGGAACACGCGGCAAGGTGCATGACATCACTCCCGAAAGCGCCGGCTGGGGCTATGTCGGCTTCTCGCTCTACCGTCTGGAGCCGGGCGACAGCGCCGCCGAGGCCACCGGCAACCGCGAGGTGATCCTCGTGCTGGTCGAAGGCCGCGCCCGGATCAGGGCCGCCGGGCAGGACTGGGGCGAGATGGGGGATCGGATGGACCTGTTCGACCGCACCCCGCCGCATTGCCTCTACGTCCCCGACGGCGACCGCTGGGAGGCCACAGCCACCACCCCTTGCATCATTGCCGTCTGCTCGGCCCCCGGCCACGGCAGCCACAAGGCCCGGCGTCTCGGCCCCGAGGGCATCGAACTCACCCCGCGCGGCAAGGGCCAGAACACCCGGTTCATCAACAACATCGCGATGGAGGGTCTAGACGTCGCGGGCAGCCTCCTCGTGACCGAGGTCTATACCCCCGCCGGCAACTGGTCCTCCTACCCGAGCCACCGCCATGACGAGGACGACTTCCCCCGCATGACCTATCTGGAGGAAACCTATTACCACCGGGTCAACCCTGGCTCCGGCTTCGCGATCCAGCGCGTTTACACCGAAGACGGCGCGCTGGACGAGACGATGACCGTCAGGAACCATGACGTGACCTTGGTGCCGAAGGGCCACCACCCCTGTGCCGCGCCTTATGGCTATGACCTCTATTATCTCAACGTCATGGCCGGGCCGCTGCGCAAATGGCGCTTCCAGAACGACCCCGACCATGACTGGATCGCCCAGCGCGACGCTTAGGCCGTTTTCACCGGCACACGGCTTTCCAGCCATTTGAAGAACAGCACGACCCCACCCGCCAGGATCATGTAAACCAGCGCCAATAACAACAGCGGCTCATAGACGATGAACGTGTCCTGCGTCACACGCTTGGCCAGCGAATAGATGTCCACCACGGTGATCGTTGCCACCAGTGGCGTGGATTTCATCTGCAACACCGCCTCGCCACCAATCGTCGGCAGCGCCCGTTGCAGCGCCTGCGGCAGCCAGATCCGGCGAAAGATGGTAAAGCGCGGCACACCCATCGCGCGTGCAGCCTCCAACTGACCGCCGGGCACGCCCTTGAACGCGCCACGCATCACTTCGCCTTCGTATCCAGCCACGCTCAGCGTCAGTGCCAGCACCGCATAGGGCCAGGCTTGCCGCAGGATCGGCCATAGGAAACTGTCCTTGATCCCGGGAAACTGCGGGAACAATGAACCGAGCCCGTAATACAGCAGCCACAATTGCAACAAAAGCGGCGTGCCCCGGATGATGCTGCAATAGATCCGGGCGGGAACTGCCAGATAGACCGGCCCCGCCGCCTGCGCCAACCCCAGAGGAATCGCCAGCAGCATGCCAAGCGCCATCGTCACCACGGTCAGCCAGACGGTGCGCCAGATCGCCAGCGGCAGCATGTCCAGATATTTCGGCGTGCCGAGCCAGCTCCAGTTCAGGCTGACCGCGCACCAGCCGATCAGCCCCAGCGCCAGCCCCAGCAGCACAATACGGTGCGGCTTCAGCACCGCCGTCACATCGCACCTCCGGCCGCACTGCGCTGCCCCCGCCGCGCCCATTTCTCGATCCGTCCGAAAATCAATCCCGATACCAGCGACAGCACCAGATACAGACCCCCGGCCGCCAGATAGAAGGTCATGAAAGATTTCGTCGTTCCGGCGGCCAGCGAAGTGGCCTTGGTCAACTCGATGAACCCGATCACCGCCAGCAAGGCCGTATCCTTGGTCACCGTCAGCCACAGATTTGCCAGCCCCGGCACCGCCGAGGCGGTCATCAGTGGCAGGGTGATCCGGCGCGCGATCGTGGCGGGCGACATGCCCATCGCCCGCCCGGCCTCGATCTGGCCAGCGGGAACCGACAGGATCGCGCCCCGCAGAACTTCGGTTGAATAGGCACCCTGCACGACACCCAGAACCACGATACCGGCTACCACACCGGAAAAATCAATCGGATCAAATCCGTTCGAACGCAGAACACTGTTGATCGCATCCTTGGCAGCAAACGTGATCAGCAACAGCAACACCAATTCCGGCACTGCGCGGACCAGCGTTGTATAAACTGCCAACAGGTCCTTCGTGATCGGCCCTCCGTAAAGCTTGCCGAACGCGCCTGCGATTCCGATCGAAAGACCAAGGGCATAGGCCCCCAGCGCAATCAGAATGGTGTTCCCAAGGCCCGCAACCAGTGTCGCCCCCCATCCAGGGGGCGACCAGGCCAACAATTCAAAAGCCGAGGTGGCAGAGACGGGAAACACACCCAGCACGGCAGCTTAGCCGCCGTAGATCGACGATGCGAAATACGGCTTGGAAATCGCGTCATAGGTGCCATCCGCGATGACCTTGGCAATGGCCGCATTGAACTTCGCCTTCAACGCGTCCTCGCCCTTGCGCAGCCCCACGCCCACGCCCTTGCCTAGAATGACCGGGTCATCGGCGACCGCTCCGATCGCCTCGCAGCAAGCCTTGCCCACGTCCGACGCCAGGAAGGCATCGATTGCGATGCTGTCGGCCTGGCTCGCGTCAATCCGCCCGGCGGCCAGGTCCTGGAACCCCTCGTCGGTGGTCTGATACGTCTTGATCTCGGCGGCGTCGGGGAAGTATTTCTGCGCATAAGCTTCGTGGATTGTGGAAACCTGCACCCCGATGATCTTACCCGCCATGCCAGCCGCGTCAGGCGTCAGGCCCGACCCTTTGGCAGTGATGATCACAGTCGGCGTGTTATAATATTTGTCCGAAAAGTCGATGGTCTGCATCCGCTCCTCGGTGATCGACATCGAGGCCATGATCGCGTCGATCTGCCCGCCGGTCAGCGACGGGATGATGCCTTCCCACGCAACCGGAGTGATCACGCACTGCATCTCGCCGGCGGCACAGACCGCATTGATGAAATCCACTTCCCAACCGACCCAACTGCCGCTTGCATCCGGCGAGGCAAAGGGCGGATAGGGTTCAGCGGCGATGCCGATTTTGACTTCCTGCGCGGCCACCGGGGCCGCCAGCAGCGTCAGCGCAAGCGCGAGTGTTTTGCATTTCATGGTACTTCTCCTTGTTATTTTTTGTTGCTTGGCTTTGAGTTAGCCAACGGTCTTCAGAAACTGCTTTAAGCGTTCCGACTTGGGTGTGCCAAACAGCGCCTCGGGCGGCCCCTGTTCCTCGATCACGCCGTTGTGCAGATAGATCACATGACTCGCCACCTCGCGGGCGAATTTCATTTCATGGGTCACAAGGATCATCGTGCGCCCCTCGTCGGCAAGCCCCTTGATCACCTGCAACACCTCTCCGACCAGTTCGGGATCAAGGGCGCTGGTGGGCTCGTCGAACAGCATCGCCTTCGGCTCCATGCACAAGGCCCGCGCAATCGCGGCGCGCTGCTGCTGGCCGCCTGACATGAAGGCCGGATAAGCGCCTTCCTTTTCCGCCAACCCCACCCGCGACAAAAGCTTGCGTGCCCGGGCAACCGCCACGTCCTTGGGGCATTTCATCACGTGAACCGGCACCTCGATCAGGTTCTCCAGCACCGTCTTGTGGCTCCACAGGTTGAACGACTGGAACACCATCCCCAGGCTCTGCCGGATCCGCTCAAGCTGGCGGCGGTCAGTTGGCGTGCCGTCCGACCGCATCGCCACGGCCTCGCCATTGATCACTATCGCACCGCTGGATGGCGTCTCAAGAAAGTTGATGCAGCGCAGCATGGTCGATTTGCCCGATCCCGACCCGCCGATGATGGCGACGACATCGCCCTCATGCGCTGTCAACGATACGCCTTTCAGCACATGGTGGCTACCAAAGCTCTTGTGCAGATCCTCGACCCGGATCGCCTCGGCTGTCTGTCGCGCAGTGTCCGCCATGAGCCCCCACTCAGGATTGCGGGCATCAAACCCCGCAAATCCCAGAGGTGCAAGCTTTTACTGGCGTCAGTCGCCGCGCGCCGCCCTCACCGCTTGAAGCCCCCCCGGTGCTCGTCTAATCAGGGTTCAGCCAGAAGGGGCCCTGCATGCGCATCCTGATCACCAACGACGATGGCATCAATGCCCCGGGTCTTGCGGTTCTGACCGAAATCGCCGCCGACATCGCCGGGCTCGAGGGGGAAGTATGGACCGTCGCCCCCGCCTTCGAACAATCCGGCGTGGCGCATTGCATCAGTTACACCCGCCCGATGATGATTGCCGAACTGGGGCATCGCCGCTTTGCCGCCGAGGGTAGCCCGGCCGATTGCGTGCTGGCCGGTTTTTATGACGTGCTCGAAGGGGCGAAACCCGATCTGGTCCTGTCGGGTGTCAACCGGGGCAACAACGCCGCCGAAAACGTGCTTTATTCCGGCACCATCGGCGGCGCGATGGAGGCGGCGTTGCAAGGCGTGCCCGCCATTGCCCTGTCACAATTCCTCGGTCCCGAAAACGCTCATCTGCCTGATCCGTTCGAAAGCGCGCGGCGGCACGGCACTGCAGTTGTCCGCACCCTTCTGGATCGCGGCATCTGGACGAATGATGATTACCGGGTGTTCTACAACGTCAATTTCCCGCCACTTCCGGCCGTCGCCACCAAGGGTATCAAGGTGGCCCCCCAGGGTTTTCGCCGCGATACCGCTTTCGGGGTGGAGCCGCACCAGTCACCCTCGGGGCGCAAGTTCCTGTGGATCAAGGGCGGCGCGCAACAGACACCCACGCTGCCCGGGTCGGATGCGGCAGTGAACCTCGACGGCTACATCGCGGTCACCCCGATGCGGGCCGACCTGACCGCACATGACCTTCTGGCCGATCTGCAAGGCCGCATCGGATGATCGACGCGCCGGAGGACAACGAACCCTCCGCCGCCGATCTTGCCGAACGCAAGATGCGCTTCCTGTTTGCCCTGCGCTCGCGCGGGGTGACCGAGGCCCGCGTGCTGACCGCGATGGAAAAGGTCGACCGGGGCCTGTTCGTCAAGGGCCTGTTCGCGATGCGCGCTTACGAGGATATGCCGCTGCCCATTGCCTGCGGTCAGACGATCAGCCAACCCTCGGTCGTCGGCCTGATGACCCAGGCGCTTTCCGTCAGCCCCCGCGATACGGTGCTGGAGATCGGCACCGGTTCGGGCTATCAGGCCGCGATCCTGTCACAACTCGCGCGCCGGGTTTACACCGTTGACCGCTACCGCCGCCTTGTGCGCGAGGCGGCAGAGTTGTTTCGCCAGTTGAATTTGACCAACGTGACGACGATGACTGCCGACGGCTCGCACGGTCTGCCGGATCAGGCACCGTTTGACCGCATTCTGGTCACTGCCGCCGCCGAAGATCCGCCGGGGCCGCTCCTGGCCCAGCTGAAACCCGGCGGCATCATGGTGCTGCCGGTAGGCCAGTCCGACGCGGTGCAAAGCCTGATCAAGGTCACCCGCACCGCCACTGGTTTCGATTACGAAGAACTTCGCCCAGTCCGCTTTGTGCCACTGGTCGAAGGGCTCGGCTCAGAGTAGAATCACCCCCAGAAACCGGGTCAACCCGGCCAAACGGAACAGAGGCGGTCAACATGGTCCCCCATCGCGCAACATCTCGGATGAGCCTTGCTCTCGGTGTCAGTCTGCTGGCGCTGGCCGGCTGCACCCAGGTCGGCGACCTTGACTGGGACCTCAGGGCCGGAGACGGGAACACCTCCGCCGAGGCGCGGCAGGCCACGGCCGACGCCCCCACCCCGGATGCCAATGGCATCCTCAGCTATCCCGGCTATCAGCTGGCCGAGGCGCGGCGCGGCGATACGGTGGCATCGATGGCCGGGCGGCTGGGCCTGAACCCGGCGGATCTGGCCCGCAGCAACGCGCTGCAATCGGGTGACAGCCTTCGCGCGGGGGAGCTTTTGTTGCTGCCCGATCGTGTGGCGGCGGCCCCGCAACCTGCGGTGATCGGCGGATCGGGTGCCGTCGACATCACCTCGATCGCCACCACGGCACTGGATGAGGCGGGTCCCTCGCCCGCGACCCTGCCCGCCACGGGCGGGACCGCACCCCTGACCCACCGCGTCGCGAGGGGCGAGACCGCCTTTACCATCGCGCGGGTCTACAATGTGTCGGCAAAGGCGCTGGCAGACTGGAACCAGCTTGGCCCCGACCTTGCGGTGCGCGAAGGCCAGACGCTGATCATTCCGGTGGTCACCGCTGCCGCGCCCGATCCCGAACCGGTGCCGACCCCGCCCGGCGCAGGGTCGCCGACCCCGGCCCCGCCGTCAGCCGCAAAGCCGCTGCCGGACGAGACGACCGAGGCTGCCGCGACCAAGCCGAAGGCAACTCCGCCGTCGCCCGATCTGGGCAGCGAGGCCAGCGCCGCCTCGGCCACCGCCTTTGCGATGCCGGTCGCGGGCAAGATCATCCGCAGCTATGACAAGAAAAAGAACCAGGGCATCGACATCGCCGCCGCTGCCGGAACCTCGGTGAAAGCTGCCGCCGATGGCACGGTGGCCGCGATCACCAAGGATACCGAACAGGTGCCGATCGTGGTCATCCGGCATGCCGATGGCCTGCTGACGGTCTATGCCGGGCTGGACGGGCTGAAGGTGAAGAAGGGCGACAAGGTCCAGCGCGGCCAGTCCATCGGCGTGGTGCGCCAGGCCGACCCGGCTTTCGTGCATTTCGAGGTCCGCAAGGGTGTCGACAGCCTCGACCCGATGAGCTACCTGCAATAGACTTCAAGGCAGGATAACACGCGTGTTAAGTTCCATAAGATATTGATATGAAACAATATCGCAATTTTTGTTAACTCAATTTTA
>JAYSYZ010000280.1:0-2782 GCA_043727195.1 Paracoccaceae bacterium
GCGGTATGCCGCTGCATCAGATGGGCGAGGTCAGGGCCAAGCGGGCTTTCACGCGCGATCACGATCAATGGGTCCAGGCACCCTTGCGGTCGGTCGCGAAGTTTTCGCCGTAACCGCGGGGGCGCAGGATCGGCTTGCGCGGTTTCGGTTCTACCACGTCATAGGTGATGTCGCGGGCGGTCGCATAGGCCTCGGCCGCGGCTCGGCTGTCAAAGCGCAGCCGCACCTGCGCCTGGGTATCGTCAGACGACGTCCAGCCCATCAACGGGTCTACCTCGCGCGCCGAGGCGGGGGCAAATTCCAGCACCCAGCCTTGCGTCTTGGCGCTGCCGGATTGCATCGCGGTTCGGGCTGGCTGATAGATGCGGGCACGCATGGAACACCTCGGGCAATTTCAGGCTTTATTCCGAAGGTCGCGGGAAAGCGCAAGCACCACTTGTCAGCAAAGCCCCGGTTTGGGGCAAAGGACTGTCGGCTGGCCCCGGGGAGTGTGGGTGGGGTGTGGTGGGGCCAGCCGACAGCATCAGTTGCTGCTTGCCCTACCAGCGTGCCGCAAGACGCCCGGCGGTTCAACTAAAAGATGTAATCTTTCAGAAAAAAATCGTTAAAATTGTATAAAGGGGCCGGAAGGGCAGTCGGCCCTTCACGGCTGACGGGTCAGTTTCAGAATCAGATAGCGGTTGTAGAGCAGGAAATTGGCGCTGTTGCGGTTGGTCTCGTGCAAGCGTTTCAGCAGGTTTTCCCGCCGCTTGCGCGACAGGAACAGATGGATCACCCGGGTCAGAAGCCAGTTGATGACAGGTTTTTTCGCCCTGAATTCGGCGGCTGTTCCAGTCAGTCCCACCCCAAGCACGTTGTAGAACCCCTGTTCCAGATCGATCGAGGGGGCGACCGCATCGGTGATATCTTCTTCTGCGGCCACCCCGAACGGTGTCGACAGCAGCGCCGCGTGGAACGATGACAACCGGTGCCCGCCCCCCGGTTGCGGGCCCTGCTCTTCGCGACCGAGATAGGCATCGGTGCGAAAGCAGTCGGCAATCAGCACCGCCCCATCGGCGCCAAGCAGACCTGCGCATCCGGGCAGGCTGGTCATCATCGGAATGTACTGAAAACTTTCGGAAAAGAGGCAGATGTCAAAAACCTCGTTCCCGGCATAATCCTCGAACTTGCAGTGATGGATGCGCGCTTCGGGGGCATTGCGGCGGCAGCACTCGGCCAGATAAGCCGAAGGCACCACGATGTCGACCGTATGGCCAAGCGCGATCAGCTTTTTCGCGGTTTCGCCGGCGCCACCCCCGATATCGAGGATCCGCAGCGGCCCCGCCGGCAGGTAGGCCAGCAGCTTTGCGGTATAGGCATCTTGCGCCGCCCGCAGGTTGCCCGCCGTGACGTCCAGCCCGGTCCAAAGCCCGTAATGCAGGTTTTCGGCCCCCGTCAGCAAGCGGATCAGCGCCAGCCCGGTATCAAGGCCAACGGCCCGCGTGTCGATCTTTCTTGCCATCCACCTCACCCCTGCCGATGGAGTAGCCGGTCTGGCAAATATCGGCAACGGTTTCACGGGATTCGGCGGTTCGTTGCTTGTAATAGAACAAAAACAGATCAAATCTGTCAGACCGAGTCGCGACGACCGAGGGGATGATGCCGCATAACAACGCCAACGCTCTGGACTCCCGCCCTGACGTGCTGACCCGGCCAAAGCTGGAAGGCGGGCGGCGTTTCGCGCTGTCCACGCCGTTTCAGCCGGCGGGTGATCAGCCGACCGCGATTGCCGAACTGGTGGCAGGGGTGCAGGCGGGTGAGCGGGATCAGGTGCTGCTCGGCGCCACCGGCACCGGCAAGACCTTTACCATGGCCAAGATCATCGAACAGACCCAGCGCCCGGCGATCATCCTGGCGCCCAACAAGACGCTGGCCGCGCAGTTGTACGGCGAATTCAAGGGCTTCTTCCCCGACAACGCCGTCGAATACTTCGTGTCCTACTATGACTATTACCAGCCCGAGGCTTATGTCGCGCGGTCCGACACCTACATAGAAAAAGAATCCCAGATCAACGAACAGATCGACCGGATGCGCCACTCGGCCACCCGGGCGCTGATGGAGCGGGACGATGTGATCATCGTCGCCTCTGTCAGCTGCATCTACGGCATCGGGTCGGTGGAAACCTATTCGGCAATGACGCAGGATCTGATCACCGGCCAGATGTACAACCAGCGCAAGGTGATGGCGGAACTTGTGGCGCAGCAGTACCGCCGCAACGATCAGGCCTTTACCCGCGGCTCTTTCCGGGTGCGCGGCGACAGTCTGGAGGTGTGGCCCGCCCATCTGGAAGACCGCGCCTGGCGCTTTTCCTTCTTTGGTGAAGAGCTTGAAGGTATCGTCGAATTCGATCCGCTGACCGGGGCAAAGACCGATACGTTCAAGGAAATCCGCATCTACGCCAACAGCCATTACGTGACCCCGCGCCCGACGCTGCAGCAGGCCATTCAGGGCATCAAGATCGAACTGCGCCAGCGGCTTGACCAGCTGGTGGCCGAGGGCAAGCTTTTGGAGGCGCAGCGTCTGGAACAGCGCTGCACCTTTGATCTCGAGATGCTGGATGCCACCGGATCCTGTGCCGGGATCGAGAACTACTCGCGTTATCTGACGGGCCGCGCGCCGGGCGAACCGCCGCCCACCCTGTTCGAATTCATCCCTGACAATGCCATCGTGTTTGCGGACGAATCGCACGTTTCGGTCCCGCAGATCGGGGGCATGTACAAAGGCGACTTCCGGCGGAAGTTCA
>JAYSYZ010000281.1:0-2781 GCA_043727195.1 Paracoccaceae bacterium
ACGTCGTCACGCCGCTGAAAAACGCGAAATCCTTCCCGATGCCAAGTATGGTGACCGGGTTCTGACCAAGTTCATGAACAACCTGATGCTGGACGGCAAAAAGTCCGTCGCTGAGGGAATCGTGTACGGTGCGCTGGAGCGGGTTCAATCCCGGTTGAAGCGCGCGCCCATCGAAGCCTTTCACGAGGCGCTGGAAAATGTGAAGCCTTCGGTTGAAGTGCGCTCGCGCCGCGTCGGTGGTGCCACCTATCAGGTGCCCGTCGAAGTGCGGACCGAGCGTCGCGAAGCGCTGGCGATCCGCTGGCTGATCATTGCCGCCCGCAAGCGCAACGAGCACACCATGGAAGAGCGTCTGGCAGCCGAACTGGCCGACGCCGTGCAGAACCGCGGCACTGCGGTGAAAAAGCGCGAAGACACCCACAAGATGGCCGACGCAAACAAAGCGTTCAGCCATTATCGTTGGTAAGAGGGTAACATGGCACGCGATTATCCGCTGAACCGCTACCGCAACTTTGGAATCATTGCCCATATCGACGCGGGCAAGACCACCACGACCGAGCGGATCCTTTATTACACCGGCAAGACCCACAAGATCGGCGAAGTGCACGATGGTGCCGCGACGATGGACTGGATGGAGCAGGAGCAGGAACGCGGGATCACCATCACCTCGGCTGCGACCACCACGTTCTGGCAGCGCCAGATCGACAGCGAAGATCTGTCATCCGACGACAAGTACCGCTTCAACATCATCGACACCCCCGGCCACGTTGACTTTACCATCGAAGTCGAACGCTCGCTGGCCGTGCTTGACGGTGCCGTCGTGCTGTTGGACGGTAATGCTGGCGTCGAGCCGCAAACTGAAACCGTGTGGCGTCAGGCTGACCGCTACAAGGTGCCGCGGATCGTGTTCGTCAACAAGATGGACAAGACCGGCGCGGACTTCATGAACTGCGTCAAGATGATCCGCGACCGGACCGGTGCCGTGCCGATGCCGATCCAGCTGCCGATTGGCGCTGAGGACAAGCTTGAAGGCATCATCGACCTGATCACCATGCAGGAATGGGTCTATCAGGGCGAAGATCTGGGCGCATCCTGGGTGCGCCAGCCGATCCGCGCCGAACTGAAGGCCGAGGCTGACAAGTGGCGCTACAACATGCTTGAACTTGCTGTCGAGCAGGATGACGCTTCGATGGAAGCCTATCTCGAGGGTAACGAGCCGGATGAGGCGACGCTGCGCACGCTGATCCGCAAGGGCACGCTGGCCATCGACTTTGTGCCGATCCTTGCCGGTTCTGCGTTCAAGAACAAGGGCGTGCAGCCGATGCTGAACGCTGTCATCGACTTTCTGCCCTGCCCGCTGGATGTGCCGCCGTATATCGGCTTTGCGCCCGGTGACGAGACGGAAACCCGTAACATCGAGCGGTCTGCCGATGATGCGCAGCCGTTCTCGGGGCTGGCATTCAAGATCATGAACGACCCCTTCATGGGGACCCTGACCTTTACCCGGATCTATTCCGGCCAGGTCAAGAAGGGCGATCAGATCCTGAACGCGACCAAAAACCGCAAGGAACGCATCGGCCGCATGGTCATGATGCATGCCAACAAACAGGAAGAGATCGGCGAGGCTTTTGCCGGTGATATCATGGCGTTGGCCGGTCTGAAGGAAACCACCACGGGCGACACGCTGTGTGATGCGGCAAAACCGGTGGTTCTGGAAACGATGACCTTCCCGCAGCCGGTGATCGAGATCGCGGTGGAGCCAAAGACCAAGGCCGACCAGGAAAAGATGGGCATCGCTTTGGCCCGCCTGGCTGCCGAAGACCCTTCCTTCCGGGTGGAGACGGATCAGGAATCCGGTCAGACCATCATGAAGGGCATGGGGGAACTTCACCTCGACATCCTGGTCGACAGGATGCGGCGCGAGTTCAAGGTCGAGGCGAATATCGGTGCGCCGCAGGTTGCCTACCGCGAAACCATCAGCCGCGAGCACGAGATCGACTACACGCACAAGAAACAGACCGGTGGTACCGGTCAGTTCGCGCGCGTGAAGCTGATCATTTCGCCCACGTTGCCGGGCGAAGGCTATTCGTTCGAGACCAAGGTGGTCGGTGGTGCGGTGCCGAAGGAATACATCCCCGGCGTCGAAAAAGGCATCAAGTCGGTGATGGACAGCGGACCGCTGGCTGGTTTTCCGGTGATCGACTTCAAGGTCTCGCTGATCGACGGTGCGTACCATGACGTGGACAGTAGCGTCCTGGCGTTTGAAATCTGCGCCCGGGCGGCGATGCGCGAGGGCCTGAAAAAGGCCGGTGCCAAGCTGCTGGAACCGATCATGAAGGTCGAAGTGGTGACCCCGGACATCTACACCGGCGGCGTCATCGGTGACCTGACCTCGCGTCGGGGGATGATCGAGGGGCAGGATGCGCGCGGCAACGCCAACGTCATCAACGCGATGGTGCCGTTGGCCAACATGTTCGGCTACATCAACACCCTGCGGTCAATGTCTTCGGGCCGGGCGACATTCTCCATGTCGTTCGACCATTACGACGCGGTGCCGCAGAACATCTCGGACGAGATCCAGAAGAAGTACGCTTAACCGGTGTGGCGGGGTGAACCCCGCCCTACCACTCGTAGGGTGGGGTTTCACCCCGCCATCACCGACACACGAATGAGGAGTGACCCTGATGGGCAAGGCAAAGTTTGAACGGAACAAACCGCACGTCAACATTGGCACGATTGGTCACGTTGACCATGGCAAGACGACGCTGACGGCGGCGATCA
>JAYSYZ010000282.1:0-6982 GCA_043727195.1 Paracoccaceae bacterium
ACCGGCGGGGTGCCGTAAACCGTCTCATACGCAAGCGCCATCTGCGCCCGCGCGCCTTGCGCACGTGCCATGGGGGTCTCCTCGATGTTGGGGGTGTCAGGCCAGGGGGCCGGTGGTGAATCCGCTTATGCCTCCGGTGAACTGCGCGGGAAAAGACTTCTGGAAGTGCGGCGGCTGGTTGAGTTGCGGCAGCGCCATGGCAAGCAGCGGGGTAGCGCGCGCAACAAACAGCCACGAGCGCGAATGACATCGGCGGCGCTGGTCAAAGCCTATCGCGTGGAGGCAGAGCGTCAGCAGGACATCGGATGAGGGCGAGATTTGCAGGTTTCAGCATGGTTTTCTCTAGTTCAGATTTCGTCGGTGGTGGTGACAACCACCATTGTCATCGAACGCGGTTGGACGGCAGTGTTGGACGAGACGGACGTTTATGTGCTTGATTGGCAGGCTGAGGGGCACGCGATATGGTGATCATCAACTGTGACATGGGCGAAGGCTTCGGCCTTTACCGCATCGGCGACGATGAAGGGCTGATGCCGCTGATCGACGTGGCGAACGTGGCCTGCGGATTCCACGCCTCGGATTTCAACCACATGCGGCGCACCGTGCAACTGGCCAGACGTCACGGGGTCAAGGTGGGGGCGCATCCCTCCTTGCCCGACCTGCAGGGCTTTGGCCGGCGCGAGATGAAGATCGGACGCGAGGAGATGACCAACTGCCTGATCTACCAGATCGGCGCGCTGAAGGGGTTTCTTGAAGCCGAAGGCGTGGCGCTGAACCACATCAAGCCGCACGGATCGCTTTACGGCATGGCCGCTCGGATCGAAGATATCGCCCATGCCGTCGCCGATGCCGCAGACATCTTCAGGGTGCCGTTGTTCGGCATGATCGGCACGTTCCACGAGACCGTCTATCCCGCGCGCGGCCATGCCTTTGTGGCCGAGTTCTACGCCGATCTTGACTATAACGACGAGGGTGGCCTGATCATCACCCGCGAACATGCAGCCACCGACGAGGGCCGCGCCGCAGCCGCTTGCGTGCGGGCGATCACCGAGGGCAAGGTGGCCTCGGTCGGCGGGCACGACGTGGCGGTGCGGGCGGATGCGATCTGCGTGCATTCGGACACGCCGAACGCGGTTGCCGTGGCTCAGGCGGTGCGCAATGCAATTGCATCTTATCGTTGACAGAAGAAAGACGGGGACATGACCATGACCAAGCAAATCCTATCGCCGCTGCCGGGAACTTTCTATCGCCGTCCCTCGCCTGATCAGCCGATGTTCAAGAAGGTCGGCGATGCGGTGGCGGTGGGCGATGTGATCGGGCTGATTGAGGTGATGAAGTCGTTCAACGAAGTTCACGCAGATCAGGCCGGAATCCTGACCGCCTTCGCGGCCGATGACGAAGAACCCGTGATGGCCGGGCAGCCCTTGGCCGAACTGGGCTGATCTCATGGCGATCACCAAATTGCTGGTCGCCAACCGGGGCGAGATTGCGGTGCGGATCATCCGCGCTGGGCGCGAACTGGGCCTGAAGACCGTTCAGGTGCACAGCGCCGCAGACACTGACAGTCTGGCGGTGCGGATGGCGGACGAGGCGGTGCTGATCGGCCCGCCGATGGCGTCGAAGTCCTATCTGAACATCGCCAACATCCTGAAGGCAGCGGCCGAGACCGGGGCCGATGCGGTGCATCCCGGCTATGGCTTTCTGGCCGAGAACGCCGATTTTGCCGATGCAGTGCAGGCGGCGGGGCTGGTCTGGATCGGGCCCAAGGGCGACGCGATCCGCGTGATGGGCGACAAGGTGGCGGCACGGGTCGCGGCCAAGGCGGCGGGCGTGCCGGTGGTGCCGGGGTCCGAAGGGCGCATCGACGATCCCGACCGCGCCCGCGCCGTGGCGTTGGCCATTGGATTTCCGGTGATGATCAAGGCAGCGGCGGGCGGCGGGGGCCGGGGCATCCGCATTGCGCAGGACATGGACGAATTCGACCGCCTGATCCCGCAGGCCAGCGCCGAGGCGAAATCGGCCTTTGGCGACGGCGGCCTTTATCTGGAAAAGGTGATCGAACGCGCGCGCCATATCGAGGTGCAGATCCTTGGCGACGGCAGCCGCGCGATCCATCTGTTCGAACGCGAATGTTCCCTTCAACGCCGCCGCCAGAAGGTGTGGGAAGAGGCGCCGTCGGCCCACCTGCCGCAGGCGATGCGCGAAAAACTGTGCGCTTCTGCCGTGGCCCTGGCCGAAGCGGTGGAATACTGCGGCGCGGGCACGCTGGAGTATCTTTATGACGACGCTTCGGGACATTTCTACTTCATCGAGATGAACACCCGCATTCAGGTGGAACATCCGGTGACGGAAATGGTCACCGGAGTTGATCTGGTGCGCGAACAGATCCGAGTCTGCGCGGGCGAGGCCCTGCGCTATGCCCAAGATGACATCCGCCTGTCCGGCCATGCCATCGAGGTGCGCATCTGCGCCGAGGATCCGGCGAAAAACTTCCAGCCCGGCCCCGGCACCGTCACGGAATTGATCGTGCCGGGCGGGGGCGGCGTGCGGTTCGATACCATGCTCTATCCGGGGTATCAGGTGCCGCCATTCTATGACTCGCTGCTGGGCAAGCTGATCGTCTGGGACGAAACCCGTGCGGCGGCCATCACCCGGATGACCTGCGCCTTGCAGGAACTGCATGTGGGCGGTCTGCCCACCACCAAGCCCCTGCACCAATTGCTGGCGCGCGACCCCGACGTACAGGCCGGCGATTTTCACACCCGCTGGCTGGAGCCATGGCTGGAGCGCAACACCCACAGACTAGAGGAGACCAAGGCATGACCACCCGATACTCCTTCGGCGGAGACGAGCACATCTTTGTCGAGTGCGACGAGGAAATGTCGCTGGAGGCTTTCTTCAAGGGCCTGTCGATCACCAACGCGCTGCGCGATGCCGCCATCAACGGCGTGACAGAGATCTGCCCGGCCAACGCCTCGTTTCAGGTGCGCTTCGATCCCGACGTGATCGCCCCCGACGACATGATGTGCGAGTTGAAGGCGCTGGAGGCGGTGGCCCAGTCCGCCCCCGCTACGCTCGAAACCCGGATCATCGAGGTGCCGGTGTTCTACAACGACCCCTGGACGCACGAGACGGGGCAACGGTTCCGCGAGCGGCATCAGGACCCGACCTCGACCGATATCGAATACACCGCGCGGATCAACGGGCTGGACGGGATCGACGGGTTCATCGCGGCCCATTCCGGCGCGCCGTGGTTCGTGTCGATGGTGGGCTTTGTCGCGGGGCTGCCGTTTCTTTACCAGATGACCGACCGCAACCGGCAGATTCAGTCGCCCAAATACCTGCGCCCGCGTACCGATACGCCGCGCCTGACGGTGGGCCATGGCGGCTGCTTCGCCTGCATATATTCGGTACGCGGCGCGGGGGGCTACCAGATGTTCGGCATCACGCCGATGCCGATCTATGACCCCACCCAGACGACGCCCTATCTGCGCGATTTCATGTGCCTTTTCAAACCTGGCGACATGGTGAAATGGAAACCGATCGACCGTGCCGAATATGACCATACGGTTGCCGAGGTGGACGCGGGCCGCTGGATGCCGCGCATCGCGCGCGTGACCTTCTCGCTGGCCGAGTTTCAGGCGGATATCGACGGCACCAATGCGCGCGTGATGGAGGCTCTCAATGGCCATTAACGTCATCAAGCCGGGGCTGTCGACCACGGTGCAGGATCTGGGGCGTCCGGGCTATTATCACATCGGCATTCCGACATCGGGCGGGATGGACATGCTGTCGCTGGCGGCGGCAAACCTTCTGGTGGGCAATCCGGCCGGGGCGGCAGTGCTGGAAGCCGTGTTCATGGGACCGGAACTGGAATTCACCCAGGATGCCATCGTTGCCGTGACCGGGGCCGACCTGCCGCCGAGGGTGGACGGGGACGAGCAGGCCGGATGGACGACCTTCGCGGTGAAGAAGGGCCAAATCCTGAGCTTCGGCTTTCTCAAGGCTGGCGCACGGGCCTATATCGCCATAGCGGGCGGTATTGAAGTGCCAGCGGTTCTGGGATCGCGGTCCACCTACACGCTGGGTGCGTTGGGCGGGTTTCAGGGTCGCAAATTGCAGGCGGGCGATGAACTGCCTTTGGGGAAGGGGGTGGGGGTTGCCGGGCGCAGCGTTCCGGCAGCCATGCGCCGGATGCCGGGCGCACCTGCCGAACTGCGGATGCTGCCGGGGCTTTACTGGCACCGGATCACCGAAGCTGCGGGCAGGGGGTTCTTCGAGGATACCTGGAAAGTCGCGCCAGAGGCCGACCGGATCGGGTATCGGTTCAAGGCCGGGCGACCGCTGGAATTCGTGCCGCGCGAACAACCGTTCGGGGCGGGGTCCGACCCGTCGAACATCGTGGACGCCTGCTATCCCTACGGATCGGTCCAGGTGCCGGGCGGTACTGAGCCAATCGTGCTGCACCGCGATGCAGTGTCGGGGGGCGGATACTTCATGCTGGGCACCGTGATTTCGGGCGACATGGATCTGATCGGCCAATTGCAGCCGCATACGCCCACAAAATTCGTCAAAGTCACGATGGAACAGGCGCTGCAGGTTCGCAAAGACCGCACGGCACTTTTGCAGGCCATCACGGCGGCACTCGCCTGAGGCAACAGGAACGTGGCGCGGCGCGCGCCATAGAAGGACCGGCGAATGGCACCCGAACCGACAGGTCTGGCCTCTCCTCCGCTGTTGCACCGCCGCCGTCTGCGGGTGCGGGGCACATCTATCACGCTGCTGAGCCAGGTGCGCGAACGGGCGGAAAGCGACCTTGGCTTTTCTGTGGATTACGAACTGCTCGACTTTCCGACCTGCCAGCGCCGCGCGGCGATGGAGCCGCAGGGCTATGACATGTACGAGCAGTGTTTTCACAACCTTGACATCGTCTGGTTCTGGGGCGCGCTCCAGCCCATCGACATCAATCGCATCACCGAATGGGACAACATCAGCGATCTGGCCAAGCAGGGAGGCGTCAGCAAATATGCCTGGCGCGGGCATGGTGATGCTCCCGTTCGCAAACTGTACGTCCAGCCGGGTGGGTTCCTCGGTCCGAAGACATCACGTCACATCAGCATGTTGCCAACCGTCCATAATATGGACAGCTTTGGCTACGACCCGCGCGTTTTCGACGCTGATGGGGTCGCACCCAGTTGGGCCTGGCTGCTGGACAAGCGCGCCAAAGGGAAAATTGCCCTTGTCGACGAGCCGGCCATTGGTTTCTTCGACGCGGCGCTTGCCGCCGAGGCCGCGGGCGACCTTGAGTTTGCCGATATCGGCAACATGACCATCGAAGAAATCAACGCGCTGATGGCATTGCTGGAAGACAGGCGCCGACAGGGATATTTCTGTGGCGCGTGGCGCGATGCGGACGCGGCGGCACGGCTTGTCCGCCAGGGGCTTGTCGCGGTGCAAAGCATGTGGTCACCGGTGTATGGTCAGATCGGCCCGCAGCCGGGCACCTTCATCGAGGCGGCCCCTCTTGAAGGGTATCGCGCATGGCACGGCGGAGCCAGCCTGTCGCGGCATCTGGCCGGGGCCGGGCTGGACATGGCCTATGAGTATCTTAACTGGTGGCTCAGCGGATATGCAGGGTCTGTCATGGCCCGGCAGGGCTATTACATTGCCACGCCGGAACGCAGCCGGGCGCATATGACGCTACAGGAGTGGGCCTATTGGTATGATGGTGCCGCAGCGGAGCGGGATCTGATGGGGCCGAGCGGGGACTGGGTGGTTTGCGCCGGGGCGCGGCGCGCGGGCGGATCCTACCGAGAACGCGCCAGCCGCATCGCGATCTGGAATACCGTGATGGATGAATACAATTACGCCGCGCGCGCCTGGGAACGGTTCATCAAACTGGTGAATGGCGGCCGCGCTGCGGAAGAGGGTGCCGCATGATCCGGTCCTCCAACCCGTTCGCGCTTCAGCCGCGCTTTGAACTGATCACACAGGTTCTGCGCATCAACATCCAGCGTGGCATCCTGCCCGTGGGGTTGGTCCTGCTGGAAGGTCCGATTGCCACGGCGATGCAGACCAGCCGCGTGCCCGTGCAGGTGGCCTTGCGACAACTGCTTGCCGAGGGGCTGATCCATCGTTTTGATGGGCGTGGGTATCTGGTCGGGCCCACAGGCATGGGCATCGTCGCCTTGAGGCGCGACTTGCGCGATTTCACACTGAACATTCCGGATGCCGTGGACGAAGCGCTGCAAACGCGCGGAACCTGGCGGCATGTCTATGACGAAGTTGAGCAGCAGGTGGCTTCGTGCCAGATCTTTGGCGAGTTCCGCATCGTCGAGACCGAGCTTTCCGAATATCTTGGCGTCAGCCGAACCGTGGCGCGCGATGTCCTTGCCCGACTTCAAGAGCGTGGCCTGATTCGCAAGAGCGCAAGTTCGCATTGGATCGCCGGACCACTGACCGCGCGCACCATCCGCGAGAAGTACGAAATGCGCAGCATCATGGAACCGGTCGCCTTGGGAATGGCCGCTCCGTATATCCGTTATGCAGAAGTCGAGCATTTGCTGGAAAAGATCGATTCGGATGTTACACTTACCTCGGAATGGTTGAGTGATTCCCTGCTTGAGTTGTGCATCGCGCAGGCACCGAACACGACGCTGGTCGAGCTGATACGCAGCAATCGTCTGCTGTTGTCGTCGGTAAGCAGCGCGCTGACAGCACTTGGATTGCCAAACGATGTGTCGACGAATGACCAGTACCGGACGATCTTTGATCTAATTGCCAGACATCCGATTGATTCGGCAGTGGAATACTTCAGAGACCACGTTCAGATCATGGCTCGGCGCAATCTCGCCCGTTTGAAAATTGTAGCGGTGATCCATGAGGCAGGCGCTTTTGCGCCATACTTGATACATCAGTAAAATGTATTTTGGGTACAAAAGTCATCACAAACGGATCAGTCGCGATGATTGTTGTGTGGACC
>JAYSYZ010000283.1:0-19628 GCA_043727195.1 Paracoccaceae bacterium
TTGCCAATCTTGGCGACATCCCCGCCGCCACCCTGACCGACGGCATCACCCCGATCCCGATCGCCGGGGGCACCTACGACGGAAAACCCAATCCGCACAGCTGGATGAGCCTGGATAATGCGCTGATATACGTCGATAACATCGAAAAGGCGATGACAGCGGCCGATCCCGAAAACGCCGCCGTCTATGCCGCCAATGCCGCAGCCTACAAGACCCGCCTCAGTGCCGAGATCACCCCCCTGAAGGCGCGGATCGACGCGCTTGGCGAAGCGTCCCGCTGGCTGGTTACCTGCGAAGGTGCGTTCAGTTACCTCGCCCGCGACCTTGGCCTGCGAGAGTTGTTTCTGTGGCCGATCAATGCCGATCAGCAGGGCACGCCGCAACAGGTGCGCAGCGTGATCGACGGGGTGCGCGAACACCGGATACCGGTGGTCTTTTGCGAAAGCACCGTCAGATCGGCCCCTGCCGAACAGGTCGCACGCGAAACGGGTGCAGCCTTCGGCGGCATCCTCTACGTCGATAGCCTCAGCGAACCCGATGGTCCGACGCCAACCTATATCGACCTGTTGCGCGTGACGACCGCGACCATCGCGGACGGCCTGACCGCCCCGCCGAACTGACCCCGGAAGGCCAGACCCATGCGTGACGCCGGCCCCTACCCACCGCCGACTGCCCCCGATGGCGGGATTTGCGCCAGCGGCGTGACCGTCAGCTACCGCAACGGTGTGACGGCACTGCGCGACGCCAGTTTCATGATCCCTCGCGGCACGATCACCGGGCTGGTGGGCGTCAACGGGTCGGGCAAATCGACGTTGTTCAAGGCGATCATGGGGTTTGTGCCCGCCGCCTCCGGCACCATCCGCCTGCTTGGCAAACCGGTTGCCGAGGCGCTGCGCCAGAACCTCGTGGCCTATGTGCCGCAGGCCGAAGAGGTGGACTGGACCTTTCCCGTGCTGGTCGAAGATGTGGTGATGATGGGCCGCTACGGCCATATGGGGTTTCTGCGCCGCCCCACCGCCCGCGACCGCGCCAAGGTGGCCGAGGCGCTGGCGCGGGTCGGCATGTCCGACCTTACCCGCCGCCAGATCGGCGAGCTGTCCGGCGGCCAAAGGAAACGCGTCTTTCTTGCCCGTGCGCTGGCACAGGAAGGTCAGATCATCCTCCTCGACGAACCTTTCACCGGCGTCGACGTGAAAACCGAAGAGCAGATCATCACCCTGTTGCGCGAATTGCGCGATGAGGGGCGGGTGATGTTGGTCTCGACCCACAACCTCGGCTCGGTGCCCGATTTCTGTGACCGGACCGTGCTGGTCAAGGGCACCGTGCTTGCCTACGGCCCGACAGAGACGATCTTTACCCGCGACAATCTGGAACGCGCCTTTGGTGGCGTGCTGCGCCACTTCACCATCGGCGGGTCGGACCTGCATGATGACGACGACGCGCGCGAGGTGCGCATCATCACCGATGACGAACGCCCCTTCGTGCAATACGGCCGGAAGGGCAGCAAGTGACGCCGCAGACCGCCCCCCACCCCCATCCGCTCCCCCCACGGGGGAGGGGAGGCGCTTACCCCCAGCCTCGGGCAAAACCCGACCGTCTGCCCGAAATGCGCCTCCCTCCCCCCCCTGTGGAAACGGGCTGGGGAGGGGGGGCCGCCAACACCGGCGAGGTCGGGCATGCTTGAACCTTTCGGCTATGCTTACATGACCAACGCGATGTGGGTCTCGTCGCTGGTCGGCGGGGTCTGCGCGTTCCTGTCCGCCTATCTGATGCTGAAAGGCTGGTCGCTGATCGGTGACGCGCTGTCGCATTCTGTGGTGCCGGGGGTGGCTGCGGCCTACATCCTGGGCGCGCCCTTCGCGCTTGGCGCGTTCATCTCGGGTGGGTTGGCTGCTGCGGCGATGCTGTTCCTGTCGGGCCGCTCGGGCCTCAAGGTCGATACCATTATCGGCCTGATCTTCACCTCGTTCTTCGGCCTGGGCCTGTTCCTCATTTCGATCTTTCCGACATCGGTCTCCATCCAGACCATCACCATGGGCAACATCCTCGCCATTACCCCCGAGGACACTTTGCAACTGGTGCTGATCGGCGCGATTTCCGCCGTGATCCTGCTGGCCAAGTGGAAAGACCTGATGGTCACCTTCTTTGACGAAAACCACGCCCGCGCCATCGGCCTGCGCCCCGATCTTCTGAAGCTTCTGTTCTTTACCCTCCTCTCCGCCTCCACCGTTGCCGCGATGCAGACCGTCGGCGCATTCCTCGTGGTGGCCATGGTCGTCACACCCGGTGCCACCGCCTATCTTCTGACCGACCGCTTCCCCCGCCTGATCGCGCTGTCCGTTGCCATCGGCGCAGGCACCAGCTTTCTCGGCGCCTATCTCAGCTATTTCCTCGACGGGGCCACCGGCGGGGTGATCGTTCTTCTGCAAACGCTGATCTTCCTTGCCGCCTTCGTCTTTGCGCCGAAACACGGCCTTCTCGCCGCGCGCCGCAAGGCGGCAGAGGCGCTGAGATGATCGAGGTGCTGATGCAGCCCTTCCAGTTCCCGTTCATGCAGAACGCCTTCTGGATATCACTAATTGTCGCCCCGCCCACAGCGCTGTTGTCCTGCTTTCTGGTGCTGAAGGGCTGGGCGCTGATGGGCGATGCGGTCAGCCACGCGGTGCTGCCCGGCATCGTGCTGGCCTATGTCCTCAACCTGCCGCTCTTGATCGGCGCGTTCGTGGCGGGCCTCGGCTGCACGCTCCTGACCGGCTATCTGTCGGGCAACAGCCGGGTGAAGCAAGACACCGTCATGGGCGTCGTGTTCTCCGGCATGTTCGCGCTGGGCATCGTCCTGTATACCAGCATCACCACCGACGTGCATCTGGACCACATCCTGTTCGGCAACATGCTCGGAATCGGCGGCACCGATCTGCTGACCGCCGCCGCCATCGCCGTGCCGGTCACCGCCATCCTGCTGCTGAAATGGCGCGACCTGATGCTGCACGCCTTTGATCCCGCCCAGGCGCAGGCATCGGGCCTGCGCACCGGATGGCTGCACTACGGGCTGTTGACCATCCTGTCGCTGACCATCGTTGCCACCCTGTCGTCGGTCGGGCTGATCCTTGCCATCGGCCTCCTGATCTCGCCCGGTGCCATCGCCTTCCTGCTGGTTCGCAGCTTTGGCCACATGCTGGTTGTCGCCACCGCAACCTGCCTGTTCGCCATGCTGACCGGTACCTATGCCAGCTTCTATCTCGACAGTGCCACCGGGCCGACGATAATCCTCGTCCTGACCATCCTATTCCTTTTCGCCTTTGTCCGCCGGTTGATCCTGACCCGCGCCGCCAACGCGGCTTAAACTTGCTGGACGCCTCGCGCCGCAGTGCCTAACCATGCCAGCATGGCCAGCACCGCTTCACCCTCGCCCCTGACCCGCGCCGCGACCGAGGGGCTTCAGCGCCTGCTGGACGGCCCCGCCGATCCGGCCCGGCTGAATGCTGCCCTCCGCCACCTTGCCAAATGGCGCGCGGCACTGCTGGAAAACACGGTTGTGGCGCGGTCGGGCGACACCGTGCTGGCCGGGCCGTTCGCGGGCATGGCCTACCCTGTCCGCGCCGCCGAAGGCTCCCGCACCGCGCGCCTGCTTGGCGGGTACGAGGCAAGCCTGGTTCCGGTGATCGAAACCCTGATCGCCCGCGCCTATCCCCTGATCATCGACCTGGGCGCGGCCGAGGGGTACTATGCCGTCGGCCTCGCCCGACGGATGCCCGCCACCACCGTCATGGCCCGCGACATGAACCCCGCCGCCCGCACCCTCTGCGCCGCATTTGCCGCAGCAAACGGCGTCACCGCGCAACTGCGCATCGGCCCTGCGATGACGCATGCCGATTTCGCCGTCTGCACTGCGCAACCCACCGCCATCCTGTGTGATATCGAAGGCGCCGAAGCCACGCTCCTGGACCCCGCCCTCGCCCCCGGCCTCTGCCATGCCGACCTCCTCGTCGAGGTGCATGAGGGGGCACAGCCCGGCCTTCTGGCCACCCTGACTGCGCGCTTCGCCCCGACCCACCACATCACCCGCATCGACCGTACGCTTCGCCCCGATCTGCTGCCCGACTGGGCGGGAACCCTGTCAGACCTCGACCGCCTGCTTCTCTTGTGGGAATGGCGCGCGACGCCCACCCCCTGGCTCTGGATGGACCGGAAATGACGCCCAAGGCCAATGCCGCGATCTGGTTTTCGCCCGACGGCTACGACCCCGCGACCAAGGGCATCAACGGGCGGCGCATCGCCGGGGAAAGCTTTCTGCGCGGTCTGTTCGCCCATGCCGAGGTGGAGGAGTTCGTCAGCATCAGCCACTACCCCTCTGACGAGGCGGCGTTCCGCAAATTCGCTTCCCGTTGCGGGGTCACCCGGCCGCTGCGCGGGGTGCGGCTCGATGCGCCCGCAGCGCTGGCCCCGACCGAGGTGCTGCATTACGCCGCGCCGAACTTTGCCGCCGAATGCTGGCGGCGCGCGCCGCATGGCGCGGCGGCCTGGGCCATTTCGGGCATCACCCATACCACTGCCTCGAAACCCGTGATGCAGGGGCTGTTCGACCTGCGCGCTGCGCCGCAAATGCCGTGGGACGCGGTGATCTGCACCTCGCGCGCGGTGCAGGCGTCGCTGCGCACCGCGATGGAACTGGCCGAGGCGCATCTGGCGATCCGGTTTGCCGGGGCGGTGCTGCCCGCGCGCCCGCTGTTGCCGGTCATTCCGCTTGGCATCCATTGCGACGATTTCGCACCCGATCCGGCGGCGGGGCAGGGGCTGCGGGCACGCCTCGGCATCGCTGCGGGTGATATCGCCGTCGCCTGCATCGCCCGCCTGACCCCGCAAGAGAAATTCGATCCCCTGCCGCTGTTCATCGCCATGGCGGCGGCAGCAGCCGAAATGACGGCGGCAGCGGGTGGCAAGCTGCACCTCCTCCTCTGCGGCCAGTTCCGAGACGATGTCTGGCGTCCGGTCTTCGCCGATGGGGCCGCAGCCCTGATGCCCTCTGTCGGCTTTCACCTCCTCGATGGCGGCGACGCGGCGGCCCGCAAGGCCACGCTGTCGGCTGCCGACATGTTTGTCTTTCCCATCGACAATGTGCAGGAAACCTTCGGCCTCGCCCCGGTGGAGGCGATGGCAGCCGGTCTGCCGGTGATCGTGTCAGACTGGGACGGGATGAAGGACACCGTCACCCCCGACGTGGGCTTTCGTATCCCGACCGAAATGCCGGATCCCGGCCTGACCACCTATCTCGGCCAGCGCCACTTCGGCGGCACGGATGGCTACCAGCAGTATCTCGGTCAATTGTCTGCCCTGACGCGGATCGACGTGCCCGGCCTGACCCGGGCGCTGGTGACGCTGGGCACTGATGCGGCCTTGCGCGCCCGGATGGGGGCGGCGGCCCGGGCGCGGGCCCGCGCACTTTACGATTGGCGCGTGGTGATCCCGCAGATGCAGGCGCTGTGGGCCGAACAGGCCGCGATGCTGGCCCATGCCCGCAAAAATCCTGACCTGCGCCGCATCACAACCCCCATCGACGCCGCTCATCTGCCCGTGGCCCCTGCGCCGCACCTTTACTTCGCGGGTTATCCCAGCGCCCCCCGGCCCGCGCCGCGACGTTACCGCGCCGTCCCGCTTGGCCAGCGCCCCGATCTTGCCGCCACGCTTGCCTTGCGCAACTACGCCGCCACCCGCCGCCTGTTCGAAGAGCCCGACCGCATCGCCGCGATCCTTGTTGCCCTGACGGCGGCCCCGGGCTGCACCGCCGCCGACCTCGCCGCCGCCACCAGCCTGCCGCACCGCATGGTGCAGCGCGTTCTGATCTGGCTGTTGAAATACCACTTTGCCGAGGATACCCGATGACCCAGACCATCCTGATCACCGGTGCCGGTTCCGGTATCGGCCGCGCCACTGCCAACCTGTTTTTCGATCATGGCTGGTCCGTCGCCCTGTTGGGGCGCAACGCCGAACCCTTGCACGACACCGCCGCAGGCCGCCCCGCGCTGATCCTGCCCTGTGACGTCGGCAACCCCGATCAGATCGACGCCGCCTTTGCCCAGCTTCCCCGGCTCGATGTGCTGTTCAACAATGCCGGGATCTCGCTTCCCGCCGCCCCGATCGACGAAATTCCGGTGGCCGATTGGCTGCGTCTCTGCCAGACCAACATCACCGGCATGTTCCTGACCGCCCGCGCCGCCTTTGGCCTGATGCGCCGGCAAACCCCGCAAGGCGGGCGGATCATCAACAACGGCTCGATCTCGGCGCATGTGCCGCGGCCCGGCTCATCGCCTTACACCATGTCGAAACACGCGGTCACCGGCCTGACGCGCACGCTCGGCCTTGACGGGCGTGCCTTCAACATCGCCTGCGCCCAGATCGACATCGGCAATGCGCTGACCGCGATGGCAGCCGCCTTTCCCAAGGGCGTCCCCCAGGCCGATGGCGCCATCCGCACCGAAGCGGTGATGGACGTGGCGCATGTGGCATCGACCATCCTGCACATGGCCAGCCTGCCGCTGGAGGTGAACACCCCCTTCGTCACGATCATGGCCCGCGACATGCCCTATATCGGTCGGGGATAGCCGTTATGCCGGGCCGCAGTACATCTGCGCGATCAGCCGGATCATTCGGGTCACCTTGGGGTCCTGAATCGAATAGTAAATCGCCTTGCCGTCGCGCCGCGCCTGCACCAGCCCCTCAAGCCGCAACCGCGCCAGTTGCTGGCTGACCGCCGCCTGACGCGAGGCCAGCAACCGCTCCAGTTCCGTGACCGACCGCTCGCCCGCCGTCAGATGACACAGGATCATCAGCCGCCCCTCGTGCGACAACGCCTTGAGGAACGCCGCCGCCGCCACGGCCTGATCCGCCATCGCCACGGCATCAACCTCGGTGGCGCCATCGCGCGGCGCAACGCCGAAAACCGGGGCAGACAGATCGAAACGATCAAGTGACATCGGCAACTCCTTACAACGAATGGTTGTAATGCGATATCATAAGCCACGTTTCCGTACGAGGGGGGACTTGTTCGTCGCAACCGGAACAGGCAAGGATCTGCTCAGGCCAAAGGGGGCGGGCATGTCGCAACGAAAGGAAGTGGCACGGATTTTTCATGCCGGGCTGATGGCCGCAGATCCCGCGCTGGCGCTGCAACCGATGCTTCCGGATCTGGACCGCCCCGATCTGATCATCGCCATCGGCAAAGCCGCCCGCATCATGGCCGAAGCGGCACTGAAGACCCTCGGCACCACCGAAACCATCGTGGTCACCAATGATGAAAACGCCCGGCCGCTTGCCGGGGCCACCGTCCTTGCCGCCAGCCACCCGGTGCCCGATGCGCGTGGGGCTGCTGCCGCCGATCTGATCCTGACCAGACTGGCGCGGATGCAGCCGGGCCAGCGCATCCTCGCGCTGATTTCCGGCGGCGGCTCGGCACTGCTGCCGGCACCCGTCGCCGGGGTCAGCCTTGCCGACAAGGCCGAAGTGAACCGGCTCCTCCTCGCCTCCGGGGCCGAGATCACCCTGATGAACCTCGTCCGCCAGCAGCTTTCGCGGCTGAAGGGCGGCGGGCTGTTGCGCGCCGCCCATCCCGCCCGGGTGACCGCCCTCATCCTGTCCGATGTTGTCGGCGACGATCTGCGCGCCATCGCCTCCGGCCCGACCGTGGCCGCCTTGGGCAGCAAGGCCGACGCCTGCGCGATCCTGCAAGATCACGGCGTCTGGGATGCCTTGCCCGCATCCGTCCGCGCCCATCTGACCAGTGCCGACCCGCCGCAACCGCCGTTGCCCGCCGCTCGCAACATCCTGATCGGCTCGAACCGCCTGTCGGTTCAGGCGATGGCCAATGCCGCCCCCGGTGCCACTGTTGCAGCCGAACCGCTGACCGGCGATGTCGCCGCCGCTGCCGCCCGCGTGGCCGCCTGCCGCCCCGGCACCACGCTGTTTGGCGGTGAAACCACGGTGGTCCTGAAAGGCCGCGGGCTGGGCGGCCGCAATCAGGAACTGGCGCTGCGCGTCGCATTGCTGGCCGAGGCGCAGGGCTGGGCCGGCCACTGGACGTTCCTCTCCGCCGGCACCGATGGCCGCGATGGGCCAACCGACGCGGCGGGGGCGGTGGTCGATGACGGCAGCCTTGCCCGGATGCGCGCCGCCGGGATCGACCCTGTCGCGCGCCTGTCACAGAATGACAGCTACCCTTGCCTTGCCGCCTCGGATGATCTTCTGATCATTGGCGGCACCGGCACCAATGTGGCCGATCTGCAGGTGCTGATCCGTCCCTGAACAGGAACCTACGCATGACCCGCCCCATCGCCTTCACCGCCCCCGGCCGCTTCTGGCGCGGCAATCTGCACACCCATTCCACCCGGTCAGACGGCGTGCTTGACCCGGCAGAGGTCTGCCGCCGCTACCGCGCCGAAGGCTATGATTTCATTGCGCTGACCGATCATTTCATCGGCATCTACGGCTATCCGATCGTCGATACCGTACCGATGCGCACCGACAGCTTCACAACCCTCCTCGGCGCCGAACTGCATTCCGGCGCCATGGCCAATGGCGAGTTGTGGCACATCCTCGCCGTCGGCCTGCCGCCTGATTTCGCGCCGACAAATGCACCTTCGTTCCAGCCTGTCGCTGGGCAGGAAACCGGGCCAGATCTTGCCGCCCGCGCCGTCGCCGCCGGGGCCTTCGTCGCCATCGCACATCCGCAATGGTCTGGCCTGACGCTGGCCGACGCCCGTTCCATCACCGCCGCCCACGCGGTCGAGGTTTACAACCACGGTTGTGCCGTCGGCTGTGACCGGCCCGACGGCTTTGCCATCGCCGACCTCCTGCTGACCGAAGGGCGCAGGCTCAACCTCATCGCCACCGACGACGCGCATTTTTCCGAACCCGACCATTTCGGCGGCTGGGTCATGGTGAAAGCCGAAGCGAACACGCCCGAGGCTTTGTTGGCTGGGCTGAAGGCGGGCGCGTTCTATTCCTCGCAAGGGCCCGAGATTCGGGACGTCCGGGTGGAAGGCGACGATGTGGTCGTCGAATGCTCCGCCGCCGCCTCGGTGGTGGCGATGGGGCACGGCACCGGGGCTAAGGCGGTGCATGGCCATTCGATGACCCGCGCCAAGGTGCCACTGGCTCGGCTGAACACCTCGCCCTGGCTGCGGGTTGCGGTGATCGACGCCGCAGGCAGACGGGCCTGGTCAAACCCGATCTGGCTCTGACCGCGCACCGCAGGTCAATAATGATACCCGCACTGCGCGATTTCCAATGCGGTGGCGGTGACCCGGTAGACCAGCCGGTGCTCCCGGTCGATCCGCCGCGAACAGAAGCCGGAGATATCGCCCTTCAGCGGTTCAGGTTTGCCAGTGCCCTGAAAAGGATGCCGCAGGCATTCCTTGATGAGGGCATTAACCTTTCTGGTCATAACCTTGTCGTTCGCGAGCCAGTGCTGATAGTCTTCCCAGCCATCGGGAAAAAACGTCAGATTCATTCCTCGATCAGTTCGCGAACCACGCCTTTGCCTTCATTCAAGCCCTTGATTGCTTCACGCAGACGGCGGGCGTTTTCCGGGCTGGCCAGCAGATAAGCCGTCTCATCCATCGAGGCCCAGTCTTCCAGCGAAACCATCACCACCGGCCTGCCCTTGGCGCGGGTCACGATGACCGGTTCATGGTCACTGTTCACCTGATCCATCACAGCGGACAGATTGGCACGAAGGTCGGTGGAGGAAAGCGTTTTCATGAGGTTCATGTACGCGAATGCGTACGTGCAGTCAAGTGGGCGCGCTACCCCAAAATCCCCGGCAATCGCAACCCATGCTCCTCCGCGCACTCCCGCGCGATGCCGTAGCCTGCATCCGCGTGCCGCATCACCCCGGTGGCGGGGTCGTTCCACAGCACGTTGGTCAGCCGCCTGGCCGCATCCGCCGTCCCGTCCGCCACGATCACCATGCCGGAATGCTGGCTGAACCCCATGCCCACCCCGCCACCGTGGTGCAGCGACACCCAGGTCGCCCCCGACGCCGTATTCAACAGCGCATTCAGCAGCGGCCAGTCGGATACCGCGTCCGATCCGTCCAGCATCGCCTCCGTCTCCCGGTTCGGCGATGCGACCGAGCCGGAATCCAGATGATCGCGCCCGATCACGATGGGCGCCTTCAGTTCGCCCGACGCCACCATTTCGTTGAACATCAGCCCCGCCTTGTGCCGCTCGCCCAGCCCGATCCAGCAGATGCGGGCGGGCAACCCTTGGAACGCGATCCGCTCCCGCGCCATGTCAAGCCAATGGTGCAGATGGGTATTTTCCGGGAACAGCCGCTTCATCGCCGCGTCGGTCCGGTAGATATCCTCCGGATCGCCTGACAGCGCGCACCAGCGGAACGGTCCGATGCCGCGGCAGAACAAGGGGCGGATGTAGGCGGGCACAAAGCCGGGGAAGGCGAAGGCATTCTCCAGCCCCTCATCCTGCGCGACCTGCCGGATATTGTTGCCGTAATCCAGCGTCGGCACACCGGCATTCCAGAAATCCACCATCGCCGCAACATGGGTTTTCATGCTGGCACGGGCCGCGCGTTCCACCGATTTCGGGTCCGTCTCGCGCGCGGCGCGGGCCTGTTCCACCGTCCAGCCTTGCGGCAGGTAACCGTTCAGCGGGTCATGCGCGCTGGTCTGGTCGGTCACGATATCGGGCCGGGGTCCACCCGCCTTCATCCGGGCATAGAGTTCGGGGAACACATCTGCGGCGTTGCCCAAAAGGCCCACCGATTTCGCCTCGCCTTTCGCGGTCCATCCCGCGATCATCGCGAGAGCTTCATCCAAGGTCTTCGCCTTCGCATCTACATATCTGGTACGAATCCTAAAATCGATCCGGCTCTCGTCGCATTCCACCGCCAGACAGCAGGCCCCGGCCATCACGGCGGCAAGCGGTTGCGCCCCGCCCATGCCGCCCAGGCCGGCAGTCAGTATCCACCGCCCCGTCAGCGACCCTGCGTAATGTTGCCGCCCGGCTTCGGCGAAAGTCTCATAGGTTCCCTGCACAATGCCTTGCGTGCCAATGTAAATCCACGATCCCGCCGTCATCTGGCCGTACATCGCCAGACCCTTTTTATCCAATTCGTTGAAATGATCCCAGGTCGCCCAGTGCGGCACCAGATTGGAGTTGGCGATCAACACCCGTGGCGCGTCCTTGTGGGTGCAGAATATCCCCACCGGCTTGCCCGATTGCACCAGAAGCGTCTCATCCGCTTCCAGATCCTTCAGCGCCGCAACGATCTTGTCGAAATCCTCCCACGTCCGCGCCGCCCGGCCGATGCCGCCATAGACCACCAGCTCATGCGGATTCTCCGCCACATCCGGATGCAGGTTGTTCATCAGCATCCGCATCGGTGCTTCGGTAAGCCAGCTCTTCGCCGTGATCTCGGTGCCGGTGGCAGGATAGATGTCGCGGGTATTGTGACGGGTCATGGATCAAAGCTCCGGCAGGGGGGTCAGGGTCGCACGGGCAAGGCTGCCATCGGCAACCATGCGTGCGGCAGCGGCAAGATCGGGCGCAAGACAGCGGTCATCCTCCAGCGCAGGCACCTGCGAACGCAGATGCCCGACCGCCCGCTGCAGCGGGGGCGAGGTTGCCAGCGGCGCACGAAACCCGATGCCCTGCGCCGCGCACAACGCCTCCACCCCGAGGATCGCCTGCAGGTTGGCATTCATCCGCCCCAGCCGCCGTGCCCCATGCGCCGCCATCGAGACGTGGTCTTCCTGATTGGCCGAAGTCGGCGTGCTGTCGGTGACCGTCGGGTGCGCCAGATGCTTGTTTTCGCTCATCAATGCGGCGGTGGTGACCTCGGCGATCATGAAGCCGGAGTTCAACCCCGGCTTCGGCGTCAGGAAGGCGGGCAGATCAAACGATAACACCGGATCCACCATCAGCGCCACGCGGCGCTGCGCGATGGCACCGATCTCGGCCAGCGCCATCGCGATCATATCCGCTGCAAATCCAACGGGTTCGGCGTGAAAGTTGCCACCAGACACGATCTGCCCGTCGGTCAGCACCAGCGGGTTGTCGGTGGCGGCATTCGCCTCCACCTCCAGCGTGCGGGCGGCCATGCGCAGCACGTCCATCGCCGCACCCGTCACCTGCGGCTGGCAGCGGATGCAATAGGGGTCCTGCACGCGGGTATCGCCGGTCCGGTGGCTTTCGCGGATTTCCGATCCCTCCAGCAGATCGCGCATCGTGGCGGCAGCTTCGATCTGGCCGGCATGTCCCCGCAAGTGGTGGATGTCCGGTGCCAGTGGCGCGGTCGACCCCATGATCGCGTCGGTGGACATTGCACTTGTCACCAGCGCCGTCTGTGCCGCACGCCAGCCATCGAACAGACCCGCCAGCGCATAGGCGGTGCAGAACTGCGTGCCGTTGATCAGCGCCAGCCCTTCCTTCGGGCCCAGCGTGACCGGCTCCAGTCCCGCCAGCGCCAGCGCCTCGCCCCCCTGATGCACCTGCCCGGCGAAACTGGCCTCGCCCTCGCCGATCATCGCCGCCGCCATATGGGCCAGCGGGGCCAGATCGCCGCTCGCCCCGACAGAGCCTTGCGCCGGGATCACCGGGGTCACCCCCATGGCCAGCATTGCCTCGATCAGCGCCACGATATCCCAGCGCACCCCCGATGCACCGCGCCCCAGGCTCAGCAGTTTCAGCGCCATCATCAGCCGGACAGTGGCGCTGTCCATCGGATCACCAACCCCGCAACAATGGCTCAGGATCAGATTTTTCTGAAGCTGTGCAGTATCTTCCGGCGCAATCTTCAGGCTGGCCAGCTTGCCAAAGCCGGTGTTCACGCCGTAAACGGCCTCCGTGCCCGCAGCGGCCCGCGCGATATGTGCCGCCGCCGCCTCCACGCCTGGGCGCGCTGATGGATCCAGCCGCGCAGGTGCCGCGTCGCGCCAGATACGTTCCAGTTGCCGCAAACCGGTGTGGCCGGGGAGGAGGATTTCAGCGGTCAAGGATGCCTCCGAAGATGCGGGTATGAAGCGGCGTGGCCCCGATCCGGTAGCTCAGCTCGGCCGGTTGGCGGGCCTCCCACAGGCACAGGTCGGCGCGCAGGCCCGGGGCGATGCGCCCCCTGTCGGTCAGGCCCAGCGCGCGGGCGGCATGCGTGGTGGTGCCCGCCAGCGCTTCGGCCGGGGTCAGGCGGAACAGGGTGCAGGCCATGTTCATCGCCAGCGGCAATGCGGTCATCGGCGACGATCCGGGATTCATGTCAGTGGCCACCGCCATCGGGATGTCAGCGGCGCGCAGCGCGGTGATCGGCGGCATCTGCGTCTCGCGCAGCGTATAGAACGCCCCCGGCAGGATCACCGCCACCATTCCCGCCGCCGCCATCGCGGCGATGCCATCGGCCCCGAGGAATTCCAGATGATCGGCGGACAGCGCCGCGAACCCGGCGGCAAAGACGGCACCGCGCATGTCCGACAACTGCTCGGCATGCAGCTTGACCGGCAGGCCCAGCGCCGTCGCTGCGGCAAACAGCGGGCGCAGCTGGCCGGTCTGAAAAGCGATGCTCTCGCAGAACGCGTCGACGTGATCGACCAGGCCTTCGGCTGTTGCCGTCTGCAGCGACGGGATGGCAACCTCGGCAATATAGGCCTCCGGACGGCCGGTGTATTCGGGCGCAACCGCATGGGCGGCAAGATGCGTGGTGATGATGCTGACCGGCCGCAGCGATCCGATGCGGCGCGCCACCCGCAGCATCTTCACCTCGTCCGCCACGGTCAGCCCGTAGCCGGATTTCACCTCGATCGTCGTGGCTCCGGCGGCCATCATCAGGTCGATGCGCGGCAGTGCCTCGGCCAGCAGCTGCGCTTCGCTCGCCGCGCGGGTCGCCCTGACCGTGGTCAGGATGCCGCCGCCGGCGCGGGCGATCTCGTCATAGCTGGCACCGTTCAGCCGCAGTTCGAACTCTGCCGCCCGGTCACCGGCAAAGACCACATGGCTGTGACAGTCGATCAGCCCCGGCGTCAGCAGGCGGCCATCGCAGCTGTGCGTCGGAAAGGTCTGATACGGCGCGGGAATATCGTGCGACGGGCCGACCCATCGAATGACTCCGTCGGCAATGGCGACGGCCCCGTCGGCAATGGCCGGTTGCGCATCGGTCATCGTCGCAACACAGGCGTGGGTCAGCAGCAGGGTCATCCGGGGGCCTTGCCATATGTCTAAGGTGTCGCCTATTATGTCTATGCATATACCCCTGTCAAGCGAGGCCCCGATGCATCTTCACGCCGACACTGCGCTTCTGCCCGGCGGCTGGGCCTGCAATGTGCGGATCGCGGTTGCCGACGGGCGGATCGTCGCGGTGACGCCGGATGCGCGGCCCGATGGTCCGGTGCTGGGCTGTCTCCTGCCGGCACCGGTCAATCTGCATTCGCACACCTTCCAGCGCGCCATGGCCGGGATGACCGAAGCGCGCACCGCCGGTCATGACAGCTTCTGGACATGGCGGGCGCTGATGTACCGCTTTCTTGACCACCTGACCCCGGATGATGTCGAAGCCATCGCCGCGCTGGCGATGGTCGAAATGGCCGAAGCCGGTTTTGCGGCGGTTGCCGAGTTTCATTACCTGCACCACCAACCCGGTGGCACCGCCTATGCCGATCCTGCAGAACTGGCCGGACGCGTGGTGGCTGCGGCGGCCGAGACGGGCTTTGGTCTGACGCTGCTGCCGGTGCTGTATGAACGGGGCGGCTGCGATGATCGGCCGTTGCAAGCGGGCCAGTTGCGCTTTGGCTGCACGCCCGACCGGTTCCAGCGGCTGATGGATGGCGCGTCGCGCGCGCTGGCCGGTCTGGCCGATGATGCGCGTCTGGGCGTCGCGCCGCATTCGTTGCGGGCGGTCAGCCGGGCAAGCCTCGCACTGGTTCCCGCACTGGTTCCCGCACTGGCGCGCGGCGGCCCGATCCACATGCATCTTGCCGAACAAGAGGCCGAGGTGACCGAGGTGCAGCACGCCTACGGTGCCCGTCCGGTCGACTGGGCGCTCAACAACCTGCCGATCAGCCGGGACTGGTGCCTGATCCACTGTACCCGGATGGCCCCGAACGAAACCGCCGGGCTGGCGGCAACCGGCGCGGTCGCCGGCCTCTGCCCGATCACCGAGGCCAATCTGGGCGACGGCATCTTCGACGCCGCAGGCTGGCAGGCGGCGCAGGGGGCGTTCGGCGTCGGCAGCGACAGCAACGTGCGGATTTCGCTGGCCGGCGAATTGCGGCTGCTGGAATATTCCCAGCGCCTGCAGCACCGCAGCCGCGCCATGTTCGCAACCGCCGCGCAGTCCACCGGCCATGCGCTGTACGCAGCAGCGGCACGCGGCGGGGCGCAAGCGGCGGGGCGGCCCTCCGGGCAGATCGCCGTCGGCGCTGTCGCCGATCTTCTGGCGCTGGATACCTCCGATATCGCCCTTGCAGGGCATCACGGCGACATGCTGCTCGACGCCTTCGTTTTCGCCGGGCATGACCGGCTGGTAACCGATCTGTGGTCCGCAGGCCGCCACATCGTCAGGGACCGCCGCCATATCGCCCGCACCGCGGTCGAGGCGCGCTATCGCCGGGTCGTCGCCGGGCTCAGGGCGCGGCTATGACCGGCGAAGGGTGGCAAGCGATCCGGGCCGAGCTTTTGCGCCGTATCCGCAGCCGCGTCTGGCCGCCCGGCGGCCTGATCCCGGGCGAAGCCGCGCTCGCGGTGGAATTCGGCGTGGCGCGCGCCACCGTGAACCGAGCCCTGCGCCATCTGGCCGAGTCTGGCGTCGTCGAACGCAAGAAACGCGCTGGCACCCGCGTTGCCGAACTGCCGGTCCGGCGCGCCCGGCTGGATATCCCGGTGATCCGCCAGGATGTGGAGGCGAAGGGCCTCATGCATGGCTTCAAGCTGCTGGCCGACCGCGCGGTTGTGGCCCCCGTGCCGGTGGCCGCGCGGCTCGGTCTGCCCGAAGGCGCCGCCCTGCGGTATCTCGAGACGTTGCATCTGGCGGGCGGGCGGCCCTACATCTTTGAAACGCGCTGGCTGAACCCCGCCGTGCTGCCTGATCCCACCCCGGATTTCGCAGCACTCAGCGCCAATGAATGGCTGGTCACCCATGTCAGCCTGGTCTCCGGCGACATCGCCTTTTGCGCCGAAACCGCCAGCCCGCGCGAGGCTGCGGTGCTGGGCGTGGCGGCGGGGGCTGCCCTGTTCATCACCGAACGGACCACCTTCGGTCTGGCTGGTCCGGTCACCTTTGTCCGCCTTGCGCACCCGCCGGGGCACCGGGTGCAGATGACCCTGTGATCAATCGAAATGCCGCTTCACCAGCTGGGTCAGCCGCCGGTGCAGCCGCGCGGGCCGGTTCTTCAGATGCATCGCGGCATAGATCGGCTGGGTGATCACCGGCGCATCCGCGATCAGCCGGAACCGCCCGCTCGCCGTCAGGTTGTCGGCCGCGTCCTGCATCACATACCCCGACCCGCCCATCGCCATGAGCAGCGCCGATACCGCCGTGCTTTGCCCCACCGAAAGCGGCGCCTCGGACAGTTCGGGCAACAGCATCCGGTGGGTGCGCTCGAACGCAGGCGAGAAATGCGCAAAGATCATCGTCGCTGGGTTGATCCCCGCCCGCGCCACCGCATCCGAGGAAATCAGCCGATAGGCGATCTCGCCGACGCTGGTGAAATGCAGGTCGGGATGTGCCTTGGGCGTGAACACCACCGCGAAATCCAGCAGCCCCGACACCAGATCATTGCACATCTGGGTGGAATAATCCGGCTCGATGTAAAACGCGGTCTGCGGCAGGGCCTGCCGGAACCCCGCGACCAGCGGGCCCAGCGCCGCCGCGGCAAGATCGTTCTGGATGCCAAGGCGCAGTGTCAGCGCCGCATCGCCCGCCGGGCTCACCGCGCGTCGGGCGGCCATCCATTCCTGACGCAACATCCGGGCATGCGTCTCGAACCGCAGGCCTTCGGTCGTAAGGTCGGTGCCCGCCCGCGACCGGCGGAACAACGCCGCGCCCAGCGCCAGTTCCAGCGCCTTGATCCGCGCCGACACGGTCGATTGGGTAACCGCCAGCCGGTCCGCCGTCTTGTTGAAGCTGCGGGTTTCGGCAAGGTCCAGAAAAGTATCGATAAGCTCGATCTGCATGGCTGTCTCTAATCGGATAATCCGATCAATACCGTGGCGGTTGCCGAATTGAAAGTGCCGTCGCAACAGGGGATAGTCCTGTCCGGCGGGCTGGAGGATTGAACGATGTCGGCGGTTCCGGGACAGGCGCGGGTGGTGGTGATCGGCGGCGGTGCGGTGGGGGTGTCCTGCCTCTACCATCTGGCACGCGCCGGGTGGACGGATTGCCTTTTGCTGGAAAAGAACGAACTGACCGCCGGGTCCACCTGGCATGCCGCAGGCAACGTGCCGACCTTTTCGTCAAGCTGGTCGATCATGAACATGCAGCGCTATTCGGCCGGCCTCTACCGGGGCCTGGGCGCCGAGGTGGACTATCCGATGAACTATCACGTGACCGGGTCGGTGCGGCTGGGCCACAGCCGTGAACGCTTGCAGGAATTTCAGCGGGTCGTCGGGATGGGCCGCACCCAGGGCATGGATCTCGACATTCTCGCGGTGGACGAGATCCGCGCGAAATATCCCTTCCTTGAAACCCACGACCTGACCGGCGCGCTGTATGATCCTTACGATGGTGACATCGATCCCGCCCAGTTGACCCAGGCGCTGGCGAAGGGCGCGCGCAACATGGGCGCCCGGATCGAACGGTTCTGCCCTGTCACCGCCGTGCGACGCGAGGGGGATGAATGGGTGGTGGTGACCTCCAAGGGTGAGGTGCGCTGCGAGATTGTGGTGAACGCCGCCGGCTATTACGCCCGTGACGTCGCCGCGATGTTCGGGCGTGACCTGCCGATGGTGGTGATGAGCCATCAATACATGTTGTTCGACACGATCCCCGAGATTGCGGCCTATTCGGCGCAGACCGGGGCCAAGCTGCCGCTTCTGCGCGATGTCGACAGCAGCTATTACCTGCGCCAGGAAAAGCACGGCTTCAACCTTGGCCCTTACGAACGGAACTGCCGCGCGCACTGGGTTTCACCGGACGATCCGTTCCCGCAGGATTTCAGCTTTCAGCTGTTTCCCGATGATCTGGAGCGGTTGGAATGGTACATCGCCGACGCGATGGCGCGGGTGCCGCTTCTGGAAAAGGCGGCGCTGACCAAGGTGATCAACGGCCCGATCCCCTACACCCCCGATGGCAACCCGCTGATCGGCCCGATGCCCGGTGTGCCCAACGCGTATGAGGCATGTGTTTTCACCTTCGGTATCTGCCAGGCGGGCGGCGCGGGCAAGGTTCTGGCGGAATGGGTCACCGAAGGCGGCACCGAATGGGATATGTGGTCCTGCGATCCGCGCCGCTTTACCGGCTGGCAGGACGCGGATTACTGCACCCAAAAGGGGATGGAGGTTTACGGCCACGAATACGCCATGCACTTCCCCCACCACGCCTGGCCCGAGGGGCGCGACAAGAAGCTGTCCGCCGTCCATGACCGGACGCAGGCCCTTGGTGCCGCCTATGCCCCCTATAACGGCTGGGAGCGTGCCACCTGGTACGCCCGCCCCGGCGATGACACCTCCGAGGATGCCCAGCGCACCTGGGACCGGCAGGGCCCGTGGTTCGCCGCGGTCAAGGCGGAGTGCGAGGCGGTGCGTGATGCCGCTGGCATCCTAGATCTGCCCGGCTTTTCTCGCTTTCACCTGACGGGCGCGGGCGCTGTCGCGTGGCTGACCGAACAGATCACCGGCAAGGTTCCCAATCCGGGCCGCCTTGGTCTGGCCTATTTCGCCGACGACAAGGGCCGCATCGTCACCGAAATGTCGGTGGCCCGTCTGGGTGAGGATGAGGTGCTGCTGATCACCGCTGCCACGGCCCAGTCGCATGACAAGGAATGGCTGCTGCGCCACCTCGCCCCCGGCCTCACCCTGACCGATCTAACGCTGGACTGGTCGACCCAGATCCTGACCGGCCCGAAGTCGCGCGACATCCTTGCCGCCGTGTCCGATGCCGACCTGACGAAAGGCTGGCTGACCCACCAGACCGCCCGCATCGCGGGGGCCGAGGTCTGGCTGATGCGGGTGTCCTTTGCCGGGGAACTGGGGTGGGAGGTTCACTCCAAGGTGGCCGATACGGCCAAGGTCTGGGATGCGGTGATGGCAGCAGGCACGCCGATCGGCCTCAAACCCTTTGGCATGTTCGCCCTGAACTCGCTGCGGATCGAAAAGGGCTACCGTGCGTGGAAGGGCGATCTCTCCACCGACTACACCGTCCTGCAAGGCGGGCTTGACCGCTTTGTCGATTGGGCCAAACCCGCCTTCCGCGGCAAGCAGGCGCTTGAGGCGGAAAAGCAGCGCGGTGTTGCCAAACGGTTCTGCACGCTGGTGATCGAGGCGGGCGATCAGGATCCGCCCTACATGTCGACCATCTGGCATGACGGCAAGGTCGTGGGCGAACTGACTTCAGGCTATTATGGCCACCGCGTCGGGGCCTGCATCGGCCTTGGCATGCTGAAAACCGAAGTCAACCAACCCGGCACCAGGGTCGA
>JAYSYZ010000284.1:0-19601 GCA_043727195.1 Paracoccaceae bacterium
TATCTGTTCGGCGCACCGGGTGCGGGACTGGCTATCGAAGGCGAAGTGCTGCTTCGCGCCGTCGAGGGGCTGGAGAAATTTCCCGGCTACATCTTTGGCCGCCATGACCAGCCGTTCAGCGCCACGATGACCCCGCTGGACGCGGCGGAAACGGATGCGGCGGGCACGGCGGTACTGCCGGTCACCTTGCCGGTGGTTCAGGATCCGATGCGCCCGCTCGAGGCGCGGGTGACGGTGCGCGTGGCCGAAGGGTCGGGCCGCCCGGTCGAACGGCAGTTGACCAAGCGGCTGGTGCCCTCGGGGGCGATGATCGGGGTCAAGCCGCTGTTCGACGGCGTCGTCGGCGAAGGCACCGACGCCCGGTTCAGCCTGATCGGCGTCGGGCCGGAAGAAACCGCCGTGCCGATGGCAGTGACCTGGAAGGTGACGCGTATCGAGACGGATTACCAATGGTATCAAAGCTATGGCAACTGGAACTGGGAGCCGGTGGTGACCCGCAGTCTGGTGGCCGAGGGCGATGCGACGCTGGGTGCCGAGGCGGTGGAGATTGCGGCCCCGGTGACCTGGGGTGAGTACGAGGTGCTGGTGGAGCGGTCGGACGGCGCGCTGGCTGCAACCTCGACCACGTTCTACGCGGGCTGGTACGCGCCTGCGGATGCATCGGCCACGCCGGATACGCTGGAACTGTCGCTGGATAAAAAGACCTACAAGCCCGGCGATACCGCCACCTTGCGCATCGTGCCGCGCGCGGCGGGGACGGCGCTGATCACCGTGCTGTCGAACCGGCTGGTGGCGATGCAGGCGGTGGAGGTGAAGGAAGGCGAAAACCTGATCACCCTGCCCGTCACCGATGAATGGGGGGCCGGGGTCTATGTGACGGCGTCCGTACTGCGGCCGATGGATGTGGCAGCGGGGCGCAACCCGGCGCGGGCGCTGGGCCTGACCCATGCGGGCATTGATCCGGGCGCGCGGGCGTTGAAGGCGACGGTCGAGACGGCGGCGGAAGCCACGCCACGCGGAGCGTTGGAGATTGCGGTCAAGGTCGAGGGGTTGGAGACTGGCGATACCGCTTATGCCACCATCGCCGCCGTGGACGTGGGCATCCTGAACCTGACAGCGTTCGAGGCCCCCGATCCGCAGGGGCATTTCTTTGGCCAGCGCAAGCTGGGCATCGGCATCCGCGATATCTATGGCCGTCTGATCGACGGGCTGAACGGGGCGACGGGCATCGTGCGGTCGGGTGGTGATGCGGGGGCGCAGGCGCGTTTGCAGGCACCGCCGCCGACCGAGGAACTGGTCGCCTATTTCACCGGCCCGGTGCAGGTGGGCGCGGATGGCTATGCCCGCGCCAGTTTCAACCTGCCATCGTTCAATGGCACGGTCAGGGTGATGGCGGTTGTCTGGTCGAAGACGGGTGTCGGGCAGGCCACGGCGGAGGTGCTGGTGCGCGATCCGGTGGTGGTGACCGCCAGCCTGCCACGCTTCATGTCGCCCGGCGATACCAGCCGACTGCTGCTGGAGGTCGTCCACGCCACCGGGCCAGCGGGCCGGATGGGGCTCGACGTCACGGCCAATGGCGTGACGCTTGGCGAGGTGGCTTCGGGCTTTGATCTTGGTGACAAGGCGAAGGCGGTGTTCGAGGTGCCGGTCACGGCGGGGTCGGTGGGCATCGGGACGATAGAGATCAGCCTGACCACGCCGGATGGCAAGGTGCTGCAAAAGACGCTGGCCCTGCCGGTGCAGCTGAACGATCCGGAGATTGCCCGCACCTCGCGGTTGGCGTTCAAGGCTGGGGAAAGCTTTACCTTCGACGGGAACGTCTTTGCCGGGCTGGTTGCAGGATCCGGGAAGGCCACGTTGGCGGCTGGCCCCTTGGCGCGGCTGAATGCGCCGGGGCTGCTGGCATCGCTGGACCGGTATCCTTACGGCTGCACCGAGCAGATGACGAGCCGGGCGCTGCCGCTGCTGTACTTTGACGAAATCGCGAAGGTGATGGAGTTGAAGGGGGCCGAGGATATCCAGAAACGGATCGACGAGGCGGTGGCGGAAATTCTGACCAACCAGTCGGCGGAAGGGGCCTTTGGCCTGTGGGGGCCGGGCAACGGCGATTTCTGGCTGGACGCCTATGTCACCGATTTCCTGAGCCGGGCCAAGGCGCAGGGCTATGCCGTGCCGGATCTGGCGCTGAGGAACGCGCTGGCGAACCTGCGCAATCAGGTGAACTACCAGCCGGATTTCAGCGCCGAAACCAATGGCGGCGGCGAGGCGCTGGCCTATGCCCTGATGGTGCTGGCACGCGAGGGGGCGGCGGCGGTGGGTGATCTGCGGTACTATGCAGATGTGAAGGGGGATGATTTCTCCACCCCCATCGCGCAGGCGCAGCTGGGGGCGGCGCTGGCGTCTTACGGCGATCAGGTGCGGGCGGATACGATGTTTCGCAAGGCTGCCGCCAAGTTGGACGCGCTGCAGGGCCGCGAGACGGAGCAGGTTTGGCGGGTCGACTATGGCACGTGGTATCGCGATGCGGCGGCTCTGCTGACGCTGGCGGTGGAGGCGGGGTCCGATGCGGTGGACCGCGAGGCGCTGACCGACCGGATTGCCACCTCGGGCACCAACCTGTCGACGCAAGAGGCGACATGGGCGCTCTTGGCGGCGAATGCGCTGATCGACCGGCCGGGCGCGGATGGCATCACCATCGACGGCAAGCCCGCGACGGGGCCGCTGGTACGGGTGCTGGATGCAGGCGACGTGACGCCCGTGGTGGTGAAGAACGAAGGCGTGGACACGACGCTGACCATCACCACCTACGGCGTGCCGTCGGAACCGGAACCGGCGGGCGGCAACGGCTATGCCATCAAGCGGACCTATTACACCATGGCGGGCGAAGAGGTGTCGCTGGCCAGTGTGGCGGCGGGCACGCGGCTGGTTACGGTGCTGGAGGTGACGCCCTTCGGCTATGGCGAGGCGCGGTTGATGGTCAGCGACCCACTGCCGGCGGGGTTCGAGATCGACAACCCGAACCTGATCTCAGCCGGGTCGACGTCGGAACTGGCATGGCTGGATGTTCTGTCGGATGTAACGCATTCCGAGTTCCGGCAGGACCGTTTCCTGACGGCGGTGGACTGGCGGTCAGATCAGCCGTTCCGGCTGGCCTATGTCGTGCGGGCGGTGTCGCCCGGCACCTTCCACCACCCGGCGGCATCGGTTGAAGACATGTACCGCCCTGATTTCCGCGCCCGCAGCGACGCGGGCACGGTCACCATCGTGCCGTGATGGGCCATCTTGATTTCCTCGCTCCTCCACTCCCCCTCGTGGGGAGGGGATGGGGGTGGGGGGCGGCTGGCAGCTTTGCCGTCGCCCCGCCACCCTCTCCCTCCCCCACGAGGGGGCAGGGAAGCGACCTGTGATGCGCGCGGGCTGGATCATCACGGCGGCGGCGGGCCTCTGGCTTGCCGCCCTTGGCCGAGACCGGGTGGATGTCTGGATCGACACGACCGTGCTGCCGCCCGTGCTGGTGGAAACCTCGGTCGAGGTGGTGGACCGCAATGGCGACCTGTTGCGCGCCTATACGGTGGCGGACGGGCGCTGGCGGCTGGCGCTGTTGCCACAGGATGTGGACCCCGGCTACATCGCGATGCTGCTGGCCTATGAGGACAAGCGGTTCTTCGACCATCCGGGCGTGGATGCGTGGTCGATGTTGCGCGCGGTGGCGCAGGCGGCGCTGAACGGGCGGGTTGTGTCGGGCGGGTCGACCCTGACGATGCAGGTGGCGCGGCTTCTGGAGGAGAGCGGGACCGGGCAGGTAGCGGGCAAACTGCGCCAGATACGGGTGGCGCTGGCGCTGGAGCGGCGGCTGACCAAAGAGCAGATATTGCAGTTGTATCTGCATCTGGCCCCGTTTGGCGGCAATCTTGAGGGGGTGCGCGCCGCCGCACTTTCCTATTTCGGCAAGGAGCCCTTGCGACTGACCCCGGCGGAAGCGGCGCTGTTGGTCGCCATACCGCAATCGCCCGAAACCCGCCGCCCCGACCGCGCGGCGGACCGGGCCGAGGCGGCGCGCGACCGGGTACTGGCGCGGGCGGTGGGCGAAGGCGTGCTTGCGGCGGACGAGGCGGAGGCGGCGTTGCGCGAGGAGGTTCCGGGGGTAAGGAAGCCCTTCCCGGCGCTGGCGCCGCATCTGGCCGACCGGGCACGGGCCGAAAACCCGGGTGCGGGGCGGCAGGCGCTGACCGTCGAGCGCAGTTTGCAGCGCAAGCTGGAAACCTTGGCGGTTGAGGCTGTGGCGGGGCGCGGCGCGCAGTTGCAGGTGGCGATTGTCGTGGCGGACCATGCCTCGGGCGAAATTCTTGCCTCTGTCGGATCGGCGGGGTTTCAGGCCGATGCGCGGCAGGGCTTTGTGGATATGACCCAGGCGTTGCGCAGCCCGGGATCGACCCTGAAGCCGCTGGTCTACGGCCTGGCCTTCGACGAAGGCCTGGCCCATCCCGAAACGATGCTGGAGGATCGGCCCAACGTCTTTGGCACCTATGCGCCGCAGAACTTTGACCGGCTGTATCGTGGCACGGTCCGCGCGCGCGAGGCGTTGCAGATGTCGCTGAATATCCCGGTGGTGGCCCTGACCGAGGCGCTGGGGCCGGCAAAACTGTTGTCGGCGATGGGCAAGGCGGGGATGACGCCGGTTATTCCGGGCGGCCAGCCGGGCCTCGCGGTGGCCTTGGGCGGCGTGGGCGTGACGCTGGAGGATATGGTGCAGCTTTACGCCACCATCGCGCGGGGCGGGGTTACCCGGCCTTTGACCTGGCGGATGGAGGGCGCGGGGGCCGAAGGGCAGCGGGTGATTTCAGCCGTGGCGGCATGGCAGGTGGGGGATATTCTGGCAGGCCTTGCGCCGCCGCCGGGTGCGCCGTCGAACCGTCTGGCCTACAAGACCGGCACTTCGTACGGCAACCGCGATGCCTGGGCCATCGGCTTTGACGGGCGCCACGTGATCGGTGTCTGGATGGGGCGGGCCGATGGCACGCCGGTGCCGGGGGCGTTCGGTGCCGATGTGGCCGCGCCGGTGCTGTTTCAGGCATTCAACCGGCTGAAGTGTTGCCTTGATCCGCAACCCCCTGCCCCGGCGGCGACGCTGCTGGTGTCGAATGCGGAACTGCCACAGCCGTTGCGCCGCTTCCGGTCGCGCAGTGCCGCGTTTGAAGCTGCGGAGGATGCGCCCGCCGTGGCGTTTCCGCCGGATGGGGCAGAGGTGGAACTGCTTGCGGCGGGCCTGATGGTGCGGGTGCGCGGCGGCACCGCGCCGTTCACCTGGATGGCGGATGGCGTGCCGCTGGTGGTGGCGATGCCCGACCGTGAGGTGATGCTGGCGCTGCCGGGAACCGGGTATGTCACCGTGTCGGTGATCGACGCCGAGGGGCGGTCGGCACGGGCGAAGGTGCGGGTGTGGTAAGCATGGGAACGGCGCGCGCATTTGGCGCTCTCAGCGCCATCGCAGCGTGGCCCGGCATCAGCGCCTGCATGGAAGACACACTTGCCTGTGCGCCGGAAACGCCCGGGCGGCTGACGGTCATCGCGGGCTAGGTTGCGGGAACACCCGCCAGCAACGCCATGACGCGCGGCAGACGCTATGGCGGTTCGTCCGCCGTCTTGTCGCGAAGTCGACTGAACGATCAGGCGTTGGGGATCGCGTTCGAGATAGACACGAGGCGGGCGGGCGACGACCGCAACGCCCGCAGCGGCCTGCCCGCGATCAAGCCCTGCGCCGCGCGCAGGATGCCGGGCGCGTCGATCCCGAAATGGCGATAAAGATCGGCGATGGTGCCGCTTTGCCCGAAATGTTCCACCCCGAGCGACCGGGTGCGATGCCCGTGCACCGAGCCGAGCCAGCCGAGCGTCGCCGGATGCCCGTCGATCACCGTAACGAGGGCGGCGTTGGCGGGCACCGCGTCCAACAGCCGTTCCACATGGGACCGCGCGGTTGTGACCCCCCGCTCGCGGGCGCGCTGCGCCGCTGTCCAGCCAGCGTTCAGCCGGTCGGCTGAGGTCACCGCCAGCAGACCGACATCGCGGCGATCTTCGGCCATCAGGCCGGTGGCGGCGATCGCCTCGGGGGCGACGGCACCGGTATAGGCAATGACAATCTCTGCATTCGGGCCGGGCGGGCGCAGCCAATAGCCGCCATCGACGATGTCGCGTTCCTGATCGGCCGACAGGGTGCGCAGCGGCTGATCCAAGGGGCGCGTCGACAGCCGCAGATAGACCGATCCGCCGGTCTGATCGCGCAGCCAGGTCCGCGCATCCGCGTCGCCGTCGCCTTCACGCTGGATATAGGAAAATGCGAACTGCAGGATGACCGACAGTTCATCAAGAAACGCCGGTTCGAACGCGGCAAGGCCATCCTGCGCCATGCCGATCAGCGGAGTTCCGATCGACTGGTGCGCCCCGCCTTCGGGGGCAAGCGTGACCCCCGAAGGGGTGGCCACCAGAATGAAACGGGCGTCCTGATAACAGGCGTAGTTCAGCTGATCCGCCCCGCGATAGATGAACGGGTCGTAGACCGTGCCGATGGGAAGCAGGCGCGTGCCGTTGATCGCATGCGACAGGCCCAGTGCCGACAACAGCAAAAACAGGTTCGATTCCGCGATGCCAAGCTCGATATGCTGGCCGTTGGGCGAAAACTCCCAGGCGAAAGTGGACGGGATACGCTCGGTCTTGAACGTGTCAGCCATCCCTTCGCGCGCGAACAATCCGCGACGGTTTACCCATGGGCCCAAGTTCGTCGATACGGTCACATCGGGTGCTGTGGTCACGATACGGCGGGCCAGGGGGCCGTCGTCGCGCGCGATCTCGTTCAACAGATGACCAAATCCCATCTGGGTCGACATGGGCTTGCCGCGGCTTTCAATCGCGGGAAGCCGGGGCGGCACCGGCACGGCAGCGGCAGTCAGACGCCGCGCGCCGTTGGCAAAGAAGGGGGCGTGGCGTACGGTTTGGGCCAGCGCATCGGGCTGTGCGGCACCTTCCCACTTGTCCCATTCATGGCCCTTGCGAACACCCGCAGCGGCGCGGAACGCCTCCATCTGGGCAGGCGTCATCAAGCCCGCGTGATTGTCCTTGTGGCCGGCCAATGGCAACCCGAACCCCTTGATCGTATAGCACAGAAACAGGGTCGGCCGGTCATGCTGGCGCGCTGTCTCGAACGCGTCCAGCAGTGATGGCAGATCGTGACCGCCAAGATTGGTCATCAACAGCGCCAGTTCTGCATCGTCGCGGCGATCAAGAAGCGCTGTCACCGGCCCCTGATCGCCAAGATCCGCCATCAGCCGCAAGCGCCATGCCGCCCCGCCCTGAAAGGTCAGCGCCGCGTAAAGCTGGTTCGGGCAACCCTCGATCCAGGTGCGCAAGGCCGTGCCGCCGGGTTCCTGAAAGGCGGCCAGTTGCAGCGCGCCGTGGCGCAGGATCACCACATCCCAGCCAAAGTTGCGGAACATCTGTTCGAACTTGGCCCACAGCCCCTCGCGGATCACGGCATCGAGCGACTGGCGGTTGTAGTCCACCACCCACCAGAGGTTGCGCACCCCCTGCTTCCACCCTTCAAGCAGCGCTTCATAGATGTTGCCTTCATCCATTTCGGCGTCGCCGACCAGCGCCACCATCCGCCCCTCGGGCCGTCCGGCCAGCCAGCCCTGTGCCGCCACGTAATCCTGCACCAGCGCGGAAAACAGCGTCTGTGCGACGCCCAGCCCGACCGACCCGGTCGAAAAATCGACATTTTCGCCGTCCTTGGTGCGGGACGGATAGCTTTGCGCGCCCCCTAACGCCCGGAACCCGATCAGCTTGTCACGCGTCTGCCTGCCGGCAAGATACTGGATTGCATGAAAAACCGGCGCCGCATGCGGCTTGACCGCGACTCGGTCTTCGGGGTGCAGGGCGTGGAAATAAAGCGCCGTCATGATCGTCGCCATCGAGGCGCATGAGGCCTGATGGCCACCGACCTTGACATCGGCCTCGTCCGCCGGGCGGAGGTGGTTGGCGTGGTGGATGGTCCATGCCGCCAGCCACAGAACGCGGCGTTCCAGCGCTGACAGGGATTGCAGATCGGCGGTGCGCATCCGTATCGGTCCTTGGGTTGGCGGGGTCAGGGCGGCACGCCACAAGAGTACAAGGCCACCGACAAAGGGCAAGGGCGGTGGCACAGCCACCGCCCGTGTTGAACAGGGTATCAGCGCGGCGTTGACCAGTGCCGCCTGCTATCAGGCGACCCGCTTGTCCGCCCCCTTGATCATGCCTGCAAACCGTTCCGACACGATGCCGAACAGCGCGCCGATAACCAGCGATACGGCCACGCAGATCAGCGGATTTGCCAGGTTCACATCGGTCAGCGAAGCCCCCGACAACAACCCGTATCCGGCCGTCGAGGCATAACCGTAGACGGTGGCCGGAATGACGCTCAACGCCTCGACCTTGGCGCCCAGGACGAGGATGCCCGCCGTGACGCCCACGACGATGGACGGCCACAACGGTCCGGGCAGGCCGGTATTGACTTGCGTGATCAGCAAGAGCGCTGCGAACGCCATGAGCACGCCCCACAGATTGGCGGCCACGGATTTGCGCAGGCCGTCAACACCGCCACCGCAGTGGTAAAAGCTGGCCCAGCCCAGAAAAGCGATCCAGATCTGGATCGTGCCGATCGTCAGAAACAGATAAGTCGCCACGGCCCCAAGCAAGCCGATCGAAACCGCCAAAGCAGTTATGATGTCCATTTTCGTTCCCTCCGCCATCTCTGGCTATCCGCGCCGGTGTTTGTTGTCGTGATCCCGGCGGCGCACCGGATGATCACAATTCTGATCGGTCAGGACCCGCGCCCGTAGCCGCGCGTCAAATCGCGCAGGCGGGTCAGGATCGCCTCTTGTTCCAAGGTCACTTTCCAGGGTGCGCCTTGGGCCAGGCCACCGGATGCGGCAACCATCGGCATGTCAGGTTCGTGGCGTTCCGCCACCACCGCCATGGCCCATTTGCCGAACAGCCGTTTCGGCGCAGGGCCCGCTTCGTTCAGGCGGATGCCATCGTGGCGGGTATCGGCCTTGATCCGTGCATAAAGCGCCTCGACCACGGCTTGCGGCCCCTCCAGCACCTGAGCGAACCAATCGTCATACAGCATCAGCGCACCGGTTACCCCAAGGTCTGCATTCTTGTGGCGGGCAGTTTTCAGGATATCCGCCAGACCTGCCTCATCCTTGGCGGGCAGCAAGCTGTGGCTGCGGTAGATCAGCCGGTAACAGGTGTCTGTTGACGCCTCTTTCGCACGGGTTTCAGTCTCCATCATACACCCTTTCCATTGTTATGCCTATGGCACGATCACACCGCGCCCGGCGAAGCGGCGGTTCTTGAAATCATCGAGGGCGACGTTGATGTTATCCAAGCTGTACTGCGTGTAGTGCATCTTGACCTTGCCATCGGCGTTCAGTTCCATCAGCTCCACCAGTTCCGTGTAGTTGCCGACCAGTGAGCCGCCGATGTTGATCTCGTTGATCACCAGATGCGCGGTCGGCACTTCGACCTTGCCGCCATAACCGACCATGATCAGTTGCCCGCCGGGGCGAACCATCCTCCAGCACAGGTTTTCGACACCGAGTTCACCGACGAAATCCATCACCACCTGCGCGCCGCCGCCGGTGATCTGCTTGATCTCCTCGACAATGTCCGGACCGCCATCCAGCACATGGTCGGCACCAAGCTCCGTGCACAGGGCGCGGGCCGCAGGTTCACGGTCAACCGCGATGATCCGGCAGCCCGATATTTCGTGCAGGCACTGCAACGCGATATGGCCGAGGCCGCCGACGCCCACGATGACGCAATAGGCACCGGGCCGCAGACCCGCCGCCGCCTTTTTCGCCGCCCGGTAAGCGGTGATGCCGGCATCCGCCATCGGGGCCACGTCGAGGGGGGTGATGTTTGGGTTCAGTTTGATCAGGCTGCGTTCAGACGTCAGGAAGTATTCGGCAAAGCCGCCATCCAGACCCAGCCCCGGAAACAGGCTGTGTTCGCAGTGCATGTCGTCGCCATAGCGGCACGACAGGCAGATGCCGCAGGTGCGGTGCGGGTGGCAGATCACCGTATCGCCGTGTTTGACGGACGTGACGTTCGACCCCACATCCTCCACCCAGCCGGCATTTTCGTGCCCCATGATGTAGGGCAGCAGGTTGCCGCCCTGATCCATGATGTCTTTCCACACGCCTTCGATGATGTGCAGGTCGGTGCGGCACAGGCCCGCAGCGCCCACCTTCACGATCACGTCGTTCGGGCCAAGAATGTTCGGCGGCTTGACCGTTTCGATCTTTAGCTGAACATTCATCGCCGGGTCGTATTCGTACAGTCTTGCGGCCTTCATGGTGCAACCCTTTCCAGATGTTCGGCTATTTGCGTCCCAGGTTTTCCGCGCCACCACCCAATGCGCGCGCGGCAGTCGGGTCTTCATCTTCGGCCAGATCGGCGATCAGGGTTTCGGTGGTCAGGATCAGCGTGGCGACCGACCCTGCATTCATCAGGGCGGCGCAGGTGACGCGCACCGGGTCGATCACGCCGGCGCGCATCAGATCTTCATAGGCCCCGGTGGCGGCGTTGAAGCCGTGATCCCCGGCCAGGGCGCAGACCTTGCCCACGACATCGTTGGGTTCGGCCCCGGCGTTGAAGGCGATCCGCGCCAGTGGCAACGTCAGCACCGATTGCACCAGATCGACGCCCCTGCGGATGTCACCCCGCACCGTCGTGGCAAGTTCCGCCAATGCCGGGGCCACCCGTGCCAGAGCCACCCCGCCGCCGACCAGGACGCCCTCTTCCGCCGCGGCGCGGACGGCATTCAGGCTATCCTCGATCAACTGGATGGTGCGCTTTTGTTCGACCGGGGTCACGCCGCCCGCCAGGATCGTAGCCGTGCCGCCGCACAGCTTGGCCAGGCGTTCCTGCAGCTTGTCCTTGTCGATGTTCGGCGGGGCCAGTTCGAACAGCCGCTGCACTTGCGCGCGGCGGGCCGCAATGGCCTGCACGTCACCATGGCCGCGCACGATGATGGTGTCGGTATGCGTCGCCTCGATCCGGTCGGCAGACCCAAGATCGGCGCGGGTGATGTTTTCGAGGCTGTCGCCCAGATCACGGGCGAGCACCTTGCCGCCGGTGATGATCGCCAGATCCTCCATCATGTTCCTGCGCCAGTGGCCGAATTCCGGCGGATGGACGACCAGGAACTTGCCGGGACCGTCTTTGCCCAGCAGCGTGATCAGCACCTCGGGCGAGGTTTCCTCGGATATGATCACCAAGGGGCGGTTGTCTTCGGCGGCAATGGCCTTGGCGGCATCCAGCTGGCTGGCCAGTTTCATCTTGATGTCGGTCAGCACGATGTAGGGCTTCTGCACCACGGCCCGCATCGCATCGAGATCGGTCACCATGTGATGCGAGATATAGCCACGGTCAAAGGACATGCCGTCGACCACATCCAGCGTGGAGGTATTGCCAACCCCGTAATCGGTGGAAATCACGCCTTGCGCGCCAACGCGGCGGAACGCTTCGGCGACCAGTGCGCCCAGATCGGAATTGGAGGCGGATATTTTCGCGACCGCAGACAGGACGGCGTGATCCTTGACGGGCTTCGCCGCCGCGCGCAACGATGCGAGTGTCGCCTCGACCGCCAGCGCGATGCCGCGGCACAATTCTACCGGCTTGGCCCCCTTTTCAATCAGCGCCACGCCGGATTTGATGATGCCATTGGCCAGCACGATAGAAGTGGTGGTGCCATCGCCGGCCACATCATTGGTCTGCATCGACACTTCGCGCACCACTTGGGCGCCCATATTCTCGAACCGGTCGAACAGGGCGATTTCTGAGGCAATCGACACCCCATCGCGGCTGATCAGCGGCGTGCCGATCGGCCGGTCGATCATTGCGTTCATGCCCATCGGGCCAAGCGTCGATTCAATCGCTGCCGTCAGTTTTTGCACACCTGTCGCCAAGGCGCGGCGGGCCTCATTTCCGTGGATCATGATCTTTGGCATAAGTCCTCCTTCGGCGTCCGCCGTGATTTAGATTGGTGTCGCGGCCGCCTCAGCGGCAGGCGTGGTCAGGCGTCAGGGGCGGCGTGAAATCCACCAGGATCGGCAGGTCGCCCGATAGATCAGCCTCAAGATAGCGGCTGCGTTTCAGACCCCGGCAGAGCGAGCCGGAGAATTCCATGTTGATGCGGACCGACCGCAACAGGCCCATGTAGGTTTGAAAATCCGGGCCGATCGGGGTGCCCTGATAGGTTGGAAAGGCCAGATCGAGGGCAAAGCGCGCCAGTTTCTTTGAGGTGAGCAAAGCCGCGTAGCGACCGCGCTGGCGATCATCTTCGGCATCGGCGAACCGCACGAGGGTCAGATCTGCCAGGGTCAGCGAGACGATGTCTGACCAGGGATAACCTTGTGCGAGCAATGCCTTGATCACCACTTCCTGACGTCGCTGAAAGGCCTTGTGGTCAAACTTTTCGCGCAAGGCATCCAGATTTTCGCCAGGCATCAGTTCGGAGAACACATCGGAAAATGCCCCGCCCGTGTTGATCACGGCATTCATCGCATCCGCTGCCATGTGGTCGTGCAGGGTCACGATGGCCTGGCTGACCCAAGGCAGCGATTCGACTTCGCGTTTGATGCCTTCAGCCATCAGAAAGGCGAAATTCGGCGAACACCAGTAGGTCGGCAGGCGGAAAGCGATCTCGACCGTGCTGGCGTTGTGACCTGTGGTGGGGCCGGCGACGGACACCGCCTCGATGAATCCCATATCGGTTACGGGTTCATCCAGTTCGGGGTCCATCACCAGATCAAGGCGCGCCCACACGTCAGCCAGTTGTTGTGAAAGCGCGCCTTCCATCTTATTCAGCCGCAATCATCATCGGGTGCGCGGCAAATTCTGCTTTGCGGGCCGCGATGTCGATGTTGTAAAGCCGTGCCGCGTTGAGGCCGAGGATTTTCTCCTTGATCTCATCGGTCAGCTGAACGCCGCGTTCAGCCGCGATATCCTCGGGGATCTGATAGGCCCAGAGTTTCTCGACCAGCCATTTCGGCGTCCAGATCGCATAGTCCGACCCGAACAGGATCTTTTCCGGCCCGATCCAGAACAAGAGTTCGGCGATGATTTCACCGAAATAACGCGGGCGGGAATGGATGAATGGCAAGGCGACGGCAAGACCGGCAAAGACATTGGTTTCCTGCGTTGCGATCCAGCAGAAATCATCCAGACGGGGCAGGCCGCAGTGTTCGACGATCCAGTTCAGGTTCTGGAAATCGGTCGCGGCATAATCCACGTCATGCACGTCGAACGCATCCTTGTTCAGCGGGATGATCGTCGGGCCTTTGTGGACATGAATGTTCTTGATGCCCAGCTTGTCGCACAACTCGAAGCATTTGTAGGCCGCCGGATCGTTCAGGCGCCAGCCCTTGGACTCGCCGTTCCATTCGGCGGTGTACATCTTCACGCCGCTGATATTGTAGGTTTCCTTCATGAAATGGATGTATTCCAGCGCCTTGTTGCCATCGCGCGGATCGAAGGCCCCGTTCACGATGAACCGGTTCGGGTATTTCTTGGCGACCGTATGGTTGCGCTCGATCGAGTTGAAACCAGTCTTGTAGAATTCTTTCAGGTAGGTCGAATTCAGGATCGCAATATCATCCGGCCCGTCAATGAACAGGTCATTGTAAAGATCAGCCTCGGAATATTTCTCGAACTTCGACTTTTCCCACAGCTGCTCTTTCGGGGACAGGCCGGCGTGATAGGCGTAAAAGCAGTCGATGAACTGCTTGCCATGGATATTTGCCTGATTTTCCGGACTGCCATCCCAGAAATGGGTGTGGCCATCGACCACGAAAATCTCTTTGCCTGCGGGTGTTATGAACATTTGAGATGCCTTTCGGATCGTGGTTGCGAGGGTGGCGCGGGGTTGCCCCCGCGCCAGATTTTCAGATGAATTCCAGCATCTCGTTCATGTCGCCGAACAGAACGACCGTGTTGTCATCGGTGCGCACCATGCGGCCGTAGTGGGTGGAGGAGTTCACCTCGAACAGCTCCGCCGTCATCTCGCGGCCCAGATATTCGCTGATCTCGTCCATCTTGAAGATCAGCTTGCCGTTGCCATCAATACGGATCAGCGCGGGGTTGTAGGTGACGGTCACCCCCGGTTTCTGATCCATGAATTCGGCAATGGCGCGGGCCTCGACACTGTCGCTCATCGTGACACCGCATTGATGGGAAACGGTTTTCTCAAAGGTGATGTCCTTCATCGCCTTGAAGATGTTGTCGTGGGAATTGTCGCGTGCAACGTTTGACATGTGTTTTCCTTTTCAGCGGGACAGGTTGAGTTCGCCGAGGATCTTGCGGAAGCGTTCTTCGGACACGGCCCGCGCCTCCTCGAAACTCACCGGTTTGGAATGCGCCATGCTCCAGATGGGTTGCAGCAGCTTGGCGGCGTTGTCGGCCAGCTTTGCGTGCTTCATCACCCAGGATTGGAACAGGGTACGGTTTGCGGCGCCATGCACCTCGTCATTGGCCAGAAGGTAGATCAGGTCGATCGTGTTGGCCAAATTCCGCTCATAATCGCCCTCTGCCGCGGCAACCACCGAAGGCGTCATGAAGTCGTGGTTCGGGGCAGCAGCCTGCATCAGAAAGCCCGAGCGGAACAATTCGCCGACCAGCGGTTCGAACACCAGATTGGTGGCGAAATACTGTTCCAGATAGTCGGTCGCCCCCATGATGGTTTCGATGCATTCGCGGGTGCCTTGCCAGATCGGGTCTTCCATCCAGGCGACCTTGCCGGCCTCGTCATCCCAGCCTTTGAGATCCATGCCAATCTCGGCCAGATACAGGGTGATGTCCTGGCTCAGGCGCAGTTTGTAGGACGAGTTGGTCAGCGTCGCATTGTTGATCATCTGGGTGTAGCCGTAGCGCTGCGCCTGCATCAGGCTGGTGCCAAGGCCGAACTCGGCATGTTTCCACGCCCCCAGATGCTTTTGCAGAATCTTGCCCCAGGCCGCATCAAAGGCCAGCGCGGCCCCGGATTTGCGGCCGTTGTTGATCACCGATTGCACCATCACCTCGATGCGGGACTGGCGCTGGTAGTGGGTGCGTTCCCATTCCTGATCGGGGGCACGGAAAGCGTGCCAGTTGCTGCTTTTGGCCTGGGTGCTGTCTTTTTCGTAAGCACCCTTGCCGTTCGGAAACGCAATGATCCAGTTCTGGATCAGGTAGCGTTCGGGATCGGGCTGCACGTCAACCGTGACATCCTCGTAATGCGTGGCGCGTTTGGCGCGGGGTTCGAAATAGCGGTATTTCCGGCTTTCGCTGTCGGCGAAGATCGCGGCCCCTGCGGCCCCGGATCCGACCGAGCTTGATGTGGCAACCATGTCTCTCTCCCTTGTGGTTTGGGGCGAACCCCCCTGGTATCAGTGTGCGCGCGCAGGTGCGGGCGCGGTGGACGGCGTAAACTTGTCAAAGAAGGTGCGATCGGTATCGAAATCCTGCATGAACAGAACGGGTTGCAGCGCGTCGATCATCGGTGGCGGACCGCAGGCATAGGCATCGCCGTCGCCCTCGATTCCCAGACGTTTCAATTCCGTTCCGACCACCTGATGCACAAAACCGGTGGCCCCCTGCCAGTCAGGATCGGTGTCGGCATGCGACAGGACGGGGGTGAAGGTGATTTCAGGATGGGCAGCGGTGATCTCGGCAAGCTGATCGGTGTAGAACAGATCGGCCCGGGTCCGCGCGCCGTAAAAGAAGTGCACGGGGCGCGTCTCTCCGCTCGCGATGTGATCGTGCAGGATCGACCAGATCGGTGACATGCCGGATCCTGCCGCGACCAGAATTATCGGTCCGGTTCGTCCTTCACGCCGGAAGCATGATCCGAAGGGTCCGCGGACGGTGACGGCAGCGCCGACTTCGATGCCGCCTGCGTCAAGTTCGTTACTGAAGCGTCCGTCAGGGTATTTCTTGATGATGAAACGGAGTTTTTTGGCTTGGTCCGGCGTATTTGCCATGGAGAACGAGCGCGTAATCTCCTCCCCATCTTTGGTCCTGACGGTGATGTCGACATATTGCCCGGCCCAGAATTTCATCGGTGCTTCAAGATCGATCTCGACGGCCCGGATGTCATGCGTCAGATTGGATTTGGCAGTGATGGCGCCTTTGAAGGTCTTGACCGCGATTGATTTCGACAAAAGCTCCTCGTCAAAATTCAACAGCTCGATCACCAGATCTTCTTGCGCCAGCGACCGGCACAAGAGGATGCCGCCCTGTTCGCGTTCGCCGTCGGACAGGGCGAAGGTGGAATACTTCAGCAGTTCCACATCGCCTTCGATCAGGTTGCACTTGCAGGCCGAACATTGGCCTTCTTTGCAGCCGTGCGGCAGTGAAATACCCTGGCGGAAAGCGGCATCGAGGACGGTTTCGCCGTCGTCCACTTCGAACTCCACCCCGATGGGTTCCAGTCGCACCGTGTAGATATCCGACATCTGATTGCAGCCTTTTGGGTGTGTTTTCCGGCCCGGTGCCCGATGGGGCAACGGCTCGGGGTGCCTATGGGCCGGAATGTCCGGCCCATAGACCAGGGGTTCAGTTGCAAGGGTTGATCGTGAAGCCCTTGGCGTAATCCGCCAGATGCTGCTTGCGGGTTGCATCATCCATGCCGCGAAGTGCGTTCAGGGGTGAGCCGAGCTTGTGGCCGCGCACGTGATCCAGCGTCCACATGTCCTTGTCGTCGAACCGCAGGTGCGGTTGCGGGATCAGGGTCTTGCCGTCGGACCGCACAAAGTTCAGATCGACAATCGCGTCGGCCAGATCCATGCCGTCATACAGCGTTTCCCATTCACGCTTGCCGGAGAAGCGGCCCATCGCAGGCGTCGGACGCCCTTGATACTCGTCGGCAAACGCCTCGACAGCCGTCCAACGGTCGATTTCGTGCGCAAAGGTGTGCAGCTGACCATCGATGGTATCAACCACCATATCCTCACGGATCAGGCACGGTACAAGGCACGACCAGCAACGATGCGGGTAGGCGTAGCCGACCTCTTCGTTGAACAGCAGAACCTTCTGCCCGGGCTTTGACAGTTTCGCATACCATTTCCAGAAATCGCCGAACTCAGCATACCAACCGGGATACTTGTGTTCGAACCATTCAAAGTCCTTCTCGGTCTGCGCTTCGATCCGCCAGAAGTTGACCGGCCAACCGACCGCGAAGAACTGCCCGACCTTGTGGACGTAGTTCTTCTTGGTGATCCGCTCCCACGCCGCTGTCACGTCATCATGGTGAATCTTGATGCCGTACTTTTCCATCGGCAGCATGTAGGTGCGGTAGTAGTCTTCATAGACCCAGCGATGCCACATCTCGGCATAGCTTTCTTTCGATTTGTCGCGGTCGGTGGTGCCGTATTCGATGAACGTCCCGATCGCTGCATCAACGATCGCGTGGTTCTGCCAGAAGGCATACTTCATGTCGCGCTCGATCAGCTGGTGGTTTTCAGGCTCTTTCAACGCGGCCATCATCAACGAGTGGCCGTTGCCGATATGCCGGGATTCGTCGGATTGCACCGACAGGAACACGGTTGGCAGGGCATAGTCGCCGTTGCGGGCGGCTTCTGAAGGCATGGCCACGAACAGCGTGTTGGTGAAGGCGGTTTCGGCCACGACGGTCAGATACATGCAGGCCGCAGTCATCGCGTCGCCGGTCAGGAAGCCTTCGCCGAACTGACGCCCGATGGTGGTGGCATAACATTTCCCGAACGCTTCTTCGGTGATGTCGAACCCGGCCGGGTCGATGTAGTTTTCCATGTACCACTTCTTCAGGTTCATCTGAATGGTGGAGTGGCGGAATTCATCGACCATCTGCATGGTAAACCCGGTGCGCAGATCTTCGCCCGGTGCCAGACGGCTGACCATCGCCATCGAGCGTGCAGCCGAGATTTCCGGGAAGGGGATGATCGCCAGAAACAGCTTCATCCATTCAACCCAGCGCGGCTCCACGTTGCGGAACATGTCGCCCCGAAGCGCGGCATCAAGGGCACCGTAAACACGGTTGTCCTTTTCTTCCTGCATCGAGAAATAGGACCGCAGGACCTGTTTCATCGGGTCGCGCGGGGCCTTCGTGATCTTGTAGTCAGTCGGGTAGGTCATCGCTTCCTGGACGTAGGAAGGATTCCAGCCGAGATCGGCGATCTTTTTCGTCGCATCGGCAACCGATATGCCTTTTTGCGACGTGATCTTGTTCAGTGTCAGTGTCGACATTGTTGCTCACCTTTTCTGATGAAGGGGGTGTAGGCATGTCCGTCGGCGAAGGTCAGAGAACTGCGATCAGCGTGACCGGCAGGCATCCAAGACGCTGGAATGCAATCACAATCTGTGAATTCAAGTCTCAACGCAGGCCTCCCTTCCTTCGTTCTTGGCAGCCGTCCGGACATGTGGCCCGGCGGCGTCGGTTTGTTCGATCAGCCAATCTAGGGGCGGAAATTCCCCCGGGCCTAACGGATAATTTTCTGTAACGAACGGATACGGAGTGTAACGAAACGTGACGCCGGGGCCGGATTCTCGATTTTGTTTTGAGCATCCCGCGAACGCCCTACAAGAGATGGGACGCGCAGTATTCCAGCCCAACTGCGGACAGATCACGCGGGGGCGGTCAGGTGGCGCAAACCGAAGACATCGCTGAAAGAATGGCCGATCTGCAAAAGATGCGGGTGGCCCTGGTCATCTTGACCAGTCAGGAAACCGCCAAACTTCTAAGCCGCCGCCAGCGCGTTGCCGGCAAGGAAATCGAGGTGATGTGCGCCGAACGCGACCTGCACGAAGGGGAAGAATCCGATGCCGGCCGTGAGGCGCTGGATGAGTTGTACCGCGAGGATGCCCTGCTGCGGCAGGCTTTGCGGGAGTCCGAGCAGGAGATTGAGAAAATGGAAAGTCTGATGGCCAAGATCAACGCCGACATTGCAGCCCTGTGCCAGTCATAGCAGGGCCGCGCGCGGCATGGCGGCATTCGAAATGGGGACCCCGATGAAAGATGAACGCGCGCATCTACAGCTTTTCGATCTGATCGCCAGGGAGTGGCACCTGACCTCGCCAGCGACGGGGATCACCTTCAACGCGGGCAGTTCCGCCGTGGCCTTTGCCTGCGGCGATGGCACGATCCATCTGGCCGCAACGGCTGACAAGGAAGCCCCCGACACCCGCGTCCGACGCGCGATTGATACGGGTCGGCTGACTATAGCACCGCGCAAAAAGCCGTTTGCCCCGTTGAAATCCGCCGAATACTGTCAGGGGCGCAGCACAAGCGTCGTGCCGCATGGCGCGGTGAACTTTGCCTTTGCCAAAAGCAACGGTCGCATCAATACCCTGACACCGGGCGGCATTGCCGTGCATCTGCCCGCAAAGGCCCCCGGCCCGATCAGCGCGGTGGCGTGCACCCCAGACGGCGCGACCGTCGCCTGTGCCTGTGGCGCAGATGTTCATCTGGCCGCCGCCGATGCCGACCTGAAACATTGCATTACTGCCCCCGCCACCGTCACCGGACTGGCATTCTCTCCCGATGGGCAGACACT
>JAYSYZ010000285.1:0-6929 GCA_043727195.1 Paracoccaceae bacterium
TTCTGGACCGTGTGCTGGGGGGCGAACCTGCCGAAAAGGCGCTGACCAACTGGGGCCGGGCCAGCCGCTATGCCGGGTCTGGCGACCGGTCGGCGGTGCGCGACCTGGTCTATGATGCCTTGCGATGCAAACGGTCTTTCGCGGCGCTGGGGGGCGGGTTGACAGGCCGGGGGCTGATCCTTGGCGGGCTGCGCGCGGCGGGGACCGAGGCGCTGCTCGACGGCGGGCCGCACGCGCCCGCGCCGGTGACAGCGGCCGACGCGGGACGCGTGCCTGCAGGGGCCGAGGCGCTGGACGTGCCGGACTGGCTGCTGCCCCAGCTTGAGGCCAGCCTCGGGACCGCAACAGCCGCAGTTTTGGGCGCCATGCGGTCGCGGGCGCCGGTGTTCCTGCGGGTGAACCTGATCCGCGCCACGCTGGCAGAGGCGGTTGCTGCGCTGGCAGACGAGGGGATTGTGGCGATGCCGCATCCGCTTGCACCGACAGCGCTGGAAGTGACCGGAAATGCGCGCAAGATCCAGATGTCGCAAGCTTATCTGACCGGGCTGGTGGAGTTGCAGGACGCCGCGTCGCAAGCGGTGGTGGCGGCCTTGCCGCTTGCTGTCGGGATGCGGGTGCTGGATCATTGCGCGGGCGGTGGTGGCAAGACGCTGGCGATGGCCGCACAGGCGAAGGTGACGCTTTTCGCGCATGATGCCCTGCCGCGCCGGATGGCCGATCTGCCAGACCGGGCCAAGCGCGCCGGAGTGCGGGTTACGCTGACCGATGCGCCCGAAGCGGCGGGCCCGTTCGATCTGGTGCTGGTCGACGCGCCCTGTTCCGGATCGGGCAGCTGGCGACGCGATCCTGAGGGCAAGTGGGCGCTGACCGCCGCGCGGCTGCAGCAGTTGCAGGCGCTGCAAGCGTCGATCCTGCAGCGGGCCGCAGCGATGCTGGCACCGGGCGGGGTGCTGGCCTATGCTACATGTTCGCTGCTTGACGCCGAAAACTCAGCACAGGTCACGGCGTTCTTGGCCGCAAGCCCCGGATGGGCGCTGACCGACAGCAGACGATATTCGCCACTGGATGGCGGGGATGGCTTCTATCTGGCACTTTTGACGCGAAACTGAAGCTGCAAAAGACAACCTCGACGTGTCAAACGAGAGTGGTTAAGCTTCGGTTAACGAATTTCATCGTGAATAGCGGCGAAGTGGTTCGGTGCGGAGAACTGGGTGACCCATCCGGAAATGGAAATGCGCGCGCTGGCCGGGACGGCGCGGTTTGTGTCGGACCGCGCGGTTTATCTGCTGGTCGGGGCGGCGGGGTGCCTGGTCCTTGCCGGGCTGGTGTCGGATGAAGGCATGCGGGTGATCAGCGTCGTCACCGGACTGAGCCTCGCGGCATTGGTACTGCTGGTGCGGGGGCTGACGATTGCCGCGTCCTTGATGAACCGGCGGACGACAGAGCGGTTGTTTCTGACCGTGGCCAATGATGCGACGCCCTGCTTTGCCACCGACGCATCGGGCGCGGTGCAGTATCGCAACACGGCAGCCGAGGCGCGCTTTGGCCCCGACTGCACCACCTTGATCGACACATTGGGCGAACACATCGCCTCACCCGCTGCGGTGCTGTTCAGGCTGCAGACCCGCGCCGGGATGGCAGGGGCCGCGCGCGAGGATGTGGCAACGCGGGGCGGGACATTGCGGCTGGCGGTGCATGTGACCGGGCCGGGGCGGTTTCTGTGGCGGGTCGAGGAATTTCACGACCGGGGGTTCGGTGCCCGCGGCGCGGAAACCCTGAGCCTGCCGATGCTGGTCCTGAACAAGGCCGGGGTGATCCTGTTTTCCAACGAGGCGATGCGGCGGCTGCTGGGCCGGCGTCCGAAGCGGGTGGAAGATGTGCTGGACGGCGGCACGATCCGGTCCGGCGAAGAGGTGACGGTGATCGGCCACGACGGCCCGCGCCGCGCCATACTGGCCGAAATAGCCGGGCAGGGCGAACGACGCGAGATCTTTCTGTTGCCCTCGCCCGAGCGTGAGGGCACCGAGGCAGTCGGCGCGGATTTCGAACATGTGCCGGTGGCGCTGATGACGTTCGCCCCGGACGGGGCGCTGAGGGTGGCCAACAAGGCGGCGCGCGATCTGATGTGGCAGGGCGATCTGGGCACGGCGATGTTCCATGATCTGTTCGAGGGGCTGGGGCGGCCGGTGGCGGACTGGCTGGCCGATGTGGCGGCAGAACGCCTGCCCGGTGGCGCCGAGGTGATGCGCGCCCGTCGGATGGGCGAGGACAGCTTTCTGCAGGTGACGCTGCGCCGGATTGTCGAGGGCGGACGGCCCGGCGTGCTGGCGGTGCTGAACGATGCGACCAAGCTGAAGACGCTGGAGGCACAGTTCGCGCAAAGCCAGAAAATGCAGGCAATCGGCCAGCTTGCAGGCGGAATTGCCCATGATTTCAACAACCTTCTGACCGCTATCTCGGGCCATTGCGATCTGTTGTTGCTGGGGCATGGCCGCGAGGACCCGGAATTTGCCGATCTTGAACAGATCCGCCAGAATGCCAACCGGGCGGCGGCGCTGGTCGGGCAATTGCTGGCCTTCTCGCGCAAGCAGACGCTGAAGCCGGAACAACTGGACTTGTGCGAGGTGTTGTCGGACCTGACGCATCTGCTCAACCGGCTGGTGGGTGAGAAGGTGGAGATGAAGCTGATCCGGGTCAGCCATGCGCCGGGCAAGGATCTGGGCCGGATCCGCGCGGACAAGCGCCAACTGGAACAGGTGCTGATGAACCTGGTCGTCAATGCGCGCGATGCCATGCCCCAGGGCGGAACGATCCACATCGAGACCGAGCCGGTGCGGCTTGCCGCGCCGCTGCAGCGGGACCGTGCATCGGTGCCCGCCGGCGACTATTCGGTGATCAGGGTCAGTGACGGCGGCATCGGCATTCCGCACGACCGGTTGCAGAAAATCTTTGAGCCGTTCTTCACCACCAAGCGGGTCGGCGAGGGGACCGGGCTGGGTCTGTCGACCGCTTACGGGATCGTCAAGCAATCCGGCGGTTTCATCTTCGTGGATTCGGTGGTGGGTGAGGGGACCAGATTCACCCTGTATTTTCCGGTTCATGCCGAAGTGGCACCGGTGGAGCCGGTGCGAGAGGCGCCACGCAAGACGTTGATGCGGCAGGGCGAGGGGGTTGTGCTGCTGGTCGAGGACGAGGCACCGGTGCGGGCCTTTGCCAGCCGCGCCTTGCGGTTGCGCGGCTATACCGTGCTGGAGGCGGAGAATGCCGAAGATGCCCTCAAGACCCTGGAAGACCGGTCGCTGGACGTCGATGTCTTTGTCACCGATGTGGTGATGCCGGGCATGGACGGCCCGTCCTGGGTGCGGATCGCGTTGCAGGACCGGCCGAACGTGCCGGTGATCTTTGTATCGGGCTATGCCGAAGACTGCCTGTCGGAAGGGCAGGCGCGGATTCCGAATTCGGTGTTTCTGCCCAAGCCGTTTTCGCTGAACGACCTGACCGCAACAGTGCAAGGGCAGTTGCAGTAGAGCGAAAGCTCGGGCGCAGCCGGAGCCGCGATCCGGCTTTCAGCGCCCTGCCATAAAGACGGAGCGTTATCCGCGTATCAGGCGGGCTGCTTCGGGGGCGAAATAGGTCAGGATCCCGTCGCAACCGGCGCGTTTGAAGCAAAGCAGGCTTTCCATCATCACCTTCTCGCCGTCGATCCAGCCGTTCAGCGCGGCGGCCCGGATCATCGCATATTCGCCCGACACCTGATAAGCGTAAGTCGGCGCGCCGAAGGCATCCTTGACCCGGCGGCAGATGTCCAGATACGGCATGCCGGGTTTGACCATCACCATATCGGCGCCCTCTGCAAGGTCACGGGCCACCAGGCGCAGCGCTTCGTCGCTGTTGGCGGGGTTCATCTGATAGGTTTTCTTGTCGCCCTTCAGCGCCCCCGACGCCCCCACCGCATCGCGGAACGGGCCGTAAAAATCGCTGGCATATTTGGCGGCATAACTGAGGATCGCCACATCCTTGTGACCGGCCGCCTCAAGCGCCCCGCGCATCGCGCCGATCCGGCCATCCATCATGTCCGACGGCCCCAGAATGTCGGCCCCAGCTTCGGCTTGCGCAAGGGCCATCTTGACCAGCGCCCCGATGGTTTCATCGTTCAGGATAATGCCGTCGCGCACCAGCCCGTCATGGCCAAGCGCGTTAAAGGGATCAAGCGCCACATCCGTCATCACCGCGATGTCGGGGACCGCCGCCTTTATCGCCCGGATCGCCCGGTTGACGAGGTTGTCGGGATTCCACGCCTCGCGGCAGTCGGCGGTCTTCAGCGCGGGATCGGTGTAGGGAAACAGACATATTGCCGGAATGCCCAAGCCGGCTGCGGTTTCTGCCGCCCTGACCACCTGATCGACAGTAAGCCGGTCCACCCCCGGCATTGATGCCACCGGTTCGCGAAGATTGACGCCGTCGCGCACAAAGACCGGCCAGATCAGATCAGCTGTCGTCAGCCGGGTCTCTTGCGCCAGGTCCCGCAGGGCGGCAGTGCGGCGCATCCGGCGCAGGCGGGTTTGCGGATAGGGTGCGAACAGGGGCTGCATCGGCGATGTCCTTGAGGTGCCGTGCAAGCGGGGGCTTGCGGCTTTGACGTCTGCCTGCCATGGAAAGGGGCGGGCCTCAAGAGAGGCGAGGAACGTTCTGCGCGCCACGCGCCGTTCTGGGTGGAAAGGAAGACTCGTTTCTTGGACCTTTTCGACACTGTTTTCGACGTCATCGACATGCGGTCGTTTTCCAACCTGTGGTATTGGATTGCGCTGGCCGTGGCGTGGTCATCCACCAGTCACTGGGTTCTGGGTGTTCCGCAGGACATGATCCAGCGCGGTCGCCGGGAGGGCGGGCAGGCGCAACAGGATGTCGAGGACATGGTCCGCATCAATGCCAGCCGGTTGTTGTCATTCGTGCAAAAGGGTGCGGTCATGATCGTCGCGGTTGGGTTTTTCTGGCTGACCATGATCGCGGTTCTGGGGTTCTATTACGAGGTGGAATTTGCCCAGGCGGTGTTTCTGCTACTGGCGCCGATGAGCATTGTTGTCTGGCTGAGCGTATACAGCAGCCGCCGCATTGCAGCGGGAGAGAATACCGGCGCCGCCTTGCACCGGCGGCTGATCATCCACCGGCGGGTCACGCAAGGTATTGGCATGGTGGCCATATTCGTGACAGCAATGTTCGGGATGTGGCAAAACCTGAACATTTCCGTGCTGTACTGATCCGGGCAGCGACAGGGCAGGGCGATCAGATGGCGGCAGAGCGCATCATCCTTGGCGGCGCGCCAGAAGGCTTTGACGCACGGCTATTGGCGCGCGAACTGGCGCGCGGGCGGCCGGTCATTCACGTTGCCCGCGATGATAAGCGGGCCGAGGCGATGCGGACGGCACTGGCCGTTTTCGCACCCGATGCCGTCGTGCTGGAATTCCCGGCCTGGGACTGCCTGCCCTATGACCGGGTCAGCCCCAACCCCGACATCTCGGCCCGGCGGATGGCGACGCTGGCTGTGCTGGCCGACGGGTTGGCGGGCCCGTTCGTGGTGCTGACGACCCTGAATGCCGCCACCCAGCGGGTGCCCGCGCGCGATGTGGTGCGGGCGGCCTCGTTCCGGGCACGGGTGGGCGACCGGGTGGATGAGACGCGTCTGAAAGATTTCCTCGCGCGGACCGGATTCTCGCCCGTCTCGACGGTGGCGGAGCCGGGGGATTATGCGCTGCGCGGCGGAATCGTCGATATCTTTCCGCCGGGACCGGGGGGGCCGATTCGACTGGATTTTTTCGGTGATGTGCTGGATGGCGCGCGCCGATTTGATCCCGACAGCCAACGGACGGTCGAAAAGCTGAAAGCAGTCGAATTTGCCGCAGTGTCGGAAGTGATGCTCGACGCGACAACGATTGCGTGGTTCCGGCAGAACTACCGGATCGAGTTTGGCACGGCGGGAGCGGACGACCCCTTGTACGAGGCGGTGAGTGCGGGACGCAAGCATCAGGGGATGGAGCATTGGCTGCCGTTCTTTCACGCGGGTCTTGAGACGCTGTTCGACTATCTGCCCGCGACCGCAATCATGCTGGACGACCAGATCACCCCGGCGCGGCTGGCGCGGTGGGAGGGTATCGACGACAGCTATGACGCGCGGGCCGAGGCGATGGGGGCGAAAGGGCGGCTGGATACGGTCTACAAACCGGTGGCGCCAGGGTTGCTGTATCTGGACGATGCGGGCTGGGAGGCGGCTATTGCTGGCCACCGTGTGATCCAGCTGTTGCCCCTTTCGCAAAGCCCGGGGCCGGGGGTGCTGGACGCGGGCGCGCGGATCGGGCGCAGTTTCGCGCCAGAGCGGCAGCAGGAAAAGATAAACCTTTTCGCTGTTTTAAGCGATCATGTTCAGTCACTTTTGCAAACCGGGCAGGTGGTGGTTGCAAGCTGGTCTGAAGGCGCGCGTGAAAGGCTGAAGGGCCTGTTGTCCGATCAGGGGCTGTTGGGCGCGCGTGAGGTTGCCGATTTCCGCGATGTCCCGGACGGAAAGGGTGATCTCTTTCTGATGATCTGGCCTCTGGAGGCCGGATTTACCGCACCGGGCCTGGCGGTGATTGCCGAACAGGATGTGTTGGGCGACCGGATGATCGGCAAGCCGCGCAAGAAGCGCAAGGCCGACAATTTCCTGCGCGAGGTCGATACCCTGACCCCCGGCGATCTGGTGGTGCATGTCGAACATGGCGTCGGGCGCTATCTGGGGCTGGAGACGATCACCGCGCTTGGCGCGCCGCATGCCTGCGTGGCGCTGGAATATGCCGAGAACGCAAAGCTTTACCTTCCAGTTGAAAATATCGAGCTTCTGAGCCGCTACGGCCATGAAGAGGGACTGCTGGACCGTCTGGGCGGCGGCGCATGGCAGG
>JAYSYZ010000286.1:0-19500 GCA_043727195.1 Paracoccaceae bacterium
TGGCCCTGCCAGCGGTGGCCCTGCGTCAGGTTCACGTCGATGTGGGCGGTTGGCGCGAACGGGCGCCAGAGGTGGCGGGCGTCGGGGGTGAGCAGCACCTCGGTTCCGGTGATGGCTTGCGGGGTCAGGGTAATGGTGCCGCGCACCGGGGTAATCATCGGCGGCGCACCGATTTCGTCAACGGTGACAATCAGTTGCCGCCCGTTCCAGTGCATGGATGAGGGGCCGACCTGCAGCGTGTCGCGCGACTGGCGCAGCGCGGGGCGGCCCCGGTCGGTCATGGTGAAGCGCGCGCCGGGGCCATAGGTGGCGACGTTGATACAGCAGTGATTCTGCGGGTCGCGGCGGCCGGACCATTTGTACCAGGGCGAAAACACCGAACCGATGAAACCGATCACCGAGACGGCGCGCGCCCCGTCGTCGGAGATGCCGTCGAGATACCACCAGGCATAACCGTCGGGCGGCACGTCGACGGAAAAGTCAGGCCGGTCATGATCGCCTCGGCCGCGTGCCGGCCGGAGAGGGCTGCCATCGGCACCCCCGCCCCCGGATGCGCCCCGCCCCCGGCCAGGAACAGGCCCGGCAGCGAGGTTTTCGCCGGGGGACGCTGAAAGGCTGCCAGCAGACCTTCGGGGCTGCGCCCGTAGATCGCCCCTTTCGATCCCGGAAAGAGCCGGTCCAGCATTGCCGGGGTGGTCAGCGACGGGGCCTGCGGTTGCGGTTCGAAAGTCAGGCCCAGATGGCGGATCGGATCGAAGGTTCGGCTGCTGCATTGGGCATACTCCTGATCCGTGGCCGCATGGCCGGCGGGCGCGTTGACGATGATCTCGAATCGTTCGAGGGGCGGTGGCCTGCCTGTCGCCCGGTCTTCGGCGCAAAGGTAGAGGCTGAGTTGGTCGGGCATCCGGCCGCCCCCGATGGGGCCGAATTCGGCATCGGGGTCGGCGCTGAAAAAGACGTTGTGATGGATCAGGTCGCGGGCGAGGGGCCCCTGCGGTGTGGCCGCGAAGGACCACACCCAGGCGGAAAGGCTGCGCGGCGTGACGGCTTTGCGGGGAATGGCGGTGGCGGGATCGTGGCCGAGCAGACCCTGGACCAGCGCGGCGGGATCACCGTTGAAGACGCAAGCCGTGCAGGGCAGGGTGATGCCACCCTCGATCTGCACGCCACTGACGCGGCCCTGTTGGCTGACGATCCCGAGGGCAGGCGTGGCGTAGCGAAAGCGCACGCCCAGACGTTGGGCCAGCGCGGCCAGCGCAAGGGCCAGCTGGTGCATGCCGCCTTCTACGGCCCAGACACCCTGCGCCTCGGCCCGCCAGATCAGCGACAGCACGGCGGGAGAGTGGGCGGGCCTGCCACCGACGTAGGTTGCATAGCGGGCGAACAGTTGCACAAGGCGCGGGTCGCGGAAGTGCAGCCGCAACAGGCGGGTCAGGGTCATGCCGGGCAGGAGGGCGGGCCAGAGCCGGGGTTGGCTGAGGGCGGCGCGGGTGATCCGGCCGAGATCGGGTTTCGCGGCCCGCATTACCGGTGCATCGAAGGTGCGGAAGAGCGCGGCGGAGAGGGCGTCGAACCGGCGGAAGGCCTGTGCCTCGCGCGGGCCGGCGAAGGCTTCGATGGCGGTCAGGGTCGCCTCGGGGTCTGCGTGCAGATCGAGGCGGGATCCGTCTGGCCACCAGTGCCGGGCAAGAATCGGTTGCGCGATCAGGGTGATGTGATCCTCGAGACGTTCCCCGGCCAGCGCAAAGAGGTTGTCGAAGACGTGTCGCATCGTCAGCACGGTGGGGCCGGCATCGACCGGGCCAGCGGGCGAGGGGACGGTGCGCATCTTGCCGCCGGGGCTGGCGGCGGTGTCCAGCACGGTGACGGTGGCCCCTGCAGCGGCAAGCCGGATGGCAGCGGCAAGGCCGCCCATTCCGGCGCCGATGACAACAACCGATTGGGCGGGAGTTTCCATGCGGGAAGTTTAGCCTTGTGCGGGGGGCTGTAAACACGAAATTACATCATGCTGTAAGTTTTTGTTTACACATCTGCCGTCGCGGTGCAAAACTTGGTGTCAGATGCCGGAGCACACCCGGCGATAGGGAGCGCGCGGCATGGGGCTTTCGGCACGGATTGAAACCGCAGTGGCAGAGGCGATCCGGCTGGGTCAGGGTGTCGGTGGCGCAGTGCCGGGGCGGCTGGCGCAGGCGCTGGACTATTCGGTGACGCCGGGGGGCGCGCGGATCAGGCCGACGATCCTGTTGTCGGTGGCGATGGCTTGCGGCGATGACCGGCCGGGGATCAGCGATGCCGCCGCAGCGGCGCTGGAACTGATCCATTGCGCGAGCCTGGTACATGACGATCTGCCCGCCTTTGACGATGCCGACATGCGGCGCGGCAAGGCGACGGTGCACAAGGCGTATGGCGAGCCGCTGGCCGTGCTGGCGGGCGACAGTCTGATCGTGCTGGCGTTCGAGGTGCTGGCGCGGGCGGCGGGGGATCAGCCGATACGCGCGCTGCATCTTGTGCGGGTGCTGGCGCAACGAACCGGCATGCCCGGCGGGATTTGTGCGGGACAGGGCTGGGAATCGGAGGCGCAGGTCAATCTGGGGGCCTATCACCAAGCCAAGACCGGGGCGCTGTTCGTTGCCGCGACCCAGATGGGGGCGCTGGCGGCCGGGCAGGACGCGGAACCATGGGAAGAGTTGGGCGCGCGGATCGGCGAGGCGTTTCAGGTGGCGGACGATCTGAAGGACGCGCTGATGTCGGCCGATGAGACGGGCAAGCCGGCAGGGCAGGATGCGGTGCATGGGCGGCCGAATGCCGTGGCGCTGATGGGCGTTTTGGGCGCGGTGCGGCATCTGAAGGACATTCTGGGCGGGGCCATTGCCTCGATCCCGTCCTGCCCCGGCGAGGCGATGCTGGCGCAGATGGTGCGGGCTTACGCCGAAAAGATGACGCCGGTCGATCTGCGCGCCCGGGTGGCGGGGGCAGGATGACCGATCTGGGGCTGGGCGCGGGGCCGGCGGCGGGGCGCGTACGCCCCGGCTGGGCGGCGCGGCTGGCCTTGCAGCCGTGGTTTCACCGGATCTGCGCGCGGGTGCCGGGCTTGCGCGGCATCGCGCGGGCCGAGGGGGAGGCGCTGTTTTCCATCGTTTCCGGATTCGTGCAAAGCCAGGCGCTGCTGGCGCTGGTTGAGCTGCGCGTGCTGCACCGGCTGGCAGAAGGGCCTGCGGCGGTGGCCGCACTGGCACGGGACGTGCCGGTGGCGCGGATGGCGATCCTGTTGCAGGCCGGGGCTGCGCTGAAGCTTTTGCGCAGGCGGGGCGATCTGTGGCATCTGACCACGCGCGGGGCAGCGTTCCTGACCGTGCCGGGGCTGGAGGCGATGGTGCGGCATCATCCGGTGCTCTACCGCGATCTGGCCGATCCGGTTGCGTTTTTCCGGGGCGAGACGAAGCCGGAACTGGCGGGGTTCTGGCCCTATGTGTTTGGCGCGGGTGGGGCGGCGGACCCCGGTCTTGCCGCGCGCTATTCGCAACTGATGGCCGACAGTCAGGGGCTGGTCGCGGAAGACACGCTGCGGCTGGTGGATTTTCGCGGCATCACCCGGCTGATGGATGTGGGCGGGGGCACGGGGGCGTTTCTGGCCGCCGTGGGGCGGGCGCATCCCGGGATCGCGCTGACGTTGTTCGATCTGCCCGCCGTGGTGGCGGGGGCGCGGTTGGGGCCGGGGGTCAGGATCGTGCCGGGTAGTTTCCGCGACGATCCGCTGCCGCAAGGTGCGGATGCGATCAGTCTGATCCGGGTGCTTTATGACCATGCCGATGCGACGGTTGCGGCGTTGCTGACGGCGGTGCATGCCGCGTTGCCACCGGGCGGGCGGCTGATCATCTCGGAGCCGATGTCGGGGGGGGCGTGGCCGGACCCGGCGACCGATGTGTATTTCGCCATCTACACGCTGGCGATGCAGACCGGGCGCACGCGGTCGGCGGTGGAGATTGCCGATTTGTGCCGCGCGGCGGGTTTCGGTGAGGTGCGTTCGCGCCCCGGACAGCGGCCGTTCATCACCTCTGCGGTGACTGCGCGACGGGTCTAACGATTGATGCTGCAAAAGTGTCTAATTTAATTGACAGTCAAGAATGTAAGGTTAGACTTACACTATGAGATGGTTCCGCAGCCGACTCCCCCGAAGAGGGGCGGCAGAGACCTTCAGGGGGAAGAGCGCTTGAGAACGACCGCAGTCATCTTGCACGGACCGAAGGACCTGGGGCTGGAAAGCCTTGGCCTGAACGCGCCGGGCGACGAGGATCTGGTGGTCGAGGTCGCGCATTCCGGCATTTCCACCGGCACTGAAAAGCTTTTCTGGGCGGGCACGATGCCGCCGTTTCCGGGCATGGGCTATCCGCTGGTGCCGGGATATGAGGCTTCGGGCGTCGTGGTCGAGGCTGGGGCAAATTCGGGCTTTCGTGCTGGCGAGCATGTGTTCGTGCCGGGGGCCAACTGCTTTGCGGGCAATGTAAAGGGCCTCTTCGGCGGGGCCTCGCGGCATCTGGTGACAAAGGCGGGCCGGGTGGCGCGGCTTGATCCCGGCATGGGGGCGGAAGGCGCGCTTCTGGCGCTGGCGGCCACGGCGCGGCATGCGCTGGCGGGCTTCAACACGGCGCTGCCCGATCTGATCGTTGGGCATGGCACCCTTGGCCGGTTGCTGGCGCGGCTGACCGTGGCGGCAGGTGCGCCTGCGCCGACGGTCTGGGAGATTGATCCGGCGCGCCGCGCTGGTGCCATGGGTTACCCGGTGATTGCGCCTGAGGACGACACGCGCCGCGATTACCGCGCCATCTATGATGCCTCGGGGGCTGTCGGTCTGATCGACATGCTGATCCCGCGGCTTGCGCGCGGCGGCGAAGTGGTGCTGGCGGGGTTCTACACCGAGCCGGTGGCCTTTGCCTTTCCGCCCGCTTTCATGAAAGAGGCGCGCATCCGCATTGCCAGCGAATGGACGCCCGAAGACCTGACCGCCACCCGCGCGCTGATCGAAAGCGGTGCGCTGTCGCTGGCGGGACTGATTACCCACACGCGCCCGGCAGCAGATGCCCCGGCGGCCTATGAGACGGCGTTTTCGGACGCCAACTGCCTGAAAATGATCCTTGATTGGAGTGGCCACGCATGAACGACGTCCCCAACCTGAAGGATTTCGACAACCGTCTGCGCGACGAGGCGCATGAGGAACCTTCGCTGGAAATCCCGCAGGGGGAGCCGACGAAGAAGACCCAGATCATCGCGATCTACGGCAAAGGCGGGATCGGGAAATCCTTCACGCTGGCCAACCTCAGCCACATGATGGCCGAGATGGGCAAGCGCGTCCTCCTCATCGGCTGCGACCCAAAATCGGATACCACAAGCCTGCTGTTCGGCGGCAAGGCCTGCCCGACGATCATCGAAACGTCCACCCGCAAGAAGCTGGCGGGGGAAGAGGTGAAGATCGGCGATGTCTGCTTCAAGCGCGGCGGGGTGTTCGCGATGGAGCTGGGCGGCCCGGAAGTGGGGCGCGGCTGCGGCGGGCGCGGGATCATCCACGGGTTCGAACTTTTGGAAAAGCTGGGGTTCCATGACTGGGACTTTGACTATGTGCTGCTGGATTTCCTGGGCGACGTGGTTTGCGGCGGGTTCGGACTGCCGATCGCGCGCGACATGGCGCAGAAGGTGATCCTGGTCGCCTCGAACGATTTGCAGTCCTTGTATGTGGCCAACAACGTCTGTTCGGCGGTGGAATATTTCCGCAAGCTGGGCGGCAATGTCGGTATCGCAGGGCTGGTGATCAACAAGGATGACGGCACCGGCGAGGCTGCGGCTTTTGCGGAAAGCGTGGGCATTCCGGTGCTGGCGGCGATTCCGCAAAACGATGATCTGCGCAAGAAAAGCGCAAATTATCAGATTGTTGGCAGCTATGAAAGCGAATGGGGGCCACTGTTTGCATCGCTTGGCGATGCGGTGGCGATTGCGCCGCCGGTGCGGCCAAAGCCCCTGACGCAGGACGGGTTGCTGAACCTGTTCGATGCCGAGACGACGGGCGCGGATTTCGTGCTGACCCCGGCCACCGACATGGACATGCGCGGCAGGAATGCCGAGCCGAAAGCCTCGCTTGAAGTGGTGTATGACAATGTGTGACCTCGACGCGCTGGCAAAGATGGAAGCCGCGTTGAAGGCCATTGCCGCCAAAGGTGGCAAGTGATGGCTGACGATGTCCGCAATGATCAGGCTGGCAACACCCCGGTGACGGGGGGCTCAAGCCTGCCGTCCGATGGTGCTGCGCCGCTGATCGCGGATGGCATGGGGTGCCATGCGGGCGCCGCCACGATGGAAGCGGCGGCGCGGGCGGCGGGAAATTCGGAATTGCTGGACGGGTTCGCGCGCGATTATCCGCAAGGGCCGCATGACAAGCCGCAGTCGATGTGCCCGGCGTTCGGGTCGTTGCGGGTGGGCTTGCGGATGCGGCGGGTGGCGACGGTATTGTCGGGATCGGCGTGCTGCGTGTACGGGCTGACGTTCGTCAGCCATTTCTACGGGGCCCGCCGATCAGTCGGGTATGTACCGTTCAATTCGGAATCGCTGGTCACCGGAAAACTGTTCGAAGACATTCGCGACGCGGTGCACGAGTTGGCCGATCCGGACCGCTATGATGCGGTGGTGGTGACGAACCTTTGCGTGCCGACGGCAAGTGGCGTGCCGCTGAAGCTGTTGCCAAGCGAAATCAATGGCGTGCGCATCGTTGGTATCGACGTGCCCGGGTTCGGTGTGCCGACTCATGCCGAGGCGAAGGATGTGTTGGCGGGCGCCATGCTGAAATACGCCCGCGCCGAGATCGAGGCGGGGCCGGTGCAGGCACCCGAACGGGGGCGGTCGGACCGCCCGACTGTGGCGCTGTTGGGCGAGATGTTCCCGGCGGACCCGATGATGATCGGCGCGATGCTGGCCCCGATGGGTCTTGCCGCTGGGCCGGTCGTGCCGTGCCGCGAATGGCGCGAGTTGTATGCAGCGCTCGACAGCAAGGTCGTGGCGGCGATCCACCCGTTCTATACCGCGTCGATCCGCGAGTTTCAGGCGGCGGGACGCAAAGTCGTGGGGTCGGCTCCGGTGGGGCTGGACGGCACCATGGCATGGATGGCGGCAATCGGCGAGGCTTACGGCGTGCCTGCCGCGCAGGTGAATGCAGCGCAGAATGCCTTCGGCCCGGCGATCAGGGCGGCGTTGGCGGCCGCACCGGTCAAGGGGCGGATCACTGTCAGCGGCTATGAGGGCAGCGAATTGCTGGTAGCCCGGCTGCTGATCGAAAGCGGTGCGGATGTGGTCTATGTCGGTACCGCCTGCGCCAAGAACGAGTGGAGCGAGGCCGACCGCGACTGGCTGGCCGCCAAGGGCGTGGCGGTGAAATACCGCGCCTCGCTGGAAGATGACTGCGCCGCGATGGAAGGCTTCCGGCCTGATCTGGCCATCGGGACAACGCCCGTGGTGCAGAAGGCGAAGGAGCTGGCAGTGCCGGCACTGTATTTCACCAACCTGATATCGGCGCGGCCCCTGATGGGGCCTGCGGGGGCTGGATCGCTGGCGCAGGTGGTGAATGCGGCGATGGCGAACCGCGATCGTATGGATGGAATGAAAGCGTTTTTCGAGGGTGTGGGCCGTGGCGATACGGCAGGCATCTGGGAAGGCAGCCCCAACCTGCGGCCGGACTATCGCGCGCTGCACCAGAAGAAGCTCGACAAGGCCGCGAAAGCTGCCAAGGCCGAGGAGATGATCTGATGCTGATCCAGGATCATGACCGGGCCGGGGGCTACTGGGGGGCGATCTACGCATTCTGCGCGGTCAAGGGTCTGCAGGTGGTGATCGACGGGCCGGTTGGCTGTGAAAACCTGCCGGTGACCAGCGTGTTGCACTACACAGACGCACTGCCGCCGCATGAGTTGCCGATTGTGGTGACCGGCCTGGGCGAAGGCGAGATGAGTTCGGGGACCGAGGCGTCGATGGCGCGGGCGTGGAAAACGCTGGACCCGGCGCTGCCTGCGGTGGTTGTCACCGGGTCGATTGCCGAGATGATCGGTGGCGGCGTGACGCCTGCGGGCACCAACATCCAGCGCTTTCTGCCGCGCACGATTGACGAGGATCAGTGGCAGTGCGCCGACCGGGCGATGACCTGGATCTTTACCGAGTTCGGCATGACCAAGGGTCGGATGCCGCCCGAGGCTGACCGGCCTGAGGGTGCAAAGCCGCGTGTCAACATCCTGGGGCCGATGTACGGCACCTTCAACATGGCGTCGGATCTGCATGAGATCCGCCGTCTGGTCGAAGGCATTGGCGCCGAGGTCAACATGGTGATGCCCTTGGGCGCGCATCTGGCCGAAATGCGCAATCTGGTGAATGCCGACGTCAACATCGTGATGTACCGCGAGTTCGGGCGCGGGTTGGCGGAATGTCTGGGCAAGCCCTATCTGCAAGCGCCGTTCGGGTTGGAATCGACGACCAAGTTTCTGGAAACGCTGGGGGAAATGCTGGGCCTTGACCCGCAGCCGTTCATTGCGGTTGAGAAGCATTCGACGCTGAAGCCGGTCTGGGATCTGTGGCGTTCGGTGACGCAGGATTTCTTCGCCACGGCGAATTTCGCCATCGTCGCGAACGAGACCTATGCGCGCGGTGTGCGGAGCTACCTGGAGAATGATCTGGGCCTGCCCTGCGCCTTTGCCGTGGCGCGGGTGGCGGGGACCAAAACCAACAACGAGGCGGTGCGCGCGATGCTGCGCCAGCACCGGCCGCTGATCGTGATGGGGTCGATTAACGAGAAGATCTACATGGCGGAAATGAAGGGCGGCCATGGACCTGCGCCCAGTTTCATCGCCGCGAGTTTTCCGGGGGCGGCCATCCGGCGGCACACTGGCACGCCCTTCATGGGCTATGCGGGCGCGGTCTGGATCTTGCAGGAAGTCTGCAACGGGCTCTTTGAGGCGCTGTTCCACATCCTGCCGTTGGGCACCGAGATGGACAGTGCGGCGGCCACGCCAACGACGCTGCGCCGCGATTTCCCCTGGGATGTCGACGCGCAGCTGGAACTGGACCGGATCGTCAGCGAACACCCGGTTCTGACACGGATTTCCGCTGCGCGCAGCTTGCGTGACGCGGCCGAGAAATCGGCACTGGACCAAGGCGCCGAACGCGTCGTTCTGGAATTTGTCGCGGCACTGCGGAGCGATCCGCAGGCCACGGCCACCAAGACCAAGGGAGGGTCGCATGAGTGATCATACAGCCGGAGACCATGGCGGGCATCACGCCCACCGCACACCGCGGGCCGAGTTCCGCATCTATTTCACCCTGATCTTTCTGATGGCGATCCCCTTCGCCACGGTATCCTGGGTCTGGAACCTGATCACCGAACGGCAACTGCCGGTGCACGGGCCGTTGGCCCGGGCCTGGCGCGAGGCCGGGGCGATCACGCCGGCGATCTTTCGTCCCTGACGGGATGTGCCCTTCGCTTTCCGCCACCGGCGGGAAGTGCAGTTCGCCCGGGACCGGACATCCCGGCAGCTTGATTATCCTGCGGGACGTGCGCCCACACCGCCGGAGATGACATTCACCGCAGCCCCTTCCGTCTGAGAGGGGGGGGTGCGGAGAAACTCGGGGAGGCATACCGCCAAGCCGTGAACCCAGCCGCAGGGCATGCGGCGTCAGTCAACCCCTTCGGAGGATACTATGGCTGATAGAAGTGACCTGAGTTTTACAGGTCTTACCGACGAGCAGGCGCAAGAGCTGCACTCCGTCTACATGAGCGGGCTTTGGCTGTTCACAGCCATCGCCATCGTCGCTCATCTGGCGGTGTGGTTCTGGCGTCCGTGGCTTTGAGGAGGAACAAGACATGTCGAAATTCTACAAGATCTGGCTGATCTTCGACCCCCGTCGCGTGTTTGTTGCGCAGGGTGTGTTCCTCTTCCTCCTGGCAGCGATGATTCACCTCGTCCTGCTCAGCACCCCCGATTACAACTGGTTCGACCAGGCCGCCGCGAAATACAATCGCGCCGCCCCCGTCGTAACCGAGTAGCGGGCCTACCCCTGTCGCGGGCGGCCGCTGCCGGCGGTCGCCCGCCACAACCAGACAGAATGCAACTTCAGGCAAGGCCGCCCGCGTCCGGTGGGAACAGGCTTGCGCAAGTGGAGAGGGAAGCATGGCACTGCTCAGCTTCGAACGAAAATACCGCGTGCCGGGTGGCACGCTGGTCGGCGGGAATCTGTTCGACTTCTGGGTCGGGCCTTTCTATGTCGGCTTCTTCGGCGTCACGACATTCTTTTTCGCGGCGTTGGGAACCATCCTGATCTTTTACGGCACGGCGATGGAGGGGGTGTGGAACCCCTGGTTGATTTCAATCGACCCGCCGGGGGTGGAATACGGTCTGGGCTTTGCGCCGCTGCTCGATGGCGGGATCTGGCAGCTGGTCACCATGTGCGCGGCGGCATCCTTCATCTCCTGGGCGCTGCGCGAGGTTGAAATCTGCCGCAAGCTGGGCATGGGCTATCATGTGCCCGTGGCCTTCGGGGTGGCGATCTTCGCCTATCTCACGCTGGTGGTGATCCGTCCGGTGCTGATGGGGGCCTGGGGCTATGCCTTTCCCTACGGCATCTTCACGCATCTCGATTGGGTGTCGAACACGGGCTACCAATACGGGAATTTCCACTACAACCCGGCGCACATGCTTGCGGTGAGCTTCTTTTTCACTACGGCCTTGGCGTTGTCGTTGCATGGTGCGCTGGTGCTTTCGGCGGCGAACCCCGAAAAGGGCCGCGAGATGCGCACCCCCGATCATGAAGACACCTTCTTCCGGGATTTCATCGGCTATTCGGTGGGCACGCTGGGCATCCATCGGCTGGGCCTGTTGCTGGCGCTGAATGCGGGCTTCTGGAGCGCCATCTGCATCGTGATTTCCGGCACCATCTGGTTCGACCAGTGGGTCGTCTGGTGGGACTGGTGGCTGCAGCTGCCGTGGTGGGCCAATATTCCGGGAGGCGTCAATGGCTGAGTATCAGAACATCTTCAATCAGGTTCAGGTTCGTGGCGCCCCGGAGATGGGGATGGTCGAGGCGGTGGATCTGGCGAACCGGGGCAAGGGGGCATCGTTTTCCACCCTTGCTGGCTGGTTCGGCAACGCCCAGCTTGGCCCGATCTATCTGGGCACGATGGGCACGATCTCGCTCTTCTCCGGGCTGGTCTGGTTCACCATGGTGGGCGGCTGGTACTGGCATCAGGCGGGCTTCAACCCCGCGGTGTTCCTGCGCGACCTGTTCTGGTTCTCGCTTGATCCGCCGGGGCCGGAATGGGGATTGCGCATCCCGCCGCTGGCGGAAGGCGGCTATTTCCTGATCGCATCGTTCTTTCTGCTCGTGTCGGTGCTGTCATGGTGGGTACGAACCTACCTTCGGGCGCAGGCGCTGGGGATGGGCAAGCATGTGTGCTATGCCTTTGCCAGTGCCATCTGGCTGTTTCTGGTGCTGGGCCTGATCCGGCCGATCCTGATGGGCAGCTGGTCCGAGGCGGTACCCTATGGCATCTTCAGCCATCTTGACTGGACCAACAACTTCTCGCTGTCTTATGGCAATCTGTTCTACAACCCGTTCCATGCGCTCAGCATCGTGTTCCTGTACGGCTCGGCTCTGCTGTTTGCCATGCACGGGGCGACGATCCTTGCGGTAAGCCGTTTCGGCGGCGACCGGGAACTGGAACAGATCGTCGACCGGGGGACGGCATCGGAACGCGCCGCCTTGTTCTGGCGCTGGACGATGGGATTCAATGCCACGATGGAAGGTATTCACCGCTGGGCCTGGTGGTTCGCGATCCTGGTCACGCTGACCGGGGGCATCGGGATCCTGCTGACCGGCACGGTTGTCGACAACTGGTATGTCTGGGCACAACTTCACGGCTATGCGCCGCTGGACTGAGGAGGGATAGATGTCTGACGATTATTTCGGAACACCGTCGCGCCGGGCGCATCTGACGACCTGGATCGGGGCGGAGATGCTGAAGGGCGCGGGCTATGCCGCCACTGTGGTGGTGGGGTTCGGGCTGGTTCTGGCCGTGATCTGGTTGGTGGGCACCTTGCTGCCTGCGGAAAGCCGGGAAACGCCCGATCCGAACACCTGGAGCAACCTCATGTTGCCGAACCGGGCAACGGTGTAAAACCTTTCGGGGGGCGGTGTGGCCGCCCCCCGCACGATGTTCGGGCCAAAGCCGGCCCGGATCCGCGGCATGACGACCAGCCCGGTTCCCTTCCTGTTGGCGACAGGGACCTGGTGCCGTGTGGGTGACCTCTACACGGCACTTTTTTCGCGAGGAGTCTCCGATGCAGGCGACAAGCCGCACCCCGACATTGGACCGCGTCGCGGGCCCTGCCGACCTCAAGGTGTTGAACGACGCCGAACTGGCGCAGCTGGCGGCGGAGTTGCGGGCCGAGACCATCGAGGCGGTGTCGAAGACCGGCGGGCATCTGGGCTCCAGCCTCGGGGTGGTGGAACTGACGGTGGCCATTCATGCGGTGTTCAACACGCCCTTGGACAAGCTGATCTGGGACGTGGGCCACCAGTGCTATCCGCACAAGATCATCACCGGACGGCGCGAGCGGATGGGGACCTTGCGCCAGAAGGGCGGGCTTTCGGGGTTCACCAAGCGCGGCGAAAGCGCGTTCGATCCGTTCGGGGCGGCGCATTCGTCAACCTCCATCTCGGCGGCGCTCGGCTTTGCGGTGGGGCGGGAAATGGGGATGCCGGTGGGCGACACCATCGCCGTCATCGGCGACGGCGCGATCACGGCGGGCATGGCCTATGAGGCGATGAACCATGCCGGGCACCTGAAGGAACGGCTGTTCGTCATCCTGAACGACAACGATATGTCGATAGCCCCCCCGGTGGGCGCGATGTCGACCTATCTGAACGCGATTGCCGACAAGGGGCCGCTGGCCGCGCTGAAAGCGGCGGCGGCGGGGTTCGAAGCGGCATTGCCCGGCCCGGTGCGTGACGGTGCGCGCCGTGCCCGGGCGCTGGTCACCGGGTTGCCCGGCGGCGGCACGCTGTTCGAGGAGTTCGGATTTTCCTACATCGGGCCGATTGACGGGCATGACATGGCCCAGCTTCTGGGCACCTTGCGCGCAGCGAAGGCACGCGCCTCGGGTCCGGTCTTGATCCATTGCGTGACGGTGAAGGGCAAGGGCTACGGCCCCGCCGAAGGCGCGGATGACAAGTATCACGGGGTGGCCAAGTTCGATGTGGCCACCGGCGCGCAGGTCAAGGGCAAGTCGAACGCGCCGACCTACACGCAGGTGTTCGGCGAGACGCTGACCGCCGAGGCGGCACGCGACCCGAAGATCGTGGCGATTACCGCCGCCATGCCGGGGGGCACGGGGCTTGACATCATGGCGCGGCGGTTTCCCGCGCGGGTTTTCGATGTGGGCATCGCCGAACAGCACGGCGTGACCTTTGCGGCGGGGCTGGCCGCGTCGGGGATGCGGCCCTTTTGTGCGATCTATTCCAGCTTTCTGCAGCGCGGTTATGATCAGATCGTGCATGACGTGGCCCTGCAGAACCTGCCGGTGCGCTTTGCCATCGACCGGGCCGGGCTGGTCGGGCAAGACGGCGCGACGCATGCCGGGGCTTTCGACATCGGGTTTCTGGCCAACCTGCCGAACATGACGGTGATGGCAGCGGGCGACGAGGCGGATCTGGTGCATATGATCGCGACGGCGGTTGTGCATGATCAGGGGCCGATCGCCTTTCGCTATCCGCGCGGCGAGGGGCGGGGGGTCGAGTTGCCGGTGCGCGGGCAGGCGCTGGCGATCGGCCGTGGCCGGGTGGTGCGAGAAGGCGGGCAGGTCGCGATCCTGTCGTTCGGCGCGCATCTGGGCGAGGCGCTGCTGGCAGCGGAAATACTGGAGGCCGAGGGGGTTTCGGTGACCGTGGCGGATGCGCGCTTTGCCAAGCCGCTGGATACCGCGTTGATCGACCGGCTGATGGCGGACCATGGCGCGCTGATCACGCTGGAGCAGGGGGCGACGGGGGGCTTTGGCGCATTGGTGTTGCACTATATGGCAAATTCCGGCGGGCTGGACCGGGGGCGGATGGTGCGGACGCTGACGCTGCCCGACCGGTTCATCGATCAGGCCAGCCCGGCTGAAATGTACGCCGAGGCGGGCCTCCGGGCAGCCGATATTGCGGCCCTGGTGCAACAGCTTGCCGCAAGGATTGCCGAGCCGAAACGGTTGATCGCGAAACCGCGCGGGCTTTGACCAGCTTGATCTGCTGGCCTTGGGCGCGCGCTGCCAAAGTCAGGCAAGTGCGGTTTTCGCCGGTTGCTACGCCCCCGGTTCTGTGGCAAGACAACGATAGCGTGAAACCATACCGATGAGTTCAGAATGAGCGAATTCACCAACCGCCGCGTGATGATGGTGGATACGCAGGTCCGGCCGTCGGATGTGACCAAGTTTCCGATAATCGACGCCATGCTGACCGTCCCGCGCGAAACCTATGTGCCGCGTGACCTGCGCGAGGCGGCCTATGTCGGCGAAAACCTGCATATCGGGGCCGGGCGGGTGGTTCTGGAGGCGCGGACATTGGCCAAGCTGTTGGACGCGCTGGATATTCAGCCAACCGAGATCGTCCTCGATCTGGGGTGCGGGCTTGGCTATTCGGCGGCGGTGATCGCGCGGCTGGCCGATGCGGTGGTGGCGGTCGAGGAAGATGCCGCCCTCGCCACCGAGGCGCAGCGGCTGTTGTCGGACGAGGGCGTGGACAATGCCGCCGTGGTCACCGGCCCGCTGGTGCAAGGTGCGCCGAAACACGGGCCCTATGACGTGATCACCCTGCAAGGCGGGGTGGAACAGATACCAGAGGCGCTTTTGGCCCAGCTGAAGGACGGCGGGCGGATCGGCGCGGTCTTCATGCAGGGCCCGCTTGGCACCGCGAAGATCGGCTATGTGACCGGTGGCAAGGTCAGCTGGCGCGCCGTATTTAACGCCGCGGCACCGGTTCTGGACGGGTTCGGGGTGCAGCGCGGCTTTACGCTGTGATCGCGAAGGCGCGGGCTTGCCCTGCGCTGGCGTCGATCCAGGTTACCCGCTGCAAGGGCGGTGCGCAGGAAAGGCTGAATGTGATGCGGGGTTGGCTTGGTGTGGTGGCGTTGGTTGCGGCGGGCCTGTTCGCCGCCCCGATGGGGCAGGCCGAAACGCTGGCCGATGCGATGATCGCGGCCTATCGCAATTCCAACCTGCTGGATCAGAACCGTGCCGTGCTGCGGGCGGCGGATGAAGATGTGGCGATTTCCGTGTCGAGCTTGCGGCCGGTGGTCAGCTATACCGCGCAAGCCGGTTGGCGCAAGGCGGATGTGACAGGCGCGTCCTCCGTCGAAGGCCTGAGCGCATCGCTGACGCTGAGCGCGGAGCTGACATTGCTCGACTTTGGCCGGTCACGGCTGGGGATCGAGATTGCCCGGGAAAGCGTGCTGGCAACGCGGCAGGCGCTGATCGACGTGGAACAACAGGTGCTGCTTGTCACGGTGCAAGCCTATGTCGATGTGCGGCTGGCGCAAGAGGTCGTGGTGCTGCGGCAAAGCAACTACCGGCTGATCACGCAGGAACTGCGCGCGGCGCAGGACCGGTTCGAGGTGGGCGAGGTTACCCGCACCGATGTGGCGATTGCCGAGGCGCGGCTGGCCTCGTCCCGTTCGGCGCTGGCGGCGGCGGAGGGTGATCTGATGATCGCGCGCGAGGCTTACAAGGCGGCAACCGGAGCCTACCCGGGGCGGCTGGCCGCCCTGCCCAAGGCGCCGAAATTGCCGCGCACGATGGAAGAGGCGCAATCTGTTGCCCGCAACACGCATCCGCAGATCCGGCAGGCACAGCATCTGGTGACGGTTGCCGATCTGCAGGTGGAACTGGCGGGCGCCGCGATGAAACCCACCCTTGGCGCGGGGCTGAGTGCCAGCCGCAATGCCGATGGGCTGGATACGCAAAGCTTCGGGTTGACGCTGAACCAGACGATCTATGCCGGCGGGCGGCTGTCGGCTGTGTATCGTCAGGCGCTGGCGGGCAAGGACCGCGCGCGGGCCGGGCTGCAGCAGACGGCGGTGGTCGTCTTGCAGAATGTCGGTGTGGCCTGGGCCAACCTTGCAGTCTCTGCCGCGTCGATCGAGGCGTCGGACCGCCAGATCCGTGCTGCGCAGACCGCATTTGACGGGGTGCGCGAAGAGGCGACGCTGGGCGCGCGCACCACGCTGGATGTGCTGGACGCCGAACAGGAACTGCTCGATGCCCGCAATGCCCGGCTGCAGGCCGAGGCGCGGCGCTATGTCGGGGTCTATCAGGTGCTGTCGACGATGGGACTGCTGACGGTGGAGCATCTGCAGCTTGGCATTGCCACCTATGATCCCGAAGCCTATTACGACGCGGTGAAGCAAGCGCCGTCGCATTCGGTGCAGGGCAAGAAGCTGGACCGTATCCTGGAAAAGATCGGCGATTGAGCAGGGCACCGGCGCGATGCAGCGCTATCGACAATTCCGGTTGCCGGATATCGACTTGCCGGGGTAAGCTGACGCGGTTGTTGCTGATGTCCGACGACCGCCGATGCGCGAAATAACCGAAAGTGTGACGATGTCTGAACCGCTGAGCACGCCCGAGATCGAGGATGTGGTGTCGTCTGTCCGCAGGCTGGTGTCGACCACGCTCAGCCCCCGGGTCAAGACGCGCGACCTGTCGCATGACAAGCTGATCCTGACCCCGTCCCTGCGCGTGGTGCCCGACGTTGCGCGAGAGCCGGAGCCGCCTGCGGAGGCAGCGCCGGTTGCAGAAGCGGAACCGTCAGTCGCCACAACCGCCGATCTGGTGCCCGAAGCGCCGTTCATCGAGGTGGAGCCGATCGATGCCCTGCCCGAGGCGACGCTGCATCTGGTGGAGGCGGAGTGGGAAGACGAGCTGTGGACCGAAGACGAGGCGCCGCTTGCGGAATTGGCCGCTGCGGTGGAGGACGCCGAGATTGTCGTGTCGACCGACGCCGAACCCCTGGACGATTCATGGCCTGAGGTCGCCGCAACACCGGATCCCTGGGGGCAGGCCGAGCCTGACTGGATGGAAGAAGCGCCCATCCCATTTGCACCGCTGCCCGATGCCGAAGCGGCCACCGTTGCGGCCGAAGTGCCTGCGCCGCTGGTTGCCGAAACGGGCGCGCCGACAGAGGCCGCTGTTGCCGCCGACCCTGGTCTGTCCGATGCGCCGCAGACAGAGGCCGCGGTCGCCAAGGAGCCGACGCTGTTTGACGAAGACGGCAGCCCGCTGGCCATCCTTGATGAAGAGCAGTTGAATGAAATCGTGCGGGCACTGATCCGCGAGGAGCTGCAAGGCGCGCTGGGAGAGCGGATCACCCGGAACGTGCGCAAACTGGTGCGGACCGAGATCAACCGGGCGCTGGCGGCGCGGGCTTTCGATTAGGTGCCGCAGTCTGGGCGCTGAAAGCCGCTGGATACTGTGTTGATCGGAAAAACAAAACGCGCCCCGTGGGGCGCGTTGTCATATGCCGTTTGGTGTTTCGCTCAGGCCGCTTCGGCCTGTTCAGCCTCAAGCGCGTGCCGACGTTCGGATTCTTCACGGCTCAGCGCCACCGAGGTGCGGACACCTTTCGACACGAACTCCATCAGACCCTTGACCACACGTTCGTTCGGATCGATCCCGGCGCAGGACAGCACTTCGCGCCCGTCGCGCGACCGCGCCCAGCGGGCGATCTGATCCGGGCCGTTGCCGTATTTCTTGTCATCGGCAATTGCGTCGTCCAAGGCCGCCAGCACCACGGCTGCAAAGAGCTTACGTGCCCGCTGACCCTGTTCGAAGTTGAAGGCAGTGCTGTCGATGGTATCTAGCATCGGGCGTTCCTTTATTCTTGCTCTTGTCTTTCGCTGCGTCCGGAGGTTGTAACGAATTTGTCACGATTCGGGGTTTCCGGTTTGGAATGACTGCTATGCACGTATTGCATAGCTTGCCCGAAGAGTCACTGTATTTAGTCATATTGCCAGATGAGCATAGCCTAGATATAGGGTCGATGCAGATTTCATCAACCTTTGCGCAAGGTTTTGCCACAATGCCGAAAATCAACGGAAACGAAATCAGACCCGGAACGATCGTCGAGCATGATGGCGGGCTGTGGGCATCGGTAAAGGTGAACCACGTAAAGCCCGGAAAAGGGGGGGCATTTGCGCAGGTCGAATTGAAAAACCTCCGCGATGGTCGCAAGTTGAACGAACGCTTCCGGTCGGAAGACAAGGTGGAGCGGGTCGATCTGGAAATGAAGGATCAGCAGTTCCTGTATGAGACGGACGGGCGGCTCGTGTTCATGGACAGCCAGACTTACGAGCAGATCGAACTTGATGCCGAACTGCTTGGCGACCGGCGGCCGTTCCTGCAGGACGGCATGACCGTGTCGGTGCAGTATTTCGGCGAAGAGCCGTTGAATGTGACCATCCCGCAAAAGGTGACCTGCCGGGTGATGGAGACGGAGCCGGTGCAGAACGGTCAGACCGCATCGAAAAGCTACAAGCCTGCGGTGCTGGACAATGGCGTGCGCATCATGGTGCCGCCTTTCATCGGCGCGGATGAGGCGATCGTGGTCCACACCGAACTGATGGAATATTCCGAACGCGCCTGATCAGGGTAGCGTGACGATGGCGGTGCCTGCGGCAAGCGGGCCATCGGCGCGGTCATAGCGCAGATAGGCGATGGCGAAACCGCCCGATTGGGTGAACAACCGCCCGGCAGGCCTGTCGCCTGCAAGGATTTCGCTGCCGACCGGGGCGCTGCCCTGCACTGCCACGCGGATCAGGCCCTTGCGCAGATCGGTCTTGTGTTTCATGCGGGCGGTGACCTCTTGCCCGACATAGCAGCCTTTGCGGAAATCGACGCCGTGCAAACGCTCGAACCCCGATTCCAGCAGATAGCTGTCATCCGGGATCAGTTCGACGCCGCTTTCGGGAATGACATGGGCGACGCGGATCGCGTCCCAGTCGATGCCGGGGGCGGTGCCGGGGGCGGTGCCGGGGGTCGCGGTCCATTCGCGCCAGCCGAGCGCGGGGTGGCGGGGATCAGGCAGGGCCGCTTCCGGCGCGGTGCCAAGGCCGCGGATGACATGCAGCGGTGACGGCGTGATCGGCACATCGGAGCGCAGGCGGTACATCGTCAGGCGTTTCAGCGTGGCCGCGGCCAAAGGGGTTGCGATGTCGATCAGGATCGGCGCGTCGGACGCGGGCCGGACGACAAAGAAATCGGCGAGGTATTTGCCCTGCGGCGTCAGAAGTGCGGTCCACACCACGCCGGGACCAGCTTCCAGCGGGCGCATGTCGTTGGAGACGATGCCTTGCAGGAACGTCAGCGCGTCCCGGCCGGTCAACTGCCAGAGCGTGCGGTCGGGGGCGGTTTCGCCAGTCATGCTGTTTCCTTCATGGCCGATATGGGGTGC
>JAYSYZ010000287.1:0-19337 GCA_043727195.1 Paracoccaceae bacterium
GGCAGCTTCATACAGGCAGCCCCTCATCATCGGCCGACAGAGATCCGGCGCGCGTGCGAGCATACATCTCCCCCAGGTGGCATGCGCAGTTGGACACCCAGCGATGGGACAGGGCGGATCGGGTAGTGGCAGCAACCCGATCCGCCAATTTCATTTCATCGCCGGGCTTGACGACCGGGGACCGGTTCAGAATTTGAATAAGGCCGCAAGGCAATGGCAGAGGCGTTCAGAGGCGAGTTCTACCAGAAGGTGGACAACAAGGCGCGGGTATCGATCCCGGCCGCCTTTCGCCGCATCCTCGACGCCGATGATCCCGCCACCACCGAATCCTCCCGCCCGCGCGTCTACATGGTGTATGGCGGCAAGAAGCGCAGCTATGTCGAGTGCTACTCCAAGGCCGGTGCCGATGCGCTGGCCGCCGATATCGAAGCGATGGATATCGGATCGGTTGACCGCACCCGCGCCGAACTCAATCTGATCAGCCGCTCCGTCATGGTCGAGGTCGAACCTGACGGCCGTATCGTGCTGCCGCCGAAGGTACGCGAAAAGATGGGTTTTCTGGGCGATGATCTCGGCAAGGGCGGCGAGGCCGCTTTCGCAGGTTTCACCAACCGTTTCCGGCTGTACCGGCGCGAGGTCTACGACGCCGAACTTGCCGCCGACGATGACGACGATACCGATCCGCTGACCCTGGTCGGGCGGCACAAACGGTCAGGCTAGGGGCTGGCCATGCGCGAACCGCTGCCCGGTCGCCCGCCCAGTGATGATCCCCACATTCCGGTCCTGCTCGACCCGATCCTGATGGCCATCGCGCCCGTCGGTGGCCTCTGGCTTGACGGCACGCTTGGCGCGGGCGGCTATACCCGCGCGCTTCTGGACGCGGGCGCATCGGTCATCGGCGTCGACCGCGATCCCATGGCGCTGGACATGGCCGCCGCTTGGGCCGCACCCTATGGCAACCGTCTTCGCCTCGTGCAGGGCACCTTCTCGGACCTCGACACCCACGCGGGCGCACCGCTGGACGGCGTCGTCCTCGATCTTGGCGTGTCCTCAATGCAGCTTGACCAGCCCGAGCGCGGCTTTTCCTTCATGCGCGACGGCCCGCTCGACATGCGGATGAGCCAGGATGGCCCCTCCGCCGCAGATCTGATCAACACCGCCGAAGAATCCGACCTTGCCAACGTGATCTATGCCTACGGCGAGGAACACGCCTCGCGCCGCATCGCGCATGCCATCGTGGCGGCCCGGGCGCTGGAACCGATCACCACCACCCTGCGCCTTGCAGAAATCGTCGCCCGCTGCCTGCCGCGCCCCAAACCCGGGCAAAGCCACCCCGCCACCCGCACCTTTCAGGCGATCCGCATCGCGGTGAACACCGAATTTTCCGAACTCGCCGCCGGCCTTGCCGCCGCCGAGCGCGCGCTGAAACCCGGCGGAGTGCTGGCCGTCGTCACCTTCCACAGCCTTGAGGACCGCATCGTCAAGCGGTTCCTGCAACTGGCCAGCGGGCATGAGGCGAACGCCAACCGCTATGCCCCCGCGAAAACCGATATCACCGCCCGCTTCGATCTTGTCACCCGCCGCGCCGTCACCGCCGACGAAGGCGAACTTGCGCGCAACCCCCGCTCGCGTTCGGCCAAGTTGCGCGTCGCCCGCCGCACCACCGCCCCGCCCGCAGCAATTGACCCCGCCGAACTTGGCGTGCCGCAGGTTCAAAAGAAAGGACGCCGCTGACATGCGCCCGGTGCTTTACGTGTTCAGCTTTCTCGCCCTTATCGCGCTGGGCTTCTGGGCCTACCGCGAAAATTACGCCACGCAATCCGCGCTGAAACAGGTCCAGGCGCTGCAGCACCAAATTGCCCAACTGCGCGAAAGCCTGTCGGTGCAGCGCGCCGAATGGGCCTACCTCAACCGCCCCGACCGGCTGCGCGAACTGGCCGACATCAACTTTGACCGGCTGGGGCTGCTGCCGATGGAATCCAGCCAGTTCGGCAATCCCGGACAAGTGGCCTATCCCGCCCCCGATGTGCCAACCGCCGATGTGCCGGCCATCGACATGCCCATGGATATCCAGGGCACCCAGCCCCTGCCCGAAAGCGACCTTTGATGCGCACCCCCCTCCGCCCGCTTGCCCGCATCCTTCAGGCCCGCCAGCACGGCCTGAACCCCGACACGATTGAACGCGAGAATATCCGCCTGCGCCACGAAGCGATGCGCGACAAGACACGGGCACGCGCCGAATTCCGCCTGCTGATCCTCGGCCTCGCCTTCGTTGCGGCCTTTGGCACCATCGGCGCGCGGATGGGCCTTCTGGCCGCAACCGAACCGGTGGAACCCCGCGCCAGCGCGCCGGGTGCCGAAATCATCGCCCAGCGCGCCGATATCACCGACCGCAACGGCCGTATCCTTGCCACCAACCTGATCACCTACGCGCTTTACGCGGCCCCCAAGGTGATGGTCGATCCCAAGGGCGTGGCCACAAAACTTGCCGCCATCTTTCCCGAACTGCAGGCCAAGGATCTTGAACGCCGCTTCACCGACGGGCGCAGCTTTGTCTGGATCCGCAAGGTCCTGTCGCCCGAACAGCGGCAGAAGGTGCACGAAATCGGCGATCCCGGCCTTTTGTTCGGTCCGCGCGAGATGCGGCTTTATCCCAACGGCACGCTGGCGGCCCATGTTCTGGGCGGCACGTCATTCGGGGCCGAAGGAGTGCGTTCCGCCGAGGTGATCGGTGTGGCGGGCGTCGAAAAGGCGCTGGATGCCCGGCTGCGCGATCCCTCGCAGGGCGGCACGCCGCTCACGCTTTCCCTCGACCTCTCGGTGCAGGCGACCATCGAAGAGGTGCTCTTTGCCGGCATGACCATGCTGAATGCCAAGGGCGCCGCCGCCATCCTGATGGACGTGCGCACGGGCGAGATCGTGGCACTCGCCTCCCTCCCCACCTTCGATCCCAACGACCGCCCCAACCCCATTGTCGACAAGACCGCCGAACCCGGCGACAGCCCCCTGTTCAACCGCGCCGTGCAGGGCGTCTACGAGCTTGGCTCCACCTTCAAGATCTTCGCCGCCGCCCAGGCGATGGAACTTGGCCTCGTCAACCCCGACACGCTGGTCGACGCCAATGCGCCGATGACCTGGGGCAAGTTCAAGATCAAGGAGTTCGAGGGCAAGAACTATGGCCCGCTCCTCACCGTCACCGATGTGATCGCCAAATCATCCAATGTCGGCACGGCCCGGATTGCCCTGATGATCGGCCCGCTGCGGCAGCAGGCTTTCCTGAAATCCCTGGGCTTTTTCGAAGCGACCCCGGTCGAGTTGATCGAAGCCCCCGGTGCCAAGCCCCTGATCCCGAAGAAATGGCCCGAAATTGTGACCATAACCGCCTCTTACGGTCATGGCATGTCGGCCAGTCCGATGCATCTTGCGGCAGCCTATGCTGCCATCGCCAATGGCGGCGTGATGATCAAGCCGACGCTTTTGAAGCGCGAAGGTGCCACCACCGGCGTGCGGGTGATGACCGAAAAGACCGCGCGCGAGGCGGTACGGATGCTGCGCCGCGTCGTGGTCGAAGGCACCGCCAGCCTCGGCGAAGTGCCGGGATACGAGGTTGCGGGCAAGACCGGCACCGCCGACAAGCCGATGAAGACCGGCGGATATTACAAGGACAAGGTGGTCAACACCTTCGCCTCGGTCTTCCCCGCCTCCAATCCGCAATATGTGCTGATCGTGACGCTGGACGAACCGCTCGACACCTCGGGGTCAGAACCGCGCCGCACCGCCGGCTGGACCGCCGTTCCCGTTGCCGCTGAAATCATCCGCCGCGTCGCACCGATGATGGGGCTCAGACCAAAGCTTGAACCTGTCGTCGCCGATACTGTAACTGCTGCCAGCAACTGATGGCCAGCATCTGATGGAAAGCGTCAATGGCGGAACGGGCGAAACGGCTATCTGACCTCGGGCTCACTGCCCGCGCCGGGCGTGACCCGGCACTTTCGGGTCTGACCGCCGACAGCCGCGCGGTCCGCGCAGGCATGCTCTTTGCCGCCCTGCCCGGAACGTCGGTGCACGGGGGCAGCTTCATTCCCGCAGCCCTGGATCAGGGGGCCGCCGCGATCCTGACCGATGCCACCGGCGCGCGCCTGGCGGCCGAGGTGCTGGCGGATAGCGAAACGGCCCTCATCGTCGCCGAAGACCCGCGCGCGGCCCTGGCCTGCGCCGCTGCCCTCTGGTTCGGTGCGCAGCCCGATTGCATCGTCGCGGTCACCGGCACCAACGGCAAAACCTCGGTCGCCAGCTTCACCCGCCAGATCTGGACGGCGCTCGACCATGCCGCGATCAATATCGGCACCACCGGCATCGAAGGCGCGTGGGAGGCACCGTCCAGCCACACCACCCCCGATGCGATCACGCTGCAAAAGCTTCTTGCCGCAGCCGCATCCGGCGGCGTGACCCATGCCGCGATGGAGGCGTCTTCCCACGGACTCGACCAGCGCCGGATGGACGGTGTCCGCCTCAGGGCCGCGGGCTTTACCAACCTGACGCAGGATCACCTCGACTATCACGGCACGATGCAGGCCTATTTCGACGCCAAGGCCGAACTCTTTACCCGCGTGTTGCCCGATGACGGCACCGCCGTGATCAATCTGAACGGCGCGCAAGGGACCGAGATGGCCGCCGTCGCCCGTGCGCGCGGTTTGCGCACCCTGACCGTGGGTCATGGCGAGGCGGATCTTCACATCGCCGGTCAGCGCTATGATGCCAGGGGGCAGGACCTGCGGTTGATCTGGGCGGGCCAGCCGCACCAGGTGCGCCTGAACCTGATCGGCGGCTTTCAGGCGGAAAACGTTGCCGTGGCTGCCGGTCTTGCCATTGCCGCAGGCGACACACCCGCCAATGTCTTTGCCGCCCTGCCGCAGCTGACGGGCGTCCGGGGCCGCATGCAACTGGCCGCCAACCGCCGCAATGGCGCTGCGGTCTACGTCGATTACGCCCACACACCCGATGCCATTGCGACAGCCCTGCAGGCGCTGCGCCCGCATGTGATGGGCCGCGTCATCCTGGTGTTCGGCGCAGGCGGTGACCGCGACCGCACCAAGCGCCCGTTGATGGGGGCGGCCGCCCGCGCGCATGCCGATGTGGTCTACGTCACCGACGACAACCCCCGTTCCGAACAGCCCGCAGCGATCCGTGCCGCCATCATGGCCGCCTGTCCCGAGGCGAATGAGGTCGGCGACCGCGCCGAAGCAATCCTGCGCGGGGTGGATGCCCTGCAACCCGGCGACGCCCTGCTGATCGCGGGCAAGGGGCACGAGACGGGGCAGGTGATCATGGGCGACATCTACCCCTTCGACGACGTCGAGCAGGCCTCCGTCGCCGTCGCCGCACTGGATGGGGTGATCTGATGCGCGAACATGCCTTGGTGCAGGCCGATACTCTGACGCTTCTTTCCGCCGCCCGCGCCAGGTGCCTCCCTCCCCCCTGTGTGGGGGAGGGCCGGGGTGGGGGGCTACCCTTCTCCACACAGCGGGCTGCCTCTTCAACCGTCCCCCCCGCCCTGTCCCTCCCCCACGCGGGGGAAGGGAAGCACCTGGTCCGACCGACGGTCCTGACGACAGGGGCTGTCGCATGACCCTGTGGACCTCCACCGACGCCGAAAAGGCCACGGGCGGGCAATCTTCCGCTGTCTGGGACGCGAACGGCGTGTCCATCGACACCCGCACGCTGCAACCCGGCGATTTGTTCGTGGCCCTCAAGGCCGACCGCGACGGCCATGACTTTGTGGCCCAGGCGCTGGCCAAGGGTGCCGCCGCCGCGATGGTGACCCACCGCCCCGACGGTGTCGGCCCCGACGCAGCACTTCTGATCGTCGACGATGTGCTGCGCGCCCTTGAACGGCTTGGCCAGGCCGCCCGCGCCCGCACCAAGGCCCGCGTCGCAGGCATCACCGGATCGGTCGGCAAAACCTCCACCAAGGAAATGCTCCGCGCCATCCTGTCGGGTCAGGGCAAAACCCACGCCTCCGCCGCCAGCTACAACAATCACTGGGGTGTGCCGTTGACGCTGGCCCGGATGCCTGCCGATACCCGTTTCGCGGTGATCGAGATCGGCATGAACCACCCCGGCGAAATCGCCCCCCTCGCGCGGATGGCGCGCCTTGACGTGGCGATGGTCACCACCGTCGCCGCCGCGCATCTTGCGGCGTTCAGCAGCGTCGACGCCATCGCCGAGGAAAAAGCCGCGATCATGGACGGCCTCATTCCCGGCGGCATCGCTGTCCTGAACGCCGACATCGCCGCCACCCCGATCCTTGCCGCAAGGGCTGCAGCCGTCGGCGCCACCGCCATCCTGTTCGGTCAGGCCAGTACCGCGGACTACCGCCTCCTCGACGCCCGCATCGCCGACGAGACGACGGTCGTGCAGGCCACCCGCCACGGCCTTCCCGTGCTTTTCAAGGTCCTGAGCCCCGGCAGACACTTTGCCGCCAACGCGCTGGGTGCCCTCGCCGTGGCCGAGGCGATGGGGGCCGATCCGACCATCGCCACCTGCGACCTCGGCCTGTGGCAGCCGCCTGCCGGGCGTGGCACCCGGGAACGCATCCTTCTCGACCGGGTCGAGGAAACTCATTTCGACCTGATCGACGACGCGTTCAATGCCAATCCCGCCTCGGTGGCTGCCGCTCTCGACGTCCTCATCGCCGCCAGGCCGCAGGACGGTATCGGCCGTGTCGGCGCGGGCCGCCGCATCGCGATCCTTGGCGACATGCTGGAACTCGGCCCGACCGAGGCCGCGTTGCACGAAGCGATTGCCCAGCATCCCGGTCTGTCCGCCATCACCACCATCCATTGCATCGGCCCCCGGATGAAGGCGCTCTGGCGCGCCCTGCCGCGCCGGCAACGTGGCGAATGGGTGGATACGGCGCCGGACCTTGCGATCCGCGCCCGCAGCCTGATCGACGCGGGCGACATCATTCTGGTCAAAGGCTCCAAGGGCGCCCGGACCAGCCTCGTCGCCGAAGCGTTGCGCAAGATGGGGCAGGGCGCCGCCCCCGAGAAAGGGACCGGGTAAATGTTGTACTGGCTGACCGAGTTTTCAGACGGCGGAGATTTTTTCAACCTTTTCCGCTACATCACCTTCCGCGCCGGCGGTGCTTTTGCCACGGCGCTGATTTTCGGCTTCATCTTCGGTCAACCCCTGATCGACCTGTTGCGCCGCAAGCAAGGCAAGGGCCAGCCGATCCGCGACGATGGCCCGCAATCGCATTTCTCCAAGGCGGGCACGCCCACGATGGGGGGCCTCCTGATCCTGTCGGCGCTCATGGTGTCGACGCTGCTGTGGGCACGGCTCGACAATCCCTATGTCTGGATCGTGGTTCTGGTGACGCTCGCCTTCGGGCTGATCGGCTTTGCCGACGATTATGCCAAGGTGTCGAAACAGACCTCCAAGGGCGTCTCGTCGCGGGTCCGCTTTGGCCTTGGTCTGCTGATCGCCGCCCTTGCCGCCTATGCCGCGTCGCAGTTCCACCCCGACGGGTTGGCCAACCAGCTGGCCTTCCCCGTCCTGAAGAACGCGCTGTTCGACATCGGTCTGTTCTTCGTGCCCTTCGGCATGATCGTGATCGTCGGCGCGGCCAATGCAGTGAACCTGACAGACGGGCTCGACGGCCTGGCCATCATGCCGGTGATGATCGCGGGCGGCACCCTTGGCATCATCGCCTATGTCGTCGGCAACGCCAATTTCGCCGAATACCTCGATGTCCATTTCGTTCCCGGCACGGGCGAGTTGCTGATCTTCGCCTCGGCGCTGTTCGGTGCGGGTCTGGGGTTCCTGTGGTACAACGCCCCCCCGGCGGCGGTGTTCATGGGCGACACCGGGTCACTGGCGCTTGGCGGCGCGCTCGGTGCCATCGCGGTCTGCACCAAGCACGAGATCGTCCTGGCCATCGTCGGCGGGTTGTTCGTGGTCGAAGCGCTCAGCGTGATCATCCAAGTCCTCTATTACAAGCGCACCAAGAAACGCATCTTCCTGATGGCGCCGATCCACCACCATTTTGAAAAGAAGGGCTGGGCCGAACCGCAGATCGTGATCCGCTTCTGGATCATCAGCCTGATCCTGGCGATGATGGGTCTGGCGACGCTCAAGGTGCGGTGACCGGCCGATGCGCGAGGCCGACCTCTATCCCGCACTGAAAGCCTATCTCGAAGGTCAGGGCTATCAGGTGAAGGCCGAGGTCGGAGCCTGCGACATCCTCGCCCGTCGTGGCGAAGACCCGCCTCTGGTGGTCGAGATGAAGGTCAGCTTTTCGCTGCAACTGGTCATGCAGGGCGTCGCCCGGCAGGGCCTGTTCGATACCGTCTATCTGGCGGTTCCGGTGTCCCCCGTCAGGGGCTGGTCACTGCGGTACAAGGATATCATCGCCCTCTGCCGCCGCCTTGGGCTGGGCCTTCTGGCGGTGGATGTGGCGCAGGCAACGGTCACCGCCCATCTGGATCCGGCTCCCTACACCCCACGCAAATCCGCCCCGAAAGCCGCACGCCTGTTGCGGGAATTCGACCGCCGTGTCGGTGATCCGAACACCGCAGGCACCACCCGCACACCCCGCATGACCGCTTACCGCCAGGACGCCCTGCGCTGCGCCGCCGAACTCGGCCGCTGCGGCCCGGCGCGGGCGATGCTCGTGGCCCGTGCCTGCGGCGTCGCGCGCGCGGGTCCGCTGATGCGGGCCGATCATTATGGCTGGTTCAGACGGGTGGAAAAAGGGGTCTATGCCCTCAGTCCAAGGGGCGCCGCCGCACTGACAGAACACGCCTCCGCCCTCCCGGCGCTGCTGTCTGCCTGATCGCCGCTGCGCGTTCACATGTGCGACCTGGCACCAAACGGCAGCTTGCCCGACAGGCCGGTCTGATCTTACGATACAGCCACGGTCCACCGGTCCCCGCAATGCCCCGACAGTTAAGCCTCACCCCCGATCTCGTCGCCCGCGTGCCGCCACATGATGGCCGTTCAGGCCTCGTCTCCACCCGCACCGACGGCCCGACCGATGCCGATTACGCCGCCGCCGTGGCTCAGGTGCTGGCGGGCGGTCCGCTTACGGGCGAGGTCTGGATTTTCGCCTACGGCTCGCTGATCTGGAACCCGGAATTCGATTTCGACGCAGAATGTCTCGGCACCGTGTCGGGCTGGCACCGGTCATTCTGCCTCGGCTGGGTCCGCATCTACCGCGGCACCCCGGAACGCCCCGGCATCATGCTGGCGCTGGATCGGGGCGGGTCGTGCCGGGGGGTGGTGTTCCGCCTGCCCCAGGGGACCGTCGAGGAAAATCTGACCCGTATCCTGCGCCGCGAAATGCCGATCAAACGCGATACCCTCCCGACCCGCTGGATGACCGTGCAGACCCTACAGGGGCCCGTCCGCGCCATTGCCTTCCCGATCCGCAGGTCCAGCCCCGCCTATTTGCCCGGCCTGACCGAGGATGTGGTGGTCGAGGCCCTTGCCACCGCATCGGGCGAACGGGGGTCGATGGCCGAATACCTGGCCTCCACCGTGCAGCACCTGGAGGATCGGGGCATCCATGACCGGTATCTGTGGCGGATGCAGGCCCTTGTCGCCAACCGGATCGCCGAACTCTACCCTGCCTGACACACATGCCGGCAGCGCATCCCAGCATCACGGCGCCCCCCATCCTTGACAGCCACTCCACCACCGCAATCCTTCGCCCCCCCCACCCCGCGTCCACGCCTCGGCATCCCATCCCCCCTTTCCCTTTCATCTGTCCTCAAATATCCCACGGGGGGTGCGGGGGGTGTGAAACCCCCCGCGGCTGCAGGAGGCATCCATGATACCAGTGTTCGGCTACAGCGGCCAAAAGGTGGCCGTCCTCGGCCTTGGCCGCTCCGGCCTCGCCACCGCCCGCGCCCTGCAGGCCGGCGATGCAGAGCCGCTTTTGTGGGACGACAGCCCCGAGGCCCGCGCCAAGGCCGAAGCCCAGGGCTTCACCCTTGCCGACCTGACCCGCGCCACCGCTTTCGACGGCGTGGCCGCGCTGATCACCTCGCCCGGCATTCCGCATCTCTACCCGACCCCCCACCCGATCATTGCCCGCGCGCTTGCGGCGGGCATTCCCGTTGACAACGATGTCGGCCTGTTCTTCCGCAGCTTCGCCACCCAGGATTGGGACGCGTTCGAGCAGACGCCGAAGGTCGTCTGCGTCACGGGGTCAAACGGCAAATCCACCACCACGGCGCTGATCCACCACATTTTGCAAGAGGCGGGCCGCCCGGCCCAGATGGCCGGCAACATCGGGCGTGGCGTTCTCGATCTTGATCCGGCGCAGGATGGCGAAGTGGTGGTGCTGGAACTGTCCAGCTACCAGACCGACCTCGCCCGCGCGCTGACGCCCGATATCGCGGTGTTCACCAACCTGTCACCCGATCATCTGGACCGCCACCATGGCAGGGGCGGCTACTTTGCGGCCAAGCGCCGTCTGTTTGCCGAAGGCGGGCCTGACCGGGCCATCGTCGGGGTGGACGAGGCGGAAGGCCGGTTTCTGGCCAACCAGCTTGGCGAAGGGCCGCTGGATGACCGGGTGATCCGCATCTCATCGGGCCAGAAGCTGGAAGGGGTCGGCTGGTCGGTCTTTGCCCGCAAGGGCTTTCTCGCCGAATGGCGCAAGGGGCGGCAGGTGGCCTCGGTCGACCTGCGCAGCGTACCGGGCCTGCCGGGTGCGCATAACCATCAGAACGCCTGTGCGGCCTATGCCGCGGCCCGCTCGCTCGGACTTGCGCCAAAGCTGATCGAACAGGCGTTTCACAGCTTTGCCGGCCTGCCCCACCGCAGCCAGCTGGTGGCAGAGCGCGGCGGAGTGCGGTTCGTGAACGACAGCAAGGCCACCAATGTGGACAGTGCCGCCAAGGCGCTGCAGGCCTTTCCAAAGATCCGCTGGATCGCCGGTGGCATGGGCAAGGACGGCGGCATTGCCGCCCTGCACCCCCATCTCGGCACGGTGGTAAAAGCCTATCTCATCGGCCATTCCGCTCGCGATTTCGCCCTGCAACTGGGCGACACCCCGCATGTGATCTGCGAAACGATGGCGCGCGCCGTCACCGAGGCCGCCACCGAGGCCGAGGCTGGTGATACGGTGCTCCTCGCCCCCGCCGCCGCCAGTTTCGACCAGTATCCGGACTTTGAAAAACGCGGCGAGGATTTCATCGCGCGGGTGAAGGCCATCCTCGGCTGATCCGTATCAGGCGCGCGCGTAGGTCAACCGTATCACCTGCTCGGTGATGCGGTCGCTCGACTGCAGGCGCAGCGGCGGCACGACACCGGCAAAGAATGGCGTGCCGTGGCCCAGCACGACCGGGTGGAAATAAAGCCGGTACTCGTCGATCAACCCAAGCCCGGACAGGCTTTGCGCCAGAACCGTGCCGCAGACAGCGACCTCGCCCGCAAGTTCGACCTTCAGCCCCCTCACCACAGCCTCGACGTCATGCGACACCAGCGTGGCGTTCGGGCCGACCGACGTCAACGACCGCGTCGTCACCCACTTGTGCTGGTTCCGCCACGCCGCCGCGAATGCGTGTTCATCGGCGGTCCACTCCGGTTGGTGCTGCTCCCAATACCGCATGATCTCGTACATGCGGCGTCCATAGATGCTGGCCGTGCAACACCGCACTTGATCGATCCAGTGGCGAAACAGCGGCGGGTCCGGCGCGAAGGCCTGATGGTCGACATAGCCGTCCAGCGACACATTCATTTCGACAACGAATTTCGCCATTCTGATACCTTCGGCTTCTACGTCCCGTTACACCGCCCGCTGCCGACCGCCGTCTGCTGCCGAAGCCTCTGCCTGATCCAGCAGCCGCTGCAACGCCGCACCGCGCGCGAAATCCGGGTCGGCCGGGCCGTCGCCCCGGATCGCGGCGATGAAACGCTCATAGTTGGTCGGGACGGCGGGGCAGTCGACGTCAGTCCAGTGACCCGCCAGAATGTCTGCGCCAAGGCAGGCCCGCAGCTTGCTGACACCCGCCGCGAAGCTGACCTCCAGCCCGCCCTTTTCGCCATAAAGCCCCAGCCGCAGGTCGTTCAGATGGCCGGTCGCAAAACGGGTCGCGGCCACCGTGCCCAGCGCACCGTTTTCCAGCACCACCTGCAACGTGGCACTGTCATTGGCATCCAGCACGTAATCGCCGATCCGGTTGCCCGGCGCCTTGTCAAAGGTCGCCAGCAAGCAGGACACCGCAGTCGCGGACATGCCTGCCACAAAGGTCGCAAAGTCCAGGATGTGGATGCCCACATCGCCAAGCACCCCTTTGGAGCCATGCGCGCTCGACAACCGCCAGAGCCATTGCGGCTCCACGTCCCAGCGGCCCCAGGCGGGTTGCGTCAGCCAGCTTTGCAGATAACTCGCCTCGAAATGCCGGACCCGTCCGATCGCCCCGGCGCGCACCATGACGGCAGCCTGCTGCATGGCGGCGACGTTGCGGTAGGTCAGGTTGACCATGTTGACCACCCCCGCCCGCGCCGCCTCTGCCGCCATCCCGGCGGCATGTGCGGCATTGGTGGCAAGCGGCTTTTCGCACAGGATATGCTTGCCTGCCGCCAATACCGGCATCGTCGTGGCATGATGCGCGGCGTCCGGCGTCACGTTGGTAACCGCATCGAACTCACCCCAGGCCAGCGCCTCGTCCAGCGTGGCAAAGCCGCGCGCGATACCGTGTCGGGCACAAAAGGCGGCCAGCGGTTCGGCCCGGGTATCGACCCCGCCCGCCAGGGTGACGCCGGGAATGGCGGCAAAGTGTTCGGCATGGGTATTGGCCATGCCGCCGGTGCCAAGGATCAGAAGGCGGACATCCGTCATCAGCGATACCCCGCCTCGCCGTCATGGTGCAGCCGGGGCCCGCGTTCCACGATGGGTTCCAGCGCTTTCGCCACCGGCACGTTCGGCGCGTCATTCGGGCTGGCAATGCGGGCAGCCGGGTTATGCGCCCAGCGCACGCCATTGGCGATCACCCGCTGCACCAGCGGCTGGTGATAGGTCGGATAGGTTTCGTGCCCGGGGCGGAAGTAGAACACGTTGCCCGCACCGCGACGGTAGGTCAGACCGGACCGGAACACCTCACCGCCCTGAAACCAGCTGATGAACACCGTCTCCAGCGGTTCGGGCACACCGAACGGCTCGCCGTACATCTCTTCGTTTTCCAGTTCGAAATGGTCGGGGATGCCGGCGGCAATCGGGTGGTTGCGGCTGGTCACCCAAAGCCGCTCCCGTTCGCCCGCCTCGCGCCAGGTCAGATTGCAGGGCGCGCCCATCAGCCGCTTGAACGGTTTGGCGAAATGCGCCGAATGCAGAAAGATGATCCCCATCCCGCCCCAGACCGCGTCGCAGACCCGTTCGACCACCGTGTCCGATACGTCGCCGTGTGCTGCATGGCCCCACCAGATCAACACGTCGGTCGCGGCCAGCCTGGCCGCGGTCATGCCGTGTTCGGGGTCCTGCAGGGTGACGGTGGTGGCACTGATCCCGTCCTCGCGGTTCAGCGCGGCGGCAATCGTGCCGTGCATGGTCAGCGGATAGACCTCCGCCACCACCTTGTTCTTCTGCTCGTGAACGTATTCGCCCCAGACGGTGACGCGGATGGTCATGTCAAACTCCTTCAGGCACCATGGTCTGCAAACCGGAACCACATCGGCATCGCATCGGGGCTGGTGCCGGGGCAGCGGGGCAAGCGACACCCTTGTCGGTATCTGGATAAGTGCCTTGCCCTGGCGGCGCAACCCCGCGACCCGGTGTCAGAACACGGCCGCGTCTGATTGAGGGCTTGCCACCCCGGCCCGGGCGGTGGAACCTTCGGTCATGTCGCAAGCCCCCGCCTCGCTTCGTCTGCGCCTGCTGTTCGGTGACCGGCTGGTCCTTGGCCCCGGCAAGGCCGAACTGCTGGCCTGCATCCGCGACACCGGCTCCATTTCAGCCGCCGGTCGCGCCATGGGGATGAGCTACAAGCGCGCCTGGGGTCTGGTGGAAGAGATGAACGCAGCCTTTCGCAGGCCGCTTGTGCGCAGCGCGCGGGGCGGGGCGGGGGGCGGCGGGGCCACGCTGACCGATACCGGGCTGACGGTGCTTCTGGCCTATCAGTCGATGGTTTCGGCCACCGCTGCCGCCTGCGCCCCCGATGTCGCGGCCATTGCGGCCCTTCTTTCGGATATGTCCGGTCAGGAATAACGCTTGCCACGCTGCCTGCCTGCGATATGTTTCGCAAAACATAAGGATGCCTGGATGACCCTGTGGCGCGTCGCAATTTGCCTCCTCGTTCTGGCCACACCGGCCCGCGCGGCAGAGATTACCGTCTTTGCCGCCGCCAGCCTGAAGACCGCACTGGACCAGATCGCCGCTGACTGGCAGGCCCAGACCGGCCATGGCACGGCCATCTCCTACGGCGGCAGCGCCGCGCTCGCCAAACAGATCATCGAGGCGGCCCCGGCCGATATCTTCATCTCCGCCGCTACCGATTGGATGGATGCGGTCGAAGCGGAAGGCTTGATCCGCCCCAGGACCCGACAGGATTTGCTGGGCAACCGGCTCGTGCTGATCGCACACGGGGCCGGTGCAAACCCGGTGACACTGAATGAAACCACCGACCTTTTGGCGCTTCTGAACGGGGGCAGGTTGTCCATGGCACTGGTCGATGCCGTCCCCGCCGGGCAATATGGCAAAGAGGCGCTGATCTCGCTTGGTCTTTGGGACAAGGTAAAGGACAACCTCGCCCAATCGGAAAATGTCCGGATCGCGCTGCAACTGGTCGCCCTCGGCGAGGCGCCGCTGGGCGTCGTCTACGCCTCTGACGCCATCGCCGATGCCGCAAGCGTCAGCGTCATCGCGACGTTCCCGGACCAAAGCCACCGCCCGATCCGCTACCCCGCCGCCGTGATCGCCAGCAGCACCACGCCCGAGGCGGAGGCGTTTCTGGCCTTTCTGTCCGCGCCCGCCGCCCGCCGCATCTTTGTGGCGCAAGGCTTCATCCCGTTGACCAGCCAATGACCGTCCGATGACAGATTGGCTGACCCACGGGGAATGGCAGGCCGTGGCCTTGTCGCTGCGCGTGTCCTTCTGGGCCACGCTTCTAAGCCTGCCCTTCGGCATCTTTGTCGCGCACGCCCTCGCGCGGTGGACATTTCCGGGCAAAACCCTGCTGAACGGGCTGGTGCATCTGCCGCTGATCATGCCGCCGGTCGTCACCGGGTATCTTTTGCTGCTGACCTTCGGGCGCACCGGGCCGCTGGGCGCGTTGTTGTACGACTGGTTCGGCATCACCCTGGCCTTTCGGTGGACAGGGGCCGCACTGGCCGCCGCCGTCATGGCCTTTCCCCTCTTGGTCCGCGCCATCCGCCTGTCGATCGAGGCGGTGGACCCTCGGCTGGAATCCGCCGCCGCCACCCTCGGCGCGGCGCGGCCCATCGTGTTCCTGACGGTGACACTGCCCTTGATCCTGCCCGGTGTGCTGGCCGGGACAATCCTCGCCTTCGCCAAGGCGATGGGCGAGTTCGGGGCGACGATCACCTTCGTATCCAACATCCCCGGTCAGACCCAGACGCTGCCCTCGGCGATCTTTGCCGTTCTGCAGGTGCCGGGCGGCGATCTGCAGGCCTTCCGGCTGGTCATCATCGCCATCGCCATCGCCATGACGGCGCTGATCCTGTCCGAAGCATTATCGCGTCGTGTGGCGCGCCGGATCGCCGGCCGATGACCCTGTCCGTCGCCCTCTCTCACCGCTTTCCCGGCTTTGCCCTCGATGTGGCCTTTGACGCGCCGCCGGGTCTGACCTGCCTTTTCGGGCGGTCGGGGTCGGGCAAGACCAGCGTGATCAATGCCGTCGCGGGGCTGCTGAAACCCGACAGCGCCAGCATAATCCTTGACGGCGCAGCGCTGCACACCTTGCCGCCGCACCGCCGCCGCATCGGCTATGTGTTTCAGGACGCGCGCCTGTTCCCGCATCTGACGGTCGCCGGAAACCTGCGCTACAGCGGTTTTGTCCGCCGCCGGCCGACGCCGGATTTTGACCGGATCGTTGATCTGCTGGGGATCGGCGATCTTCTGCCCCGCCACCCCGCAGCCCTTTCGGGGGGCGAGGCGCAGCGCGTCGCCATTGGCCGCGCGCTCTTGTCCGCGCCGCGCCTGCTGTTGATGGACGAACCGCTCGCCGCCCTCGACGAACAGCGCCGGGCCGAAATCCTGCCTTATATCGAACGGCTCCGCGATGATCTGCATCTGCCGATCCTCTATGTCAGCCATTCCCTTGCCGAAGTGGCCCGCCTTGCCACCACGATCATCGTTCTGGACAGGGGCCGGATGCGCGCCAGCGGTCCGGCGGCGGATATCCTGTCCGACCCCGATACCGCCGCACTGATGGGTTTGCGTGACGCCGGTTCCATCCTGACCGCCACGCTTGCCGCGCAGGAACCGGACGGATTGTCCCGGCTCGATACCGGCGCAGGCCCGATCTGGCTGCCGCAGATCGCGGGCATGCCGGGCCGCGCCCTTCGCATCCGCATCGCGGCGCAGGATGTCATCTTGTCGCGTGACCGCCCGGTCGGCCTTTCGGCGCTGAACATCCTGCCCGCAACCGTCACCGCCCTGCGTCAGGGTGGCGGGCCGGGCACGCTGGTCCAGCTTGATGTGGCCGGGCAGCGCCTGCTGGCCCGCATCACCAGCCGCTCGGCCGCCGCGTTGGCGCTGGCCCCTGGGCTGCCCGTCCATGTCATCGTAAAGTCGGTATCAGTCGCCCAGGGGGATGTCGGCCAATCCCCCGGTGCAGCCCCCGGTTGAACCCAGCCAGACCGCCGGATCGGCGCTGATTCTTCTGCACCCGACCGCACCCCGGGATGCGCCCGGTGTCATCGCGGCAAAGCGGGCGATTCGAACCGGTTTAACCCGCGGAAGTGACCATCCCCAATCCTTCGCATGCATTGCTTCGTTGACAGTGCCACCCTGAAGGGGAGTAAACTTGCCGCGCAGGTACAGACGGTCCCACTGCCAAACATCTGTTACACGAGGACCCGAAGATGCCGCAGCGTTTGGATGTGACCGATCAAAAAAACCGGGGACAGCCCGTCGCCTCCGCTATTCCGCAACCTGGGAGACTTACCTTGAAACACCATACCTCTGCCTTCAGCCGCCGCCGGTTCCTGCAAGGCTCCGCCGCCGGTGCAGGCATCCTCGCCGCGCCGGCGATCATCTCGTCCAAGGCGCTTGCAGCGTCGGGCGAATTGAACTTCACCGGCTGGGCCGGCTATCCGGCCCTTGCCGAAAAAGTGTTTCCGGCCTTCACCGAGGCCACCGGGATCACCGTAAACTTCACCGAACAGCCTGACCAAGACACCATGTTCGCCCAGGCGAAAGTCTCGCTTGAAGCCGGCGGGATCGACGTGATCGAGCCGACGATCGACCGTGTCGGTGCGTGGAATTCCAACGGCCTGCTGGGCGCATGGGACGAATCGAAACTGGCAATGGACAACTACCTGCCCGGCCTCGCCGATGGCGCGGCGGGTGAGCGGTCGCGCAAGGATGGCGCGCTGCTGTACGTGCCGTCCGTCTGGGGCACCGAAGCGCTGGTCTACAACAAGGAAACCGCCGTTCTGGGCGAACCGCCCTCGCTTGGCGCGCTGTTCGATCCGGCCAACCAGGCCGTGCTGCGCCCGCATTCGGCGCTTGCCGCAATGGGCCGCTGGCTCGACGCGACTGGCAAGCTGCCGCGCCCGTGGCTCGACAGCTATAGCGATATGGGGGCAATGGTCGAACTTTGGGACATCGCCCTCGCCGAAGCCGTCAAGGCCAAGGGCAACGTGGTCCAGTTCTGGTCGGGCGAAAACGAGGCGAACGCCGGGTTTGTCGCAAACGGTGCCACTGTCGGCCTGTGCTGGGATTCGACGGGCTTCAACCTGCGCAATGACGGCTACGGCTATGCGGCCCCCGCCGAAGGTGCCTTTGCCTGGCATCAGGGTTTTGTCATGATGAAGAACGCAGCCAACGTCGATCAGGCGCACGAATTCGTCAAATGGGTGTCGACCCCCGATGGCGCGGCGATGTGGGCGACCGCCTTCTCGTCCAACCCGGTCGGCAAAGGGGCCAGCGACAAGCTCGATCCCGAAGTTGCCGCCTACTACAACGCGGCCTTCGACGATGCCAAACTTGCCGCCCTCTGGTGGTGGCCGGACCAGTCGGCCGAATTCCTCGCCAAGCGCGGCGAATACGCTGACAAGTACAAGTCCTCCTGATCCTGGGCTTGAAATCTCCGCACGCCGGGTCTGTAAAGGCCCGGCGTGTTTTTTTCTGCCGCCGGTCCCGGCAAATTCGTTGCACGACCGCCGCGGCCTGTTAACCTGACTGGCCACACAATAAAAAACTGCCGGGGATGGGGATGCGTCAATGAGCGCTGGGATTGATCTGGATAACGTCGTCTGCGACTTCGGTTCGTTCCGGGCGGTGGACCATGTGAACGTCGCGATCCAGCCGGGCGAATTCTTTTCGTTCCTCGGCCCCTCGGGCTGCGGCAAGACCACGATCCTGCGGATGATCTCGGGTTTCATCGAACCCACGCAGGGCGCGATCCGCATCGGCGGCAAGGACATGCGCGGCCAGCGCCCGAACCAGCGGCCCACCGCGCTGATCTTCCAGAACCTCGCGCTCTTTCCGCTGATGCCGATCTGGGAAAATATCGCCTTCGGGCTGGAGGTGCGCGGCATCGACAAGGCCCGGCGCCGCGCCAAGGCCGAAGAGCTGCTGGCGCTGGTCGATCTGCACGATTCTGCCGACAAGATGATCAGCCAGTTGTCCGGCGGCCAGAAACAGCGCGTCGCCATCGCCCGCGCCCTGGCTGTCGAACCTTCGGTGATGCTGCTGGACGAACCGCTGTCGGCGCTTGACCTCAAGCTGCGCCAGCACATGCGCGCCGAACTCCGCGCCATCCAGAAACGCACCGGTGTCACCTTCATCTACATCACCCATGATCAGGGCGAAGCGCTGGCCATGTCCGACCGCGTCGGCGTGATGAGCCAGGGCAAGCTGCAACAGGTGGCCAACCCGCGCGACATCTACAACAATCCCGTCAACGGCTTTGTCGCCGCTTTCGTCGGTGAAAACAACGTGCTGACCGGTGATGTGGCCGCCCCCTCGGGCGGCTTCGCCGTCATGGCCACTCCGCACGGCCAGTTCCGCGCCCGCATCGCCGACGGCGTTTCCGGCAAGGGCGTCAAGCTGTATGTCCGGCCCGAACACATGCGCTTTTCCGATACCGCAGCGGCGGAAAACTCCGTTGCCGTCACGATCAGCGAGGTTGCCTTCGAGGGAA
>JAYSYZ010000288.1:0-19292 GCA_043727195.1 Paracoccaceae bacterium
GTAGGGCGGAGCCTTCGGCGCGATGGCTGGCGATGCCCCAGTCAAAGGCGGTGGCGGCGTCGATGATCTCTCCGCCCAGCACAAGGCGGGCGGCGCGCAGCCGGCCCGCCAGCGATAAAAGCCGCTGGCCGCCCCCCGCGCCGGGGATCAGGCCAAGGCTGGTTTCGGGCAGGCCCAGGCGGGCGGATTGCCCGACAACGATCAGATCGGCCATCAGTGCCAGTTCCAGCCCGCCACCAAGGGCGAACCCGTCGACTGCCGCAACAAGCGGTTTCGGAAAGGCACGAATGTCCGCCCAATGTTCAATTCTGGCATCTGCGGCGGCTTCGGCACTGGTCTTGTGTTCGATTTCCGCGATATCGGCGCCTGCAGCAAAGTTGCCGTCGGCGCCGGTAATCAAAACGGCAGTGCACTCAGGATCGCGGCCAAGGCGGGTCAGGGCGGCGGCCAGATCGGCCAGAAGATCCGTGTTCAGCGCATTCTTGACTGCGGGCCGGTTCAGCGTCAGCCGGACCCAGGCCCCGTGCGTTTCGGTCAGAAGGTGATCCATGGCCGCATCATGCGCCGCGCGGGCGAAATTTCAAGTGAGAAATTTCAAGCTTGAAATTGTTTTCGAGGGATGGCAGGCTTGAGCGAAGTCAGGAGCCCTTGATGAACATCCTCTGCCTCGGGGGCGGCCCCGCCGGTCTGTATTTCGCCATCTCGATGAAGCTGCGCGATCCGTCGCACCGGGTGACCGTGCTGGAGCGGAACCGGGCGAATGACACCTTTGGCTGGGGTGTCGTGCTGTCGGACGACAGCCTGGGAAAGCTGGAGGCGAACGATCCGGTCAGTGCCGCAGCGATCCGGTCGAACTTTGCCTATTGGGACGATATCGCCGTGGTGCAGGGCGGGGTGCGCACGGTGTCTGGCGGGCATGGGTTCGCGGGCATCGGGCGCAAGACCATGCTGATCCTGCTGCAGGCGCGGGCGCGGGATCTGGGGGTCGATCTGCGGTTCGAAACCGAGTTCAGGACGGCGGAGGACTACCGCGCCGAATATGATCTGGTGGTGGCGACGGACGGGTTGAATTCCACGGTGAGGCGCGAGTATGCCGAGGTGTTTCAGCCCGACATCGACACGCGGCGGTGCAAGTTCGTCTGGCTGGGGACGCATGCCAAGTTCGATGATGCCTTCACCTTCATCTTCGAGAAAACGCCTCACGGTTGGGTCTGGGCGCATGTCTATCAATTTGACGAAAACACCGCGACCTTCATCGTCGAATGCCTGCCCGCGACGTGGGACGCCTGGGGTTTCGAGGCGATGACCAAAGAGGAAACGGTCGAGACGTGTCGCCGGATTTTCGCGGCGCATCTGGGCGGCCACAGCCTGATGTCGAACGCGGCGCATCTGCGCGGTTCGGCGGTGTGGATGCAGTTTCCGCGCGTGATCTGCCAGCGCTGGTATCATCAGAATGTGGTGCTGATGGGTGATGCTGCGGCGACCAGCCATTTTTCCATCGGGTCGGGCACCAAACTGGCGCTGGAATCGGCGATTGCGCTGGCGGATTACCTGCACAGCGAACCGACGATGGAAGCCGCTTTCCAGCGCTATCAGGATGAGCGGCGGGTCGAAGTGTTGCGCCTGCAGTCGGCGGCACGAAATTCCCTGGAATGGTTCGAGGAGGTGGAGCGGTATCTGGACATGGCCAGCCCGCAGTTCGCCTATTCGCTGCTGACGCGCAGTCAGCGAATTTCGCATGAAAACCTGCGACTGCGTGATCCCGCATGGCTGGGACAGGCCGAGGCTTGGTTTCAGGCGCAGGCTGGCGGTGTGCCGGGCCGCAAGCCGATGTTCGCGCCATTCCGGCTGCGCGACATGGCGCTGAAGAACCGGATCGTCGTCAGCCCGATGGCGCAGTACAAGGCGGTGGATGGCTGCCCGACCGACTGGCATTTCGTGCATTACGCCGAGCGGGCCAAGGGCGGGGCAGGGCTGGTCTATACCGAAATGACCTGCGTGTCGGCGCATGGGCGCATCTCGCCGGGCTGTACCGGGCTATATGCGCCCAAGCATGAGGTTGCGTGGAAGCGGCTGGTCGATTTCGTTCATGCCGAGACGGATGCGAAAATCTGCTGCCAGATCGGCCATTCGGGGCGCAAGGGCTCGACGCAGGTTGGCTGGCGCGAGGGCGATGCGCCGCTGGAACACGGCAACTGGCCGGTGATGAGCGCGTCGGCGATCCCGTGGTCGACGGCCAATCAGGTGCCAAAGGAAATGGACCGCGACGACATGGACAAGGTGTTGCTGCAGTTCGTCAAGGCGACCGAGATGGCGGCGAAGAGCGGCTTTGACATGATCGAGTTGCACGCCGCGCATGGCTATTTGATCTCGGGATTCATCAGCCCGGTTTCGAACCTGCGGACGGACGCGTATGGCGGCAGTCTGGAAAACCGGCTGCGTTACCCCTTGGAGGTTTTCGCCGCGATGCGGGCGGAATGGCCGGGCGCAAAGCCGATGTCGGTACGAATTTCGGCAACGGACTGGATCGGCGCGGATGGCGTGAACGGGTCGGAGGCGGTGGAGATTGCCACCGCGTTCGCGGCAGCAGGCGCGGATATCATCGACGTAAGCGCCGGGCAAACCTCGCCCGAGGCGAAGCCGGTTTACGGGCGGATGTTCCAGACGCCGTTTTCCGACCGTATCCGCAATGAGGCGGGGCTGGCAACGATGGCTGTGGGCAACATCACCGAGGCGGATCAGGTGAACCAGATACTGCTGGCGGGGCGGGCGGACCTCGTGTGCCTTGCGCGCCCGCATCTGGTGGACCCGTACTGGACACTGCATGCGGCAGTGGCGGCGGGGGATGAGGCAACCGCGTGGCCCCTGCCCTACCTTGCCGGCCGCGACCAGGCGGTGCGGCTGGTGGCGCGCGCGGCGGAGGTGATCCGTGCTTGAGGGCCGCCGCGTGCTGATCACCGGCGGCGGTTCCGGCGCGGGGGCCGACCTGGCGCGCGGCTTTGCGGCGGCGGGGGCGGCGGTGGTGATCGCCGGGCGGCGGCGTGAGGCGCTGGAGGCGGTCGCCGAGGTGACGGGTGCCAAGGTCGTGGTCGCGGATGTGACAGATGAGGGGTCGGTCGCGGCGATGTTCGCGGCGGCAGGGCCGTGCGACATCGTGGTCGCTAACGCCGGCGCTGCGGACAGCGCACCGTTTCTGCGCACCACGCTGGAGCAATGGAACGCGATGATCGAGGTCAATCTGACAGGGGTGTTTCTGACCCTGCAGGCCGGGCTGGCGCAGATGCCCGGATGGGGGCGGTTGATCGCGGTCGCATCCACCGCCGGGCTGAAAGGCTATGCCAAGATTGCGCCGTATGCGGCGGCCAAGCATGGGGTGATCGGGCTGACGAGGTCGCTGGCGCTGGAATTGGCGCGGGGGCCGGTGACGGTGAATGCCTTGTGCCCGGGGTTTCTGGACACGCCGATGACAGACCGGTCGGTGGCGGTGATTGCGGAGAAAACCGGGCGGACGCTGACCGAAGCACGGGGTGCCTTGGAGGCGATCAACCCGCAGGGGCGGCTGATCCAGCCGGCGGAGGTGACCGCGGCGGCGCTGTGGCTGTGCGGGCCGGGGTCGGAGGGGATCAACGGGCAGGCGATCGCCATTTCGGGGGGCGAGGCGTGAGCGAAGGGTCCAAACGGCGGCTGAAGATGTGGATCCGGCTGCTGGGCGTGACCCGCGCGGCGGAAAGCCATCTGCGCGAACATCTGCGGGTGAAGCACGGCACGACGCTGCCCCGCTTCGACGTGATGGCAGCGCTGTGGCGCAGGCGCGACGGGGTGACGATGAGCGAGCTTTCCCGGATGCTGCTGGTGTCGAACGGCAATGCGACAACGGTGGTGGACCGGCTGGAGGCGGACGGGTTCGTCCGGCGCACCCCGTCAGAGGCGGACCGGCGCACGGTATTCGTGGCGCTGACACCCGAAGGGCTGGCCAAATTCGAGGGGCTGGCGGCGGGACATGAGGCTGAGGTCGGCAAGCTGTTCGGTGCGGTCCCGGAGGCAGACCTTGAGGCGATGACAGAAATCCTGAAACGGATGGGCGCGCGATGACCACCATGGCCGGACTGAAGCCAGAGCATTTTCTCTGGGAGATGCGGGGCCGGGTGGCGGTGATCCGGCTGAACCGGCCGGAGCGGAAAAACCCGCTGACGTTCGAAAGCTATGCCGAGTTGCGCGATTGCTTTCGCGCCTTGGCAGGGGCGCGCGATGTGGATGTGGTGGTGTTTGCGTCGAACGGCGGGAATTTCAGTTCAGGCGGCGATGTCCATGAAATCATCGGGCCGCTGATCGGGTTGCCGATGGCGGAGTTGCTGGCGTTCACCCGGATGACAGGCGATCTGGTCAAGGCGATGCTGACCTGCGGCAAGCCGGTAATCGCGGCGGTGGACGGGGTGGCCGCCGGTGCGGGGGCCATCCTGGCCATGGTGGCTGACCTGCGACTGGCAACGCCCGAGGCCAGATGCGCCTTCCTGTTCACCCGGGTCGGGCTAGCGGGATGCGACATGGGGGCCTGCGCGATGCTGCCGCGGATCATCGGGCAGGGGCGGGCGGCGGAGTTGCTCTACACGGGCCGGGTTATGACGGCGGCGGAGGGGCATGCCTGGGGGTTCTGGAATGCCCTGCATGGCGCGGAAGTGCTGGAGGCGGAGGCGCTGGCGCTGGCGGAGCGGTTGGCGGCGGGGCCGGTGTTCGCGCATGGAGTAACCAAAACGCAGTTGCTGCAGGAGTGGGACATGGGTGTTCTGGCCGCCATCGAGGCGGAGGCGCAGGCGCAGGCGATCTGCATGCAGACAAAGGACTTCGAGCGGGCGTATCGGGCGTTCGTGGCGCGCGAAAAGCCGGTGTTTCAAGGGGATTGAGCGCCGGGGCGCTGCCCCGGACCCCGGGATATTTTTGGACAGATGAAATGAGTGACGCGACATTCCTGACCTGGCCGTTCTTCGAGGACCGGCATCGCGCGCTGGCCGAAGGGCTGGAAGCGTGGTGTGAGACGCATCTGCCGATGGATCATGGCGATGTCGATGCGGCGTGCCGGAAGTTGGTGGTCAGCCTGGGGGACGGTGGCTGGCTGCAGCATTCGGGCGGCGAGCGGTTGGATGTGCGCACCCTGTGCCTGATCCGCGAGACATTGGCGCGGGCGGACGGGCTGGCGGATTTCGCTTTTGCCATGCAGGGGCTGGGCATGGGGGCGGTGTCGCTGTTCGGCAGCCCGGCGCAGCGGACATGGCTGAACCGGACGCGGGCAGGGGCGGCGATTGCGGGGTTTGCGCTTACGGAACCGGCCTCGGGGTCTGACGTGGCGGCGACGACGACAACGGCCAGGCGGGTGCCGGGCGGCTGGGTGCTCAACGGCGAGAAGACCTGGATTTCCAATGGCGGGATTGCCGATGTCTATGTGATCATTGCGCGGACCGGCGAGGCGCCGGGGGCCAGGGGGTTGTCGGCGTTTCTGATGCCTGCGGATGTGGCCGGGCTCGTGGTGGAGGAGCGGCTGGAAGTTATCGCACCGCATCCGTTGGCGCGGCTGTCGTTGACCGATGTGCGCCTGCCGGAAGGCGCGCTGATCGGACCTGCGGGCGATGGCTTCAAGATCGCGATGTCGGTCCTTGATGTATTCCGTACGACGGTGGGGGCGGCGGCCCTGGGTTTCGCGCGGCGCGCGCTTGACGAAGCACTGGCCCGGACGCAGGCACGGCGCATTCAGGGCGTGGCACTGGCCGAGATGCAGATGGTGCAAGGCCATCTGGCGGATATGGCGCTGAAGGTGGATGCGGCGGCACTGCTGGTCTATCGCGCCGCGTGGGTGAAGGACATGGGGGCCGCGCGGGTCAGCCGGGAGGCGGCGATGGCAAAGCTTTACGCCACCGAGGCGGCGCAGGAGGTGATCGACATGGCGGTGCAGCTGCATGGCGGCGACGGGGTGCGGGTGGGATCGGTGGTGGAAAGGCTCTACCGCGAAGTCCGGGCGCTGCGAATTTACGAGGGCGCATCGGACGTACAGCGGATCGTCATCGCAAGGAGCATCCTGTGATTTACGCCCGCGCCATGCCCATCGAATTCAACCACTGCGACCCGGCAGGGATCGTGTTTTACCCGCGCTATTTCGAAATGGTGAATTCGGTGGTCGAAAACTTCTTTCGCGAAACGGTCGGACATTCCTTTGCTGCCATGATGCAGGGCGGGCAGGGTGTTCCGACCGCGCGGGTGGAAACCCGGTTTCACGCGCCAAGCCGCCTTGGCGAGGTGTTGGAGTGGCGGCTGCAGGTCACGCGGTTGGGCAGGTCTTCGGTCGGCTTCACGGTCGAGGCGTGGCACGACAGCAGCCACCGGGTAACGGCGGAACTGGTGCTGGTCTGGGTGGAGGCCGGGCGGCCCAATCCCTGGCCAGAGGTGATGCGGGCCAGGATCACAGCCTTCATGGAGGCGGAAGATGCATGAAATCCTGCACCCTTCCGGATGGAAGCCGGCCAAAGGCTATGCCAACGGCGTAGCGGCAACCGGGCGGATGGTGTTCACCGGCGGCATGGTCGGCTGGACCGGGGACTGCGTCTTTGAAACCGACGATTTCACCGGACAGGTGGCCCAGGCCCTGCGCAACATCGTGGCAGTGCTGGCCGAAACCGGTGCAAAGCCTGAGCATATCGTCAGGCTGACCTGGTATGTGACGTCGAAGACCGAGTACCTGGCCTCGTCAAAGGCGCTGGGCGCGGTCTACCGGCAGATCATCGGGCCGCACTATCCGGCGATGGCGCTGGTGCAGGTGGTGGCGCTGGTCGAAGACCGCGCCAAGGTGGAGATCGAGGCGACTGCGATGATACCGGAGGGTGGCAGATGAAGCTTGGTCCGTCGGGGCATGTCGATACTTTCGCGCGCGACGGGCTGCCGTCGCCGCAGGATTGGCCCGAAATCAACACCAGCGCTTTCCCCTATCCGGAGTGGATGAACGCGGCGGTGGAACTGACCGACCGGATGGTGGAGCGCGGTTTCGCCGATCATACGGCGCTGATCGGCAACGGGCGCAGCCGGACCTACAAGGAACTGTCGGATTGGACAAACCGGATCGCCCACGCTCTGGTGGAGGATTACGGGGTAAAGCCCGGCAACCGGGTTCTGATCCGCAGCGCCAACAATCCGGCGATGGTGGCGGCCTGGCTGGGGGCGACCAAGGCCGGGGCGGTGGTGGTGAACACCATGCCGATGCTGCGGCCCGGCGAATTGACCAGGATCATCGACAAGGCCTGCGTCAGCCACGCGCTGTGCGACACCCGGCTGATGGAGGATCTGGTGACGGCGGCCAAGGGGTCGGCGTTTCTGAAAACGGTGGTGGGGTTTGACGGGACAGCAAACCATGATGCCGAACTGGACCGGGTGGCGCTGCGCAAATCGGTGCGGTTTCAGGCACCGCCGGTTGGGCGGGATGATGTGGCGCTGCTCGGCTTTACCAGTGGCACCACGGGCGAGCCGAAGGCGACGATGCATTTCCACCGTGATCTGCTGATCATCGCCGACGGTTACGCGCGCGAGGTTCTGGGGGTGACCCCGGAGGATGTTTTTGTAGGCTCTCCGCCGCTTGCCTTCACCTTCGGGTTGGGTGGCCTTGCGGTGTTTCCGCTGCGCTTTGGCGCGGCGGCGGCGCTCTTGGAACAGGCCAGCCCGCCGAACATGATCTCGATCATCGAAGAGCATCGGGCGACGATCTGCTTTACCGCGCCGACCGCCTATCGGGTGATGCTGAAGGCGATGGACGACGGCGCCGATCTGTCCTCGCTCAGGGCGGCGGTCAGTGCGGGGGAAACCCTGCCCGCGCCCGTGTATCAAGAGTGGATGGCCAAAACCGGCAAGCCGATGCTGGACGGGATCGGGGCGACCGAGATGCTGCATATCTTTCTGACCAACCGGTTCAGCGATCACCGCCCGGCGTGTACGGGCCGTCCCGTGGCGGGGTATGAGGCGAAGGTCGTCGGCGAGGATGGGGGTGAGATGCCGCGTGGCGAGGTCGGGCGCCTGGCGGTGCGCGGGCCGACCGGGTGCAGGTATCTGGCCGATGACCGGCAGCGGAAATATGTGAAGGACGGCTGGAACCTCACGGGTGACAGCTTCTGGCAGGATGACGAAGGCCGGTTTCATTTTGCCGCACGGTCGGACGACATGATCGTCAGCGCTGGTTACAACATCGCGGGACCTGAGGTGGAGGCGGCCCTGCTGTCGCACCCGGCGGTGCTGGAATGCGCGGTGGTGGGGGTTGCGGATGCCGAACGCGGCCAGATCGTGGAGGCACATGTGGTGCTGGCACCGGGGCATATCGGTGACAGCCTGCTGGTGAAGGCATTGCAGGACCACGCGAAATCGGTGATCGCGCCTTACAAATACCCGCGCCGCGTCGTGTTTACCGACGCCCTGCCAAAGACCCCTACCGGCAAGATCCAGCGCTTTCGTCTGGTCGAGGGGCGGCGATAAACGGCTTGACGGGTCGGGGGGCGTGTTTATCGTCAAAGTTGCATGGGTGGAGGGCGGTTCCCGGACTGTTTGCAAGGCATTGGGCATGATGACGTGGATTGTTGCCGCAGCGGGATGCAGGCAGGGCAATGTTTCAGGGACAGGTTGATCGTGACATTGCCGGGCAGGGATCGGGCGATGGGTGCGTTGATCGGGGTCGCGATCGGCGATGCGCTGGGCATGCCGGGGCAGACCTTGTCACGGTCGGCCATTGCTGCGGCCTATGGGCGGATCGCAGGATTTGTGGACCCTGTGCCGGATCACCCGGTATCGCACGGGCTCTGCGCCGGGCAATTGACGGACGACACCGAACAGACCCTTCTTCTGGCGCGCCGGCTGATTGCCGACCGGGGCGGATTTGACGAGGCTTTCTGGGCCGCTGACCTTCTGGATTGGGAGGCGGGGGTGCGGGCGCGCGGCCTGCGTGACCTGCTGGGCCCCTCCACCAAAGCGGCGCTGGAGGCGCTGAAGGCAGGGGCGTTGCCGGGGCAGACCGGGTGGAATGGCACGACGAACGGGGCTGCGATGCGGGTGGCACCCGTGGGGATTTCCACGTTGCCCGATCTGGCGCGGATCGTGGACCGGGTCGAGGTGGTGTCGCGCCTGACCCATGCCACGGGCGAGGCACTGGCCGCCGCCGCCGCCGTGGCGATGGTGATCAGTCAGGGCGTGGCGGGTGCCAGTTTCGACGACAGTTTGCCGCTGGCGCTGGCGGCGGCGCGGGCGGGCAACCTGAGGGGCGCGCGGGTGGGCGAGGCGGATATGGCCGGGCGGATCATTCTGGCGCTGGAAGTGGCGGCGTCGGGTGAAGCGGCGCTTGCCGATCGCGTCGGTACGTCGGTGCAAAGTCGCCAGTCCGTCGCGGCTGCATTCGGCGTGGTGCGGATCGCAGGGGGCGACCCTTGGAAGGCGGCGCTGATCGCGGCCAATATCGGCGATGACACCGACACCATCGGCGCCATCGCCTGTGCCATGGCGGGGGCCTGCGCGGGCGTTCAGGCCTTTCCGGCGGACCCGGTGGCGCAGGTGATCGCGCAGAACGGCCTGCTGCTGGACCCGCTGGTCGAAGGTCTTTTGGCGCTGCGCGCGGGGGTGGCATGACCCGGCTGATCCAGATGTCCGGCGTGATCATGGATCATATCTACTGGGTCGAAGCGGTGCCCGCTGCGGGGTCAGAGGCCATCGTGCATAAGGCGCGGCTGACCCCGGGGGGCGGTTTCAACGCCATGGTTGCCGCACGCCGGATGGGGATGGACGTGGCCTATGGCGGTTCGCTGGGGCAGGGACCGTTCGCCGAAATGATTGCCGCCGCGCTAGAGCAAGCGGGGATCACACCGCTGCGCCCGGTGACGGCAGGAATGGATCAGGGCTGCTGCACCGTGCTGGTTGACCGCGCCGGTGAGCGGACCTGCATCGCCTGCGAAGGCGCGGATGGCGTGGTGTCCAAGGATGACCTGGCGTTGATCCGGCCAGCGGCTTCGGACTGGCTGTTGGTGTCGGGCTATGCGCTGCTGTATCGCGGCAGTTCCGCGGCGCTGACCGACTGGTTGCGTTCCGCGCCAGCCGGGCAGTTGGTGTTCGATCCCTGCCCGTTGGTGGGCAACTTGACCATGGCTGCCCGCACCGCCGCGTTGGGTGCCGCCCAGTGGATCAGTGCCAACCGTGCAGAAGCCGAGGTTCTGACCGGAACATCCGATCCGGGCGAGGCTGCCGTCGCCTTGTCGGACCGCGCCGGCGGGGCCGTGGTGCGCGACGGGGCGCACGGCTGCTGGCTGGGGCAACGCGGGGTGGCCACGCATATCCCCGGCCATCCCGTCAAAGTGGTTGACACCAACGGCGCGGGGGATGCCCATATCGGGGCGTTCATCGCGGCACTTGCCCGCAAAGAACAACCCGAAGCTGCGTGCACTCTTGCCAATTGCGCCGCCGCGTTGTCCATCACTGTTGAAGGGCCTGCAACGGCCCCGACGCTCGACCGGGTTCTGGCCACACTGGGCCGGGCCCCCAGCCCGTAAGATTCCGACAGGAGGTTTGGATGAGAAAGATGCTGACGACGACGGCTTTCGCCCTGATCGCACCGATGGCACTGGCTGAGGAAATCCGCGTGTTGAACTGGCAGGGCTACGGCACCGACCTCGACTGGGCCGTGGCCGCCTACACCGAGGCGACCGGCAACACCGTGGTGCACGAATATTTCACGTCCGAGCAAGAGATGCTGACCAAGCTGCGTACCAATCCCGGTGCGTATGATGTGGTGCTGATCAACTCGGCCTTCACCGGGCAGGCCCAGGCCGAAGGGCTGATCGCGCCCATCGATACGGCAAAGCTCTCGAACTTCGCCGATCTGGACCCGAAGCTTGCGGCAAACGAAGACCTGAACCCCGGCGGCGCGCTGCATGGGGTGCCGTGGACGTGGGGGCTGACCTCGTTTGCCGTCAATACCGGCGATTTCCCCAGCGCGCCCACGTCGGTTTCGGTGTTCTGGGACCCTGCCTTCAAGGGTCGCGTCTCGATCCGTGATGACGCGCTGGAGGCGGTGCAGTTTGCGGCCCTCGCCACCGGGCAGAACATCAACGACATCACCGATATGGCAGCGGTAAAGGCCAAGCTGACCGACCTGATGCCGCAGATTTCGACATTCTGGGGGGCCGAGACCGACTGGAACCAGAACATGGCTGCCGGACAGTTCGCTGTGGCGACCTATTGGTCTGGCTCGGCGGCGCGGTCGATGTCCGAAGGCTTGCCGGTGGCTTTTGTCGTCCCCGAGGAGGGTGCGATTGGCTGGCTTGACGGATTGTCGATCCCGGCATCCTCGACCAGGCAGGATGCCGCGCTGGCCTTCATCGACTGGATGATCGACCCGGATTTTTACGTGAAATGGGATGCCGAGGGCGCCCCTGCCAGTGCCAATACCGCCGCCGCCGCGGCGCTGCCCGAGGCCAGCTTCAATCGCAAGGTACTGGGTAATCCGGCAGTGGTGGCACGGGTACAGTTCATGCGCCCGGTGTCAGATGCCAAGCGCGAGGAATATCTGGCGCTGTGGCAGGAGCTGAAAGCCGCCCAGTGATGCGGGGCGAACGCATGCGGGCGCTGCCACTGCTGGCGCCCGCCTACCTGTGGCTGATGGTGGCGGTGTTTCTGCCGCTGTCGGCCATGGGGTTTTTCAGTCTGCTGACCGACGTGCCGTTCGGTGGCCGTGAATGGTCATTCACATTGGCCAATTATAGCGCGTTCTTTGCGACAGCAACCTATGCCACCCTGTTATGGAAATCGCTGACCCTGGCCTTCTGGGTGACCCTGTGGTGCGTGGTCCTTGGTTTTCCCTGCGCCTTCGTTCTGGCCCGGATGATCAGCGGCCGGGCACGTGAAGCGTTGTTTCTGCTGGTGATTCTGCCGTTTTGGTCAAACTCTCTGGTGCGCATCTTTGCCTGGGCCATAGTCCTGCGCGGCAATGGGGTGCTGGACCGGGCGGTGAATGCCGTGTTGCCATTCGAAGTGAAGCTGAATCTGATGTTCAGCCAATCGGCGATGATCATCGGCTTGGTGCATTCCTATCTGCCATACGTCATCCTGACGACATATCTGTCTTTGCAGGCCATTGACGACAGCCTGATCGAGGCGGCCCGGTCGCTGGGCGCGCGCAAGCGCACCATCCTGTGGCGGCTGATCCTGCCCCTGTCCGCCCCGGGCCTTATCGCGGGTGCGGTGCTGATTTTCGTGCCCGTCGTCGGATCGTTCATGGAGCCGCGCCTGCTTGGCGGGCGGGTCGGCACCACTTACGGCACGTTGATCGAGGATCAGTTCGTCGCCGTCTTCAACTGGCCGCTGGGTGCCGCGCTGTCATTCATCCTGCTGGCCGTCGTGCTGGTGATCCTGCTGGCTGCCACGCCCGTTCTGCGGCGGGTCGCGACATGATCTGGCAAGCTGTCGGGCGGGGTTATGTCGGGCTGATCCTGATCTTCCTCTATGCGCCGGTCGTCGTGATGGGGGTGATGAGCTTCAATGCGTCCGAATTCTACCAGTTGCCGTTCAGCTTTTCGACCGAATGGTATGAACGATTGTTCACAAACAAGGAGATTCTGTCGGCGGCGGTTCGGTCGGTCTGGATTGCGATCGTCGTTGCCTTTATCGCCACGGCGCTGGGCACCATGGCCGCCATCGCACTTTGGCGCCATGACTTTCCGGGCAAACGCATCTTGCAGGCACTGCTGTTTCCGCCCATTGCGGTGCCGTGGCTGATCACCGGTACGGCGATGCTGATCTTCTTTTTCGGCATCGGCCTCGGGCGCGGTACACCTGCGGTGATCCTCGGCCATGTGGCGCTGGCGCTGCCTTACGTCATCGTCGTCGTGACTGCGCGGTTGCAAAGCCTTGACCCCGCGCTGGAAGAGGCAGCGCGATCTCTGGGCGCGCGTGCCTGGCGGGTGACCCGCGCCGTCACACTGCCCCATGCCGCACCCGGGATCATCGCGGGGTCACTATTCGCCTTTGCAGTCAGTTTCGATCAGTTCGTGGTCAGCTACTTTCTGGCCGAACCGGGCGACAGCACCCTGCCCGTGCTGATCTACACCGCGATTCGCAAGGGATTTACCCCGGAAATCAACGCAATATCGACGATCATCATCGTCGTTTCGATGGGTCTGATGCTTCTGGCTGCGCGTTATGGCAAGTTCGGCGGCACCCGGTGAGCGAGGTGCGGATCGACAGGCTGACCAAGACCTATGGCCCGACCAAGGCGCTGGACGATGTGACGCTGACTTTTCCCGATGGCAAGTTCTTCGGGCTGCTGGGGCCGTCTGGCAGTGGCAAGACCACCCTGTTGCGCGCCATTGCGGGGTTTATCACACTTGACGCCGGGAAGATCGTCATCGGCGACCAGCCGGTCGAACGGGTGCCGGTCGAAGACCGCGAAATCGGCATGGTGTTTCAGAACTATGCGCTGTTTCCCAACATGACGGTGGCGGAAAACGTGGCTTTCGGTCTGCAGGTCCGCAAGGTTCCGGCAGCCGAACAAACCCGCCGCATCGCCGAGGTGCTGGAACTGGTGCAGCTTGGCCCCTTTGGTAACAGACGGCCCTCGGAACTGTCGGGCGGCCAGCGCCAGCGTGTTGCAATGGCGCGCGCGATTGTCACGCGACCGCGCGTTCTGCTGCTGGACGAGCCACTCTCGGCGCTGGATCGCGCCCTGCGGCTGGACATGCAGATCGAACTCCGCCGTATCCAGCGCGAGGTGGGGATCACCACGATCGTCGTCACCCATGACCAAGAAGAGGCGCTGACCCTGTCGGACCAGATCGGGATCCTGAAGGATGGCCGCCTGATCCGCCACGGCCCCCCGCGCGACGTTTACGAACACCCGCAAGATGCCTTCACCGCGCAGTTTCTGGGTGCGGCGAACATCCTGACCGGCGTGCGGGAACCGGGCGGCCTTCGGCTGGGCGATGGCACCCTGCTGCCGGGGGTCGTGACCGCGAGTATTGCGCTGCGCCCCGAGGCGGGGATGCTGTCGCTGGATGAGCCGGACACCAAGAACCGTTTGCAGGTGAGGTTGGTCCAGCGGATATTTTCGGGCGCGCTGGGCACCTGCGTGCTGGATTGGCACGGCCAGCAGTTGAAAGTCGTGGCGCGTGACCGCGATTTCGCGGGGCTTGGCGATCCGGAGACCAATGCGCAGCCGCTTTGGCTGTCCTGGCCAGACGGGGCTGCAATGCAGCTGATTGACTAGGCCAGGCATTTCCCTCTTGCCAGCGCCGCCGAGTTGCCGCTTTCTCCCACCGTCGGAAGAAGGAAGAACCATGCCCCCCGCACGCCTGCGCCTGAATGACGGCCACATGATCCCGCAAGTCGGCCTTGGCATCTGGCAGGTGCCTGCGCCGACCACCTGTGCCACGGTCGCCGCCGCACTTCAGTTGGGCTACCGCCTGGTGGATGGTGCGGCCATCTATGGCAATGAACAGGGGTTGGGCGAAGGTGTGCGTGCCAGCGGCGTGGCGCGCGACGAGCTGTTTGTCACGACCAAGGTCTGGAACGACAATCAGGGCTACGACAAGACGCTGCGTGCCGTCGAGTCCAGTCTGAAGCGGCTTGGGATGGATATGGTGGAGCTGTGTCTGATCCACTGGCCCACCCCGGCGCGAAACCATTATGTCGACACCTGGCGCGCGCTGATCCGGCTGAAAGAGGATGGGCGCGTGCGGTCGATCGGCGTGTCAAACTTCATGGGCGACCATCTGGAACGCATCATCGGCGAAACGGGGACGGTGCCGGTCCTGAACCAGATCGAGCTTAACCCGCAATTGCAGCAGCAAGAGTTGCGCAATCTGCATGACCGGCTGGGTGTCGTGACGCAAAGCTGGACGCCCCTCGGGCAGGGGCGCAGTTTTGATGCGCCTCCGGTGCGTGCCGCCGCTGCCCGCGCCGGGAAAACCCCCGCACAGGTCATCCTGCGCTGGCATGTGCAGCTGGGCCTGTCGGTGATCCCCCGCTCCACCCGCGCGGCGGGGCAGGCCGAAAACCTCGACATCTTCGATTTCGAACTGACGGCGGAGGAGATGGCGGCTTTCGCCACGCTGGACGAAGGCAACCGCTGCGGCCCGGATCCGATGACGTTCAACTGAGGTGGTGTCGTGCTGGTTCCCGAACTTGTCCTGACGCGGCCCGAAGCGGGCAAAGCTATGCTGCAGCGCGTCTTCAGGTTCCGCGACGACGGCGGGTTGCTGCGGCTGGGCTCGCAAGCCGTGATCATCACGGCTGGCGCGCCGGTGGGTCATGGCCGGATCGACCATATCGCGCTTGCCGTGCCAGACATGGACGCAACGCTTGCCGCCGTGACCGCCGCCGGCGGGGCATTGGACATGGACGTCACGCCGGACGGGCCAGAGCGAGTTCCCGAATTCTGGGACGACGGCATCCGCTTTGTCTACTGTGCCGGGCCCGGCTTTGCCCGGATCGAACTTTGTCAGCGAATGAGTGGTGGTGTGTCGGCAATCGGCCACGACCATATCGGAATACCCTGCCATGATCTCCTCCTGATGCAACGCTTCTTCGAGGCCCAGGGGGCCGTTCTAAGTGCCGCAGTTGATCTGCATCGCCCCGAAGGCGTCATACCGGTCCGGTTCCTCGATTTTGCCGGGGGCGTGATCGAACTGTTTGCGCCTGCAACGCCCGCGCGGGTGGCCCCCGGGCTTTGGTCGCGGCTGCGCATCGGCGGGCTGGGGGCAGAGGTTGCGGGGCCGGAAGGGCTGATCCTGGCGCCGCTCTGATCCCCCTCGGGCTTTTCACCGTCCTTGCCGCAGGCTAAGCGAAACAGATGCGCCAGACCCTGACCGAAATCTACGAGACCCGTGTCGCGGCAGGCACACTGCATGCCGACCCCGCGCAACACGCCGTGCTGGCCGCGCTGGAGGAGGTGCGCCTTTGGCTGGAGGCGAATGCAAGCCGAAAGGCCGGCCGGTTCGCAGGGCTTTTCGCCAAGCCGGTGGTGCCTCCGAAGGGGATGTATCTGTGGGGCGGCGTCGGGCGTGGCAAGTCGATGCTGATGGACCTGTTCGCAGATGCCACCGACATCGCGCTGAAACGCCGGGTCCATTTCCACGCCTTCATACAGGACGTCCATCGCGGCATGCACGAAGCCCGCAAACGCGGTGCCGAAGATGCGCTGGCCCCGGTGGCCGATGCCGTGATCGAAGACGTGCGGCTCCTGGCCCTGGACGAAATGCAGATCAACGACATCACCGACGCGATGATCGTGGGTCGGCTGTTCGAAAAGCTGTTTGCTGCCGGGGTGGTGATCGTCACCACGTCGAACCGTCCCCCGCAGGACCTTTACATGAATGGGCTGAACCGGGGAATATTCCTGCCCTTCATCGACATGCTGGAAGATCGGCTGGAGGTGCGGCACCTGGCAAGCCCGAACGATTACCGCCAGCACCGGCTGTCCGGCGCGCAGGTGTATTTTCACCCGGCCCGCGCAGCGGGGGACAAGATCGCCGGGTTCTGGACTGACCTGACCGGCGGCGCGCCGGGCCATCCGCTTGGTCTGGCGGTCAATGGCCGCAAGGTTGAACTGCCACGCTTTGCCAATGGCGTCGCGCGGGCAAGCTTTTGGGAGCTATGCTCTCAGCCGCTGGGGCCGGCAGATTTCCTGGCCATCGCCGGGGCCATCCGCGTGCTGATCCTTGAGGATATTCCGCAGATGTCGTCGTCGAATTACAACGAGGCCAAGCGTTTTGTTACCCTGATCGACGCGCTGTATGAGGCAAAAGTGCGGTTGATCGCCTCCGCTGCGGAGGTGCCGGAGCGTTTGTATCTTGAAGGGTCGGGGTCGTTCGAATTCGAACGCACCGCCAGCCGCCTGCGCGAGATGCAGGCGGCGGATTGGGGAACCTGACGCCGATCAGTCCAGCGCGCGGCCCGCAGACACCGCGCGTTTCGATACGCCAGCAGCCAGCACATCGGCAAAGCCGTGATTCACGTCGCGGTGTTTGGCTTCATCGGCGCGCACGGCGATGATCACGTCGCGCAGGCGGGCTTCCGCAGGCAGTTTCCAATAATCGATGGCGATCTTCGGCGCTGCCACGTTTTCCACCGCCCCGCTGTCGACCTGCGCAAGGTAGCCCGTGTAGCTGATCACGGCTTCCTCCTCCAGATATCCCACCACCCGATGCGCGGTCTTTGGCGCGAAAAGATACAGGAAGAAGTAGGTGTTAAAGAACACCGCCTGACCCAGCATGATCAGACCGCGTTCAAAAAGCGACGGTTTGGCAATGTTGATGAAGGTCATCAGATGCATCCGCTCATTCTCCGCTTCATCCAGAAGCTCGCGGATCCAGCCCTCGTCCTCGCGGATGTGGCGCAGCGATTTCAGGTGTTGCAGCAGGCCACCCACCATGCCCGGCACGGCAGCCACGGTTTCGAGCACAACGGCGCGGTGACCGTAGCGCTTGGAAAAGAAGGCATCAGCGAAGACGCGCATGAATTTCACGATGCCAAGGGCGATACGGTCGGACAGACCGTCCGGCGCCTTGTGGCGATCCAGCGGAAGGGCGGAAGGGGTGGGAGTATCTGACATCTGGTTTCCTTTCCTGTCGGAAATGGGCAGGCAGCCCAGTCAAACAATCCGGTGCGACACTTTGCACCTCTGGTCTCACACTGCCGGTGCCTGCCATATGAACCTGGAACACCAGCTGTGTATATGCCCACGACGGGCGCTCGGCGCGCCGCCACCCAACGCCGGCGGCGGCGGCAGCTGACACCAAGACCGGCACGCGCCTCCGCACGGCGACGGTTCGGCAGGGTCAAACCACAAATTCGGTGCGCGCAAAGCCCTGCAGATAAAGCAGCGCAGTCAGATCTCCGTGGTTGATCCGCAAGTCGCATTCCGCCTGAACTGACGGTTTGGCGTGCAGGGCGACGCCCATTCCGGCCCGCCGCAACATCGCCAGATCATTCGCGCCGTCGCCCACTGCCAGTGCCTCGGCAGGGGTGAATCCAAGTCGCGTGCAAATCTGTTCCAGTGCGTCAAGTTTTGCCTGTTTGCCAAGGATCGGGGCAGCCACCTCCCCCGTCAGCCTGCCATCTGCCACCGTCAGCGTGTTGGCGCGATGTTCGTCAAAGCCAAGCCGCGCCGCGATGGCAGAGGTAAAGGCGGTGAACCCGCCCGAGACCAGGGCCGCATGGCCACCCTGCGCCTTCATCGTCGCCAGAAGGACCGCCCCCCCCGGCATCAGCGTGATCCGCTCGCGCAGAACATCGGCGATGACCGCCTCCGGCAGGCCCTTCAACAGCCCGACCCGTTCCTTCAGCGCCGCCTCAAAATCCAGTTCTCCATTCATCGCCCGCGCGGTGATGCCGGCCACATATGCGCCAACCCCGGCCTCGTCTGCCAGTTCGTCGATGCATTCCTGCTGGATCATCGTCGAATCCATGTCGGCGATCAGCAGCCGTTTGCGGCGATCCTTGGCGGATTGCACCGCAAGGTCGATCCGCAGGGCCTGCAGGCCCTCCCACACCTGCCAGAGGTTCGCTGGCATCCGGTCCAGATCAAACTCTGCCGCCACCCCGGGATCAAGCCAGCGCGTCTCGCCCCCGCCCCAGGCATTGCGCAGGCTTTCCACCACTGCGCGGTCCAGAACCGGCGTTTCAGGGTTTGTAAGTAGCGTGGCAATAAACATGGTGGTTTCCGGATTGGGAATGCTTGCGTCGCAATCGCGCGATCAAGCGCCGCTCTACGACGATTTTCCGGCTTGTGCCACACCCGCCGCCCCGATAAACGCGGCGGTGGGACACCCTTCCCCAACGAAGGGCTTTTAGCTGGAAGGCTACCATGACAGATCTGCCCCCACCGGCCCAGCGCCCGGCAAACCCGCGCTTTTCGTCTGGCCCTTGTGCCAAAATCCCCGGATTTTCGCTCGATCACCTTGCTGACGCCCCATTGGGCCGCTCACATCGCGCCGCGATCGGCAAGGCAAAGCTGAAACAGGCCATCGACCTTACCCGCGAAATTTTGGGTGTACCCGCCGAATACCGCATCGGCATTGTCCCGGCCTCGGATACCGGCGCGTTCGAAATGGCGATGTGGTCACTGCTGGGTGCCCGCCCGGTCGAAATGCTGGCGTGGGAGTCGTTTGGCGAAGGCTGGGTCACCGATGCGGTGAAACAGCTGAAACTGGATGCCCGCGTCAGAACAGCGCCCTATGGCCAGATCGTCGATCTTGCCACTGTCGACTTCGATGCCGACGTGGCCTTTACCTGGA
>JAYSYZ010000289.1:0-19276 GCA_043727195.1 Paracoccaceae bacterium
CCGGATGAAGCGGACCATCTGTTCCGCATCCTTGGCGGTTTGCGCGATCAGGGCAAGACGGTGATCCTGATCACCCACAAGCTGCGTGAAATCATGGAGACGACGGACAACGTCAGCGTCATGCGGCGCGGCACGATGGTCGGCACGGTCAGGACGGCGGAGACCAGCCCCGAAGCGCTGGCCGAGTTGATGGTCGGACGCAAGGTGCTGCTGGAGGTGGCGAAAGGGCCTGCGAAACCGGGGGCGGTTGTGCTGCAGGTTCAGGACCTGCGGGTGCGCGACGAACACAAGGTCGAACGGCTGAAAGGCGTGTCGCTGGAGATCCGGGCGGGCGAGATCCTCGGCATCGCCGGGGTGGCCGGCAACGGGCAGTCGGAACTCTTGGAGGCATTGGGCGGCATCGCGCGGGCCACCGGGCATATCGTGCTGAACGGGGTGGAATTGCCGCTGACCGGGGCCGGGGCCAACGGTCAGGCGCGGCGCGCGGCAGGCATCGCGCATGTCCCGGAGGATCGCCAGCATCTGGGCCTGATCATGGATTTCACCGCGTGGGAGAACGTGGCCTTCGGCTATTTCAACGACCCGAAATACCAGAAAAACGCGCTGTTCATGGACAACGACGCGCTGCGCCGCGATACCGAGGCGAAGATGAAGACCTATGACGTGCGCCCGCCGGACCCGTGGCTGCCCGCGAAAAGCTTTTCCGGCGGCAACCAGCAAAAGATCGTGGTGGCGCGCGAGATGGAGCGGAATCCCGACCTCTTGCTGATCGGACAGCCGACCCGGGGGGTGGATATCGGGGCCATCGAGTTCATTCACAAACAGATCATCGCGCTGCGCGATGCGGGCAAGGCAATCTTGCTGGTCAGCGTCGAACTGGACGAGATCATGTCGCTGTCCGACCGCATCGCGGTGATGTTCGACGGGCGGATCATGGGCTTGCGTGACCCTGCGGTGACGAACGAGCGCGAGTTGGGGTTGCTGATGGCGGGTATCGCCGAGAAGGGGGCCGCGTGATGGGCATGATGCGCGACAGTCGGACCCTGCGCCTCCCTCCCCCCTTTGTGGGGGAGGGTTGGGGAGGGGAGGCCTTGCTGGCCTTTCGCAAGCTGCCCCCCTGCCCCACCCCCTCCCCTCGCGGGGGAGGGGAGGCGACCGTCACTGATCCGGTGAAGTGGATTGCCACCACTCGCAGAAAGGCCGCGTGATGGACCGTTTGCCGCGTTGGGCCGATGTCGTGCTGGTGCCGCTGGTCAGTCTGGCTCTGGCGGCGATCATCTCGGCGCTGGTGCTCATGGCCATCGGGCAAAGCCCGGTGGAGGCGTTCAACGTGATGGTCGAAGGTGCACTCGGCTCGGCCTATGGCTGGGGCTACACGTTGTATTACACCACCAGTTTCATCTTTACCGGGCTGGCGGTGACGATCGCCTTTCATGCGGGCCTGTTCAACATCGGCGGCGAGGGGCAGGCGCAACTGGGTGGGCTGGGCGTGGCGCTGGTCTGCCTGTCGTTGCCGTGGCCGCACTGGACGCTGGCGCTGTTGGCGGCAACCCTGGGGGCGGCGGCGTTCGGTGCGGTCTGGGCGGCGATCCCGGCCTATCTGCAGGCGAAACGTGGCAGCCATATCGTGATCACCACGATCATGTTCAACTACATCGCTTCGGCGCTGATCGTCTATCTTCTGGTCGATGTCCTGCGCCCGGCGGGGCAGATGGACCCGGCGACCGCGCGCTTCCCGGTTGGGGCGAAACTGCCGACGCTGGACATGATCCCCGGCTTCAGCCTGTTCTTCACCAAGCCGGTGCCCGCCAACGTCACCCTGTTCATCGCGCTGGCCATGGCGGTCGTGGTCTGGGCAATCCTGTGGCGCACGCGGCTTGGCTATCAGATCCGCGCCTTCGGCAAATCCGAAGCGGCGGCGAGATACGCCGGCATCAACCCGACGAAGATCATCCTGATCACCATGATCCTGTCCGGCGCGATGGCCGGAATGATGAGCGTGAACAATGTGATGGGCGAGGCGGAGCGGTTGCTGCAGAACTCGGCCGAGGGGGCGGGGTTCATCGGCATCGCGGTGGCGCTGATGGGGCGGAACCATCCGTTCGGCGTGGTGCTGGCGGCGCTGCTGTTCGGGTTCCTGTATCAGGGCGGGGCGGAACTGGGCCTCTGGACCTCGATCCCGATCGAGATGCGGATCGTGGTACAGGGGCTGGTGATCCTGTTTACCGGGGCGCTGGACGTGATGGTGCGGATGCTGCTGACCAAGGCGTTCGGATTGTTCCAAAGCCGCAAGCTGGGGGCCGCGTGATGGATTACGCAACGCTGCTGCAGATCCTCGACTCGACGCTGCGGCTGGCGACACCCCTGCTGCTGGCCTGCCTTGCGGGCCTTTATTCCGAACGCGCCGGGGTGTTCGACATCGGGCTTGAGGGCAAGATGCTGATGGCGGCGATGGCCTCGGGCGCGGTGGCGTTCCTGACCGGATCGGTCTGGCTGGGGCTTCTGGCCGGGATCGGCGCGTCGCTGGGCCTGGCGGGGATCCATGGGCTGGCGTCGATCACCTTTCGCGGCAACCAACTGATCGCCGGGGTGGCGCTGAACTTCCTGGCCTCGGGGATCACTGTGCTGGTGGCACAGCGGCTGTTCGGTCAGGGCGGGCGGACGCCGCCGCTGACGGGCGATGCGCGCTTTGTGCCGATCACCCTGCCATTTGCAGAAGCGCTGCGGGATGTGCCCATCCTGGGGCCGCTGTATTTCGAGGTGATCTCGGGCCATTCCTTCCTGGTCTATGCCGCCATCGCACTGGTGCCGATCACCTGGTGGGTGCTGAACCGCACCCGCTTTGGCCTGCGCCTGCGCGCGGTCGGCGAAAACCCGGCGGCGGTGGATACCGCAGGCGTGTCAGTCGTCGGCCTGCGCTTTGCCGCTGTCGCCATCACCGGGGTGCTGTGCGGCCTTGCCGGGGCCTACATGGCCACCGCACTGCAGGCAGGCTTTGGCCGCGAGATGACGGCGGGGCGCGGCTACATCGCGCTGGCCGCGTTGATCTTTGCCAAATGGCGGCCGGTCGCCGCACTTTGGGCCTGCCTGCTGTTCGGCTTCTTTCAGGCGCTGGCCCTGCGCCCCGATGTGGTGGAGGCGGTGGTGCGGGTGAAAATCCCCGTCCCGTTCCTTGATGCGCTGCCCTATATCCTGACCGTCGTCGTGCTGGCGGGCTTCATCGGCAAGGCAACGCCGCCGCGGGCCGGGGGCGAGCCCTATGTTAAGGAACGCTAAGCCTTTCATCTGTCCCCAAATATCCCACGGGGGTGCGGGGGTGTGAAACCCCCGCTCCGCCAGAAACCGCGAAGTGCCACCGATGACCGAAGCCGACACCCTCGCCGCCCTGATCCGCACCCGTGCAGGCGATGCACCGGTACAGCTGGGGCTAATCCTCGGCTCCGGCCTCGGCCACCTTGGACAGGCGGTCGATGGCGTGGCGATTCCCTATGCCGACCTGCCCGGCTTTCCGCATGTCGGCGTGTCGGGGCATACCCCGATGCTGACGGTGGGTGATCTGGAGGGCGTGCGCGTCGCGGTGTTCGGCGCGCGCGAGCATTACTACGAACACGGCAATCCGGCGGCGATGCGGCTGCCGCTGGCGGTGCTGACGGCACTCGGGGCGACCGACCTGATCGTGACCAACGCGGCAGGCTCGATGCGGCCCGACATCGCGCCCGGCGATCTGATGCTGCTGTCCGATCATATCAATTACAATGGCCTGAACCCGCTGATCGGCGAAAAGACCGATGCAAGGTTCGTGCCCTTGACCGATGCGCATGATCCGGGCCTCCGCGCGGCGCTGACGGCGGCGGCGCAGGCTTTGGGCATTCCGCTGCGCGAAGGCGTCTATTGCTGGTATTCCGGCCCGTCGTTCGAAACGCCGGCCGAAATCCGGATGCTGCGGCTGCTGGGCGGCGATGCGGTCGGCATGTCGACCGTGCCGGAAGTGATCCTCGCGCGGTTTCTTGGCCTGCGCGTCGCAGCGATATCGACCATCACCAACATGGCGGCGGGCCTGAGCGACGAGAAGATCGGGCATGATCATACCAAGGCCATGGCCCCCTTGGGTGCGGCAAAACTGGAACGCATCCTGCGGGAATTTCTGGCGCATCTCCGATGAGGCGGCACGGCGTTTGACATCGCGGTCAAAGGCGCGCAAGCCTTTGATCATCCCGCCGCTTCCAGCCCCGATGGGCCCCCAGAAAACGCACCTCTACATGCAACTTTACCTGCCCATTGCCGAGGTTTCGGTCGATGCATTCCTGATCCTCGGGCTTGGCGGAATCGTGGGGTTCCTGTCGGGCATGTTCGGGGTCGGCGGCGGGTTCCTGATCACGCCGCTGTTGTTTTTCATCGGGGTGCCGCCGGCGGTGGCGGTGGCGACCGGGGCCAATCAGGTGGTCGCCTCATCCGTCTCTGGCGTGCTGGCGCAGATGAAGCGCAAGGCGGTGGATTTCCGCATGGGCTCGGTGCTGCTGGCGGGGGGCATCATCGGGTCGGCGGTGGGCATCTGGGTGTTCCAGCTGATGACCAAGGCCGGGCAGATCGACCTGTTCGTGCAACTGTCCTATGTCCTGTTTCTGGGCCTGATCGGCGCGATGATGTTGCAGGAAAGCCTGCGCAGCCTGCTCAGGTCGCGCAATGCCAATGCGCCCATTCGCCGGTCGCATGTGCATTCCTGGGTGCACCGGCTGCCGCTGAAGATGAAATTCCGCGCCTCGGGCCTGTTCATCAGTGTCATTCCGCCGGTGCTGGTTGGCGCGGTGGTGGGCTTTCTGGCGGCGATCATGGGGGTGGGGGGCGGGTTCATCATGGTGCCCGCGATGATCTATCTGCTGGGGATGCCGACCAAGGTGGTGATCGGCACATCGCTGTTCCAGATCATCTTTGTCACGGCGTTTACCACGGTGATGCATGCGGTGACCAACCAGTCGGTGGACATGCTGCTGGCACTGCTGCTGATCCTGGGCGGGGTGATCGGGGCGCAGATCGGGGCGCGGGTCGGGGTGCGGCTGAAGGCCGAACAGTTGCGCATCCTGTTGTCGCTCCTCGTGCTGGCGGTGTCGGGGCGGATCGCGGTGGACCTGCTGGTCCGTCCGGCCGAGTTGTACTCGGTCACAACCATGGCCCTGCCATGATCCGCGCGCTGATCCTGTTTCTGGCGATGACGGGGGGTGCTGCTGCCGAAGAGACCATCGTTTCAGGTCTGAGCCAGAACCGGGTGTCGATCACGGCGGATTTCGACGGGTCGGAGATCCTGATCTACGGCGCGGTAAAACGCGAGGCCCCGCCGCCGGATGGCGGGCCGATGGAGGTGATCGTCACCGTCGAAGGCCCGGCCACGCCGGTGGAGGTGCGGCGCAAGGACCGGGTGTTCGGCATCTGGCTGAACAATGCCGAAGTGCGGGTGGATTCGGCGCCCAGCTTTTATGCCGTCGCCACCACCGGGCCGCTGCGCCATATCCTCAGCGACACCGACAATCTGCGTCACAAGATCACCATCGAGCGGGCGATCCGCGCGGTGGGGATCACCGGCGAGGCCGACAAGTCGGGGGAATTCGTGCTGGCGATGCTGCGGGTCAGAACCAACGAAGACCGCTACCGCGTGTTGGAAGGCAAGGTCGAGTTGACCGAGGATACGCTGTTTCGCACCGATGTGGTCTTGCCCGCCAACCTGACCGAGGGTGAATACAAGGTACGGCTGTTTCTGTTGCGCGATGGCCGCGTGGTGACCACGCAACAGCGGCTGATCGGCGTGCGCAAGGAAGGGCTGGAGCGGTTCATCTTCACGATGGCGCAGGAACAGCCGCTGCTGTACGGGCTTTTGTCGCTGCTGCTGGCCGCCTTTGCGGGGTGGGCCGCGTCGGCAGCGTTCCGGCTGGTCCGGCTGTAAGCCGCCTTAACCGGCCTCGGCCAGCAGCGCCTGAACATCCAGCCGCGCCGTTGTCATGGCCAGAGTGCCGTCGGGCGCGCGGGGCCAGTCAGCCTCGGCCCGGTCGCGGTAAAGTTCTACGCCGTTGCCATCCGGATCGGTCAGATACAGCGCCTCGGACACGCCGTGATCCGACGCACCGTCGAGGGGATAGCCTGCATCGGTCAGCCGCTTCAGCACTTCGGCCAGCGCCTTGCGGGTGGGGAACAGGAAGGCGGAATGGTAGAGGCCGGTATGGCCGGGTGGCGGCGGGGTGGCACCCAGACTTTCCCAGGTGTTCAGCCCGATATGGTGATGATACCCGCCCGCCGAAAGGAACGCGGCCTGCGTGCCGAAGCGCTGGGTCAGATCAAACCCCAGGATGCCGGAATAAAAGCCGATGGCCCGGTCAAGATCGGCGACCTTGAGGTGGACATGGCCGACGCGGGTTTCGGGGTGAATGGTCATGGCAACGCCTTTCGCTTTGGTTCAGCCATGAACATAAGCGCAGGAGATCACCTTGCCTATCCGTACAAACGCACAGCCAAGGTGCAGCCTAGGCAGTGATCAGCCCTTCTTTTTGGCCAGACCCGCCTCGAGCACGGCGAGCCGCGCCTCCAGCACCGCGTTTTCTTCGCGCGCCTTCTGCGCCATCGCGCGGGCGGCATCAAACTCCTCGCGGGTGACGAAATCGCGGTCGGCCAGCCAACGGTCGATGAAACCTTTCATCGCCGTCTCGGCCTCTGTCTTGGCACCCTGGGCCACGCCCATCGCGTTGGTCATGAGCTGGCTCATGTCGTCAAAGAACTTGTTGCGGGTCTGCATGGGCCGGATCCTCATCAAAGCTGACACGATATATGGGCCGGGGTAGCGGGCTTCACAAGGTGGCGCTTTGGCACTGGGTCGGTTTGAATATCGGCTGTGGGCTGATTGTGGAAATGTCACCCGCCCTTCCCTTGGCCCGGGATCAAGCGCGAAGCCCGCCGGGCCGCGCCCCTCCCTCCCCCTTGGGAGGGCGCGGCCCTTTGTTGCGCTTGGGGCGATGTCCGCTTCGTTCCGCAAAGCCGAAGATCAAACTGACCCACAACCGTCGCTTTGCCGCCGGTTGACTTCGGCCGGGTGCGCCGCGACAACGGGGCACCTATGGAAGGCGTGTCATGATCCCGTTTCCCGACCTTTCCCCCACCTTGTTCGAGATCGAGATCTGGGGCTTTACGCTGGCGCTGCGCTGGTACGCGCTGGCCTATATTGCCGGACTGCTGATTGGCTGGCGGCTGGTGACGCGGGCGGTGCGGACACCGGCGCTGTGGTCTGGCGCGGCACCGATGACGGCGGAACAGGTGGAGCGGCTGCTGACCTGGGTGATCTTCGGCGTCATTCTGGGCGGGCGGATCGGCTATGTGCTGTTTTACGACGACACGCCGCTTCTGGCCGATCCTTTGCACATCCTGCGGGTGTGGGAGGGGGGGATGTCCTTTCACGGCGGAATGGCGGGGGTGATCCTGGCCGGGCTGATCTTTTGCAAGCGGGAAGGGATCGCCCTGCTGCCTGCGGCCGATCTGATGGCCACCGCAGCCCCGCCGGGTCTTTTGCTGGGTCGGCTGGCGAATTTCGTCAATGCCGAGTTGTGGGGGCGGCAGACCGACCTGCCCTGGGGGGTGATCTTTCCCGGTCAGGCGGCGCAGTCCTGCCCTGATCTGGCGGCTGTCTGTGCCCGCCATCCCAGCCAGTTATACGAGGCCGCAATGGAAGGGCTGATCCTTGGCGCGGTGATGCTGTGGCTGGGCTGGCGGCGGGGCGCGTTCAAGGCACCGGGGCTGTTGCTGGGGGTGTTCCTTGCCGGTTACGGGATGGCACGGTTCGCGGTCGAATTTGTCCGCCAGCCCGATGCGCAATTTATCAGCCCAGGCAACCCCCTTGGTCTGGCGGTGCACATCGGTGGCTGGGGGCTGACGATGGGGCAGTTGCTGTCACTGCCGATGATCGCGGTCGGGCTGTGGTTCCTGATGCGCGCAAGGCGGGCATGACGAGGCTGGCCGATCTGCTGGTGGCCCGCATCGCGGCCACCGGGCCGATCACGGTTGCCGAGTACATGGCCGAATGTCTGCTGCACCCGGTGCATGGCTATTACACCACGCGCGATCCATTCGGCGCGGCGGGTGATTTCACCACCGCGCCGGAAATCAGCCAGATGTTCGGCGAGCTTTTGGGTTTGTGTCTGGCGCAGGCGTGGGTGGATCAGGGCGGCCCGTCGCGCTTTACCCTGGCCGAACTTGGCCCCGGTCGCGGCACGTTGATGGCTGACGTCCTGCGCGCGACACGGGCGGTGCCGGGGTTTCATGCGGGTGCCGATGTGGTGCTGGTCGAAGCGTCGCCGGTGCTGCGGCAAATGCAGGCGCGCAGGGTGGCGCGTGAGGTCCGCTGGATCGGCGCTGTCGGCGACCTGCCCGACCAGCCGTTGTTCCTGATCGCCAACGAATTCTTTGATGCATTGCCGATCCGGCAGTTTCAGCGGGGCGCGGATGGCTGGCGCGAGCGGTTGATCGGTCTGCACGGCGACTGCCTTGCTTTTGGTCTGTCAGACCCCGTGCCGGTGCAACTGGTGGGCCTGCCGTTTCACGCCGACCCGACCGGCACGGTGGTGGAGCTGTGCCCACAGGCCGCGACCATCATGCAGGAGATCGGCCGCCGCCTGACCCGGCATCCCGGGGCGGCGATTGTGGTGGATTATGGCGGCTGGCGGTCGAAGGGGGACACGCTGCAGGCGCTGCGCCAGCATGCCCCCGAAGACCTGCTGGCGCATCCCGGTGCGGCGGATCTGACCGCGCATGTCGATTTCGAGGCGTTGGCCCGTCATGCCGGTGCCCCCCACACCGGGTTGACCGATCAGGGCACCTTGCTGACCCGGCTGGGAATCAGCCAGCGCGCCGCACGGCTGGCGCAGGCGCTGACCGGCAAACCGCTGGAAAGTCACCATGCCGCGTATCACCGCTTGACCGATCCGGCAGAAATGGGTTCGCTCTTCAAAGCCATCGCTTTTCACGCCCCCGGCAGCCAGCCGCCCCCCGGTTTCGATCCCAGCCATGCTTGAGCGTCTCACCAGTTCTGCCCTGACCGCCCGCCATGGGTTCTTTACCCGCAAGGGCGGTGCCTCATCCGGTATCTTCGCCGGGCTGAATTGCGGCACCGGGTCAACCGATCAGGCCGAGGTGGTGGCGATCAACCGCGCCCGGGTGGCCGAAGCGATGGGCGTGACGGTGGCGGAACTGGTCACCGTGCAACAGGTGCATTCCGCCCGTGTCGTGACCGTGGCCGCCCCGCTGACCGACCGCCCGCAAGCCGATGCCATGGTGGCCGCGGTGCCGGGGCTGTTGCTGGCGGTGCTGACGGCGGATTGCCAGCCTGTGCTGTTTTCCGACCCCAGGGCCGGGGTGATCGGGGCCGCCCATGCCGGATGGCGCGGCACCTTCGTCGGGGTGCTGGAGGCGGTGCTGGACGCGATGGAAGCGCTGGGCGCACGGCGGGCCGATGTCACGGCGGTGATCGGCCCCACCATCAGCCAGGCCGCCTATGAGGTGGGGCCGGAGTTCTTTGAACGGCTGACCGATGCCGACCGTGACACGGCGCGATTCTTTGCCCAGGGCCTCGGCGACCGGATGCTGTTCGATCTGCCCGGCTATGGACTTGACCGGCTGCGCCGCGCAGGCGTGGGCCATGCCGAATGGACCGGCCATTGCACCTACCGCGATGCGGGGCGATTCTACTCGTTCCGGCGTACAACCCATGCGGGTGAGGCTGACTATGGGCGGCTGATCTCTACAATAAGGCTATAATACGGCAGGATAAGGCAGAAAAAGCTTTATTTGCAGCATGGTTTTTCCCAATCGCCGCCGCAATCGCGCGGCAACACTCAACCTGCGGGACTAGTACGCGGTGCGAGAGGCAACCACCATGATGATGCAGACCAAGACCAAACGGCGCTGGATCGCTTCGATTTTACAGGCTGTCGCCGAGCCGCTGCCGACGCGCCAGTTCGGGCAGGTTCAGGAAAAACCGGTGCACCGGCGGTCCGCAGTGACCAAGGGCTTTGCGATCCGGCTGAAGGCGGCGACCCGCCCGGTTGCCCGCGCCGCACATTGAGCGTCAGGCGGTTTTCGCCAGCCGAGCCTCGAGGACATCGAAGGGCAACCCCGGCTGATCCTTGGCACAGCGGATCACAAGGCTGGTCTTGACGTTGGCCACATGGTCGGCCTTCAAAAGCTGCTCGGTCAGAAAGCTTTGAAAGCTGGACAGATCGGGGGCGACGCATTTCAGGATGAAGTCGATCTCGCCGTTCAGCATGTGGCACTCGCGGACCAGAGGCCAGGCCTTGCACCGCGCCTCGAACACCGCCAGATCAGCCTCGGCCTGGCTGTTCAGCCGCACCATGGCGAAAACCTGCACCTCGAACCCCAGTTCGCGCGCGTCGATGTCGGCGTGATACCCCTTGATGTAGCCCGCCTCTTCCAGGGTGCGGACGCGGCGCAGGCAGGGCGGGGCCGAAATCCCCACCCGGCTGGCAAGTTCGACATTGGTCATCCGGCCATCGGCCTGCAGTTCGGCCAGGATCTGCCGGTCGATAGGGTCGAGTTTGTGTCCAGCCATGTCTGCCTCCGCTAGCCGTCTTGCTTACGTCGGGGCGGGGTTTTGCGCAATAAAATTTCAACATTGCGCAAGATTATTTGCGGCGCATGTCGGGCCTGCAAGGCCGCATTGCGGGGGCTTTCCGCCCCCGGCAAGGCCGATTATATCGGGTCTGCGTAACCACCGGGGGCGATGATGGGCGACACACGACACACGCGGGTTCTGATCATCGGCTCCGGCCCGGCGGGCTATACGGCGGCGGTTTATGCGGCGCGGGCGATGCTGAACCCGATCCTGGTGCAGGGCCTGGTGCCCGGCGGGCAGCTGACCATCACCACCGAGGTGGAAAACTGGCCCGGTGACAGCCATGTGCAAGGCCCCGACCTGATGGTCCGGATGGAGGCACATGCGACGGCGATGGGGGCGGAGGTGATTTCCGATTACATCTCCAGTCTCGATCTTTCGCGGCGGCCATTTGTGGCCAAGGCCGATTCGGGAACAACTTTTACCGCCGATGCGGTGATCCTTGCCACCGGCGCGCAGGCGAAATGGCTGGGCTTGCCCAGCGAGGAAAAATTCAAGGGCTTCGGCGTCTCTGCCTGCGCCACTTGCGACGGTTTCTTTTACCGGGGCAAGGAGATCGTGGTGATCGGCGGCGGCAATACCGCGGTGGAAGAGGCGCTGTTCTTGACCAACTTCGCCTCAAAGGTGACGCTGATCCACCGGCGAGACAGCTTGCGGGCCGAAAAGATCATGCAGGACCGGTTGTTCAAGCATCCCAAGATCAGCGTTGTCTGGAACAGTGAAGTGACCGAGGTGCTGGGCGACGAGGCTCCGCTTGGCGTGACCGGCGTGCGCACCCGCAACCTGGTGACCGGCGCGGTGGCCGATATCCCTTGCGCCGGATTCTTTGTGGCGATCGGCCATGCGCCTGCATCGGAACTGGTGAAAGACCAGTTGCCGCTGCATTCCGGCGGCTATGTGGAGGTGGAACCCGGATCAACCCGCACCGCCATACCGGGCGTGTTTGCCGCGGGCGACCTGACTGACCACATCTACCGTCAGGCGGTGACCAGCGCGGGCATGGGCTGCATGGCGGCACTGGATGCGGAAAAGTTTCTGGCGGCACAGGAAGCGGTCCTGCAAGCGGCAGAATAGGTGTTTGATCCGTTTGCCTGCCGAAAGCCGGGCGAACGTTCCTCCGATGCCACCGATGGCTGGCATTTCGGCCCTTTCTTCCCGGATCTTTGGCAACTCGGCTTGAAACCCGCCCTGATCCCGCGCTACTGCCGCCCCAAACTGCGGGTGGCCCGCCGGCCCATTTAGAAGGTATTTTCCATGTCGATGCCCAACCTTGTTCCGATCCCGGAGCTGTATGTTTCCTATGACTCCGCCCAGAAGCTGAAGCATGAGGCGGGCAATCTGCCGTCGTGGGATCTGACGGCGCGGCAGGTCTGCGATCTGGAACTGTTGATGAACGGCGGGTTCCATCCGCTGAAGGGATTTATGGGGCAGGCCGATTATGACGGGGTCGTCGCCAGGATGCGGTTGGCAGATGGTACGCTGTGGCCGATCCCGATCACCCTCGATATCAGCGAAAAATTCGCCGAAGGGGTGGAGCCGGGGCAGGATATCGCGCTGCGCGATTCCGAAGGGGTGATCCTCGCGATTTTGTCGGTGACCGACAAATGGACCCCCGACAAGGCGCTGGAGGCGGTGGGTGTGTTCGGCGCGGATGATCTGGCGCATCCGGCGGTGAACTACCTGCACCATCAGGCGGGCAAGGTCTATCTGGGGGGGGCGATCACCGGCATCCAGCAGCCGGTGCATTACGACTTCAAAGGCCGCCGCGACACGCCGAATGAACTTCGGGCGTTTTTCCGCAAGATGGGCTGGCGGCGGGTAGTGGCGTTTCAGACCCGCAACCCCCTGCACCGTGCGCATCAGGAACTGACGTTCCGCGCCGCGCGCGAGGCGCAGGCGAACCTGATCATCCATCCCGTTGTCGGCATGACAAAACCCGGCGACATCGACCATTTCACCCGCGTGCGCTGTTATGAGGCGGTCCTGGGGCAATACCCCGCCGCCACCACGACGATGAGCCTCTTGAACCTTGCGATGCGCATGGCCGGGCCGCGCGAAGCGGTCTGGCACGGTATCATCCGGCGCAACCACGGCTGCACCCATATGATCGTGGGGCGCGATCATGCCGGGCCGGGAAAAAACTCCCAAGGCATGGATTTCTATGACCCCTATGCCGCACAGGAACTGTTCAAGGAACACGCGGGCGAGATCGGAATCGAGATGGTCGATTTCAAGCAGATGGTCTATGTGCAGGAAAAGGCGCAGTATTACCCGATTGATGAGGTGCCCGAAGGGTCAACGGTGCTGGACATTTCCGGCACCGAACTGCGCCGGCGGTTGCGTGAGGGGCTGGAGATTCCGGAATGGTTCTCGTTCCCCAACGTGGTGGAAGAGTTGCGCCGCACCTCGCCCGCGCGGTCGAAACAGGGGTTCACGGTGTTCTTCACCGGCCTCTCCGGCTCCGGCAAATCCACCATCGCCAACGCACTGATGGTCAAGCTGATGGAGATGGGCGGGCGTCCGGTGACGCTGCTGGATGGCGACGTCGTCAGGAAGCATCTGTCGTCGGAGCTTGGGTTCTCCAAGGAGCACCGCGATCTGAACATCAAGCGGATCGGCTATGTCGCGAGCGAGATCACCAAGAACGGCGGCATCGCGATCTGCGCGCCCATCGCCCCCTACACCGCCACCCGCCGCGCGGTGCGCGAGATGATCGAGACGTTCGGCGCCTTCATCGAAGTGCACGTCGCGACCAGCATCGAAGAATGCGAACGGCGCGACCGCAAGGGGCTGTACAAGCTGGCGCGTGAGGGCAAGATCAAGGAATTCACCGGGATTTCCGACCCCTACGAGGCCCCGACCACAGCCGAACTGGTGGTCGACACCGAGAATGTCGATGTCGACCATTGCGCGCATCAGGTGCTGCTGAAGCTGGAACAGATGGGGTTGATCAAAGGCTGACCGTCAGCCGGCACCTACCGCAAGGCCCCGCTTCGCCGGGGCCTTTTCAACCGGGGATCAATGCACGCTCATCGGGGCGAAATCGTGTTCGCGGGCAAGGTGGAAGGCCAGGCGACGGTTTGCGACCAGCGCCAGTTGGCGACCGTCAGCACCATGCACCGCGTAGATCACCTCAAGCGCGCCGATCTGGTCGCGCACCTCGTCCGGCAGATCGGCAACTGCGATCGGGCGGACATAGACGATACGGTCGCTGCCCTGCGGAAAGCCGTCGAATGGCGTGTTCATGTCTTGCCCCCTTCTTTCCGGCCCGAATCGGAACCAATTGTATCCCGGCGGCCGATCCTGATCGTCTGAACCACGGTTTCGGGCGCGGAGCGGCGCAGATCGATGTGCAACAAGCCATGCTCCATCGCGGCCCCCGCAACTTCGACCCCGTCGGCCAGCACGAAAGACCGCTGGAACGCCCGCGCGGCGATGCCGCGGTGCAGGAAAACCCGGTCGCCAGCCTCATCACCCTGCCGCCCGCGCACGACCAACTGCCGGTCTTCGACGGTGATCGCGAGATCATCCTCGCGGAACCCGGCCACGGCGAGGGTGATGCGATAGGCGTTGTCAGCGACGGCTTCGATGTTGAAGGGCGGATAACCCTCTGCCCCCGATTTCGCGGTGCGTTCGACCAGCCGTTCCAGTTGTTCGAACCCCAGAAGATAGGGATGGGCCCCAAAGCTCAGTTTCGTCATTCGACATGTCCTTGTCTCAAGCGACAGTTCGGCAGGCGGCCCCGGGATCGGGCACCGCTTGTTACCCAATATGGGGGTGCTTCCAAAGCGCCGCAAGTGGCGCGGCGGCGGCAACTTTGGCGATTTCCGAAGCAGAATTCTTTCCGCAAGGCACAAGTTCGATATAATGTTGCGCATCGGTAATGAAGCGACTCAGCCCGCCATGAACGCGCCCTCGGAACTCAACTTCGAAGAAATGCTCCGCATCAGGCTGGAGGTGCTGCGGCGTGAGCATCGCGATCTGGATGAGGCGGTCCGCGCGCTGGAACTGACCGGGCGGCCGGATCAGCTGACCATGCGGCGGCTGAAAAAGCAGAAGCTGGCGCTGAAGGACCACATGGTGAAGATCGAGGATCAGTTGATTCCCGATATCATCGCCTGACCGCGCGCCCCGAACGCCTTGCCCCGCGCCCGCGCTTGATTATAAGCGGGACCGACAGTCTGGCGGAGGGGCGTGATGACAGAGGTCGGGATCATCATGGGCAGCCAATCCGACTGGCCCACCATGAAGGAGGCTGCGCTGATCCTTGATGAATTGGGCGTGGCCTACGAAAGCAAGATCGTCTCGGCGCACCGCACGCCGGATCGGCTGTGGGACTATGGCAAGGCGGCTGCGGGCCGCGGGCTGAAGGTGATCATCGCCGGTGCCGGGGGTGCCGCGCATCTGCCGGGCATGATGGCATCCAAGACCCGGTTGCCGGTGATCGGCGTGCCGGTGCAGACCAAGGCGCTGGCCGGGGTGGACAGCCTGTATTCCATCCTGCAGATGCCAAAGGGCTATCCCGTGGCGACGATGGCCATCGGCGGTGCCGCCAACGCCGGGTTGATGGCGGCGGCGATTCTGGCGCTGTCGGACGCCGCCCTTGCCGCCCGGCTGGAGGCGTGGCGCGCGGCGCTGTCCGCCTCGATCCCGGACGAGCCGTCGGATGCTTGAACCGGGCAGCACCATCGGCATCCTTGGCGGCGGGCAACTTGGCCGCATGCTGTCGGTTGCGGCGTCCCGGCTGGGGATGCGGACCCATATTTACGAGCCCGCAGCGAACCCGCCTGCGGGCGACGTGGCACACCGGGTCACCACCGCATCCTATCAGGATCAGGCGGCGCTGCAGGCCTTTGCCGCCTCGGTCGATGTCATCACCTATGAGTTCGAGAATGTACCCGCAGCGGCGCTGGATACCCTGGAGGCGGTGCGACAGGTTCGCCCCAACCGGCGCGCGCTGGCGATCAGTCAGGACCGGCTGGCGGAAAAGGATTTTCTGACCGGGCTGGGGCTGACCTGCGCGCCTTACGCGGCAGTGGCGTCGCCGGATGATCTGCGGGCGGCGCTGGTGCAGATCGGGGTGCCCGCGATCCTGAAGACAACGCGGCTGGGCTATGACGGCAAGGGGCAGGCGCGGATCATGTCGCCTGCAGATGCGCCGGGGGCATGGGCCGCGCTGCAGCGCGCGCCGTCGGTTCTGGAGGGGTTCATCGATTTTTCGCACGAAGTGTCGGTGATCGCCGCGCGGGGGCTGGACGGATCGGTCGCCTGCTATGACCCGGGCGAGAATGTTCATCGCGACGGGATCCTGCGCACGACGACGATCCCCGCCCGCCTGACCGCCAGCCAGCGCAGCGATGCCATCCTTCTGGCCGCGAGGATCCTGAACGCGCTGGATTATGTGGGGGTGATGGGGGTGGAGTTGTTCGTCACGCCCACCGGCCTGATCGTGAACGAGATTGCGCCACGGGTGCATAACTCGGGCCACTGGACGCAAGCTGGCTGTGCGGTGGACCAGTTCGAGCAGCATATTCGTGCCGTCGCTGGCTGGCCGCTGGGTGACGGGTCACGCCATGCCGATGTGGTGATGGAAAACCTGATCGGCGAGGATGTGGCGCGGGTGCCTGCGCTATCGCGGGAACGGGGGGTGGCGATCCACCTTTACGGCAAGGGCGAGGCGCTGGCGGGGCGCAAGATGGGGCATGCGAACCGGGTGCTGCGCAGCGCAATCTGACAGGGGGGCGGGCTGGCGGGCCATCGCGGCCCGCGCCGGCGTTGCCAAGGATGACCGCCGAGGCGTGGTGCGGTTTGGCCGCTGGGCGGGGCAGTGTTTTGCGGGATGGCATCGGCGGATTTCCCATGCTCTGACGGGCCGGGGCAGCCCTACAGCTTGGCCGGTCAGCCGCCCGAGAGCGTGGCCCTGACCGCAGTTGCAAAGCCCATTGCGGGGTCGAAGCGGCCTTTGGTCAGGAAAAGCACGGTCTGGCGGATCACCACCGGATTCAGCATCAGGAAGGTGTGGGTGACCGGCAGGGCGATATGGTCGGTCATCCCCTGCAGCCGGGTGCTTTCCACCGTGACCTTGCCGTCGTTCGGCCCCGGCAGGATCGCGTTCCAGATCGGGTTCAGCGACCGTGTGCCCGCGATGATGCCCAGCGGGAAATCAGCGGGCGGCAGCGCGTTCGGCCAGGCTTGGGGGCCGGTGCCGAGGCTGGCCCCCACCGCCCCGTTAACCCATTGGAACACCGGCAGATCACCCAGCCTGTCCACCAGTTCCGACCCGTGATTCGGCGGGGCCAGCATCACCACACGGCCCATCCGCGCCGGGCGATGCCCGGCCAGCCAGGCGCGGGCCAGAATGCCGCCCATGGAATGGGTCACGAAATGCACCCGGCCCGGACCGGCGGCGGTGACCGCGCGGCCCACCTCGTTTACCAGCGCATCGGGTGTCGCGGTGGTCGAAGGGTAGGACCAGTTCACCACCCGGAACCCCGCCGCCTTGAGCGCCCGTGCCATCGGTGCCAGCGAGGCATCGCTGCGGGCCAGCCCGTGCAGCAACACCACGCAATCTGCCGTATCGTCGCCCGTGCCATCCCGTTCGGCCATCGACGGGGCGGCAATCCGGATCCGGTTCAGGGTGCGCTTGATGGTCATGCCGCCACTGTCGGGCAGCGGCCCCGCCCCCGCAAGGCAGGTTTTCGGCCCACTGGACAAATCCGGCGCGGCGTCACAGGCTTGCCCGCATGCTGAAACGCTTGCCCCGTCTGGCTGTCCGGGCGCTGATCCTGCACGAGGATCGGCTGTTGCTGGTCAATGCCTATCCGGGCGGGGCGTCTGACCTGTGGTGCGCGCCGGGCGGAGGGGTTGAGGCGGGGCGATCCCTGCCCGACAATCTGATCCGCGAAGTGCATGAGGAAACCGGCCTTGTCATACAGGTCGGCCTGCCGGCGCTGATCAACGAATTCCATGATCCTGACAGCGGCTTTCATCAGGTGGATGTATTCTTCCGCTGCGCCATCACGGGTGGCACTGTTCACCCCGCCTGGACCGACCCCGAAGGCGTGGTGACCGAACGGCAATTCTTTGCCCGCAGCGACCTTGACCTTGGCCGCATCCGCTGCAAACCCGACAGTCTGGCCGAAGCGGCCTGGGGGACGGGGCTGTTGTATGATCCGCTGGAGGTGATCGTCCGATGAGCCGTGCCTTTGTCAGGGAAAGCACCGGCGAGTTCGATCCCTTGCCCGATCTGCCGATCAGCCCGCATCCGAACTATGTCACCCCGCGCGGGCAGGCTGCCTTGAAAGCACGGCTGCTGTCGAGGCAAGCCGATCTCCAGTTGCTGCGCGCCAGGACAGAGCGGCTGGACAAACAGCCCGAGGCCGCCGCGATGCGCGACATCCGCTATCTGGAGGCACGGCTGCGGTCGGCCAATGTCATCGACCCCGCCATGCAGGATACGCGGACGGTAGGTTTCGGGCTGATCGTGTCGGTGGCCGATGCGCAGGGAAAGACGACGCGCTATGAAATTACCGGCGAGGATGAAGCGGATGCCAAGCGGGGCTGGATCGCACCGCAGTCACCGCTGGCACGCGCGCTGACCGGGGCAGAGGTCGGCGATCAGGTGACCTGGCGCAAACCCTCCGGCAGCACGGTTTTGACGGTACTGGCGATCGAGCGGCCATGATCCGCCCGCTGACCCGCGCTGATGATGCCGCGATCTGGGCCTGTCTGCAGGATTCGGCCGATTACATCTGGGCGGAACGGGAAGAAGAGCCGCGCCCCTATCTGGTGGAGGAGTTCTTTGAGGATGCCCCGCCGGGCCTTGCCGCCGCAGATGGCTATCGCGCGGGCGTCTTTGAAGGTGACGCACTGCTTGCGGTGGCCGAAATGTCTTTTGGTTATCCGGCGGCAGGCGACGGCTATCTTGGGCTGATGATCGTTCGCAGTTCGGCGCGCGGCGGGGGGGCGGGGGCACGCCTGTTGCGGCATCTGGAAGGGGTGGCGCGGGGGCGGGGGGTGCGCCAGTTATTTCTTGCGGTGCTGGATGCCAACCCGCGCGGGCGGGCGTTCTGGGAACGTGAGGGGTTTGTCGCGACCGACCGGCATGGCAGCGTGACGCTTGGCCAGAAGACCCAATCTGTCAGACGCTTCGTCAAACCGCTGTAACCGGTTTCCTGCGGCGCCTTGCCTATTTCGTCCCGCGCCAGATCGCGGCCAGCCGCTGCGCCCGCACCAGATGCATCGCCTGATGCGTCTGCCCTTCGGCCCGGTCACGCGCCGCCAGCCCCATGGACCGGAGTGCGCCCGGATCGGCCGCCGCACGGCGGAGCATCGCGAACAGGGCATCCGCGTCACCCGGAGCGAAGCGCCAGCCGGTCACACCGTCATCGACCAGGCCGCGGTGCCCCTCGGTGTCGGAGGCCAGCACCGGCACCGCCTGTGCTGCGGCATCAAACAGGATGCGCGGCTGTTCGTCGGTGACCGACGGCACCAGCGCCGCATGATAACCTCGCAGCAGCGACAGAAATGGCGCGCCGTAAGGCACCGGGTCAAGCAGGCGCAGCGTTACCGTCTGCAGCCGCGCCGCAGCCTCGGCCACCGCCGGGCGCAAGGGGC
>JAYSYZ010000290.1:0-6800 GCA_043727195.1 Paracoccaceae bacterium
TTTGCTGTGCAAGCACTTGCGATGCGCAGGGCTGCCGGGATCAAACCTTTCACCCTGTTATCATGCGATAATCTTCCGGGTAACGGCCGTTTTCTGCACCATGTTCTTGCTCAGTTTGCAACGTCCCGCGACGCAAACTTTGGCCGCTATGTCACGGATGAGGTCGCTTGCCCATCCTGCACGGTAGACCGGATCGTACCGGCCACTACCCAAGCGGACCGGGACATGGTTTCAGCCCATTTGGGGATGCGGGACGCCTGGCCGGTTGTGGCCGAGCCGTATTTTCAGTGGGTGATCGAGGATCGTTTTCCCATCGGCCGGCCTGAATGGGAACGCGCTGGCGTCGTGTTTGCCACGGATGTCGGTCCCTATGAGGCGATGAAGCTGCGCCTCTTGAACGGCGCGCATACAACCATTGCCGCGATGGGGCGCGTTTCTGGCCATGATACCGTTGCCGATGCAATCGCAAATCCGGTGATCCGGGCGTTCATCGCCGCCTATTGGGCCGAGGTCGCGCCGACGATTGCACCCGGCACAGACGTTGCGGGTTATACCGCGCGCCTGCTGACGCGGTTTGACAACACGGCGCTGCACCATAAAACCGCGCAGATCGCATCAGATGGCAGCCTTAAGGTGCCACAGCGGATTGTCGCACCTTTGCGCGACCTTGTGGCGATGGGCCACCCGACCCCGATGCTGTGCTTTTCCTTGGCCGCGTGGATCCGGTCCTGTCAACGCACGGATGAGGCTGGGGGCGCCATGCCTCTGTCGGACCCGCAATTGCAGGGCTGGTCGGATCTGCCATCCGCCGGCGTTCCGGTGGCAGATACGGTGCGGGCCTATCTGGGCCTTTCTTCGGTATTTGGATTGGGCTTGAGCGATTATCTTACCCCGGCGCTGGAAACTGCCTTGGCCGACATCCGCAATTTTGGCGTCTTGCCCGCAGCACAGATGCGATTGGCTGCAAAGTCTTGAAGGAAAGAATATGATGCGCGCACTTGGAACAACTGGTCTGCAAGTAACTGAACTGGGCTTTGGCGGTGCCGCGATTGGCGGGCTTTATGCGCCGGTTGGGCGTGAGGCTGCGACGATAGCGATGCAAGCCGCGTGGGACGAAGGCATGCGCTATTTCGATACAGCACCATTCTACGGCTTTGGCTTGTCAGAGCGTCGGATAGGTGATTTTCTGCGCAACAAGTCCGGCTATGTGCTGTCTACCAAGGTGGGCAAGCTACTGCGGGCGGTCCCACAAGATCAGGTTCCTGACCACGGCTTTGCAGATCCGCTGCCGTTTACGGTGGATTTTGACTATTCCTACGATGCGATCATGCGGTCGTATGAGTTCAGTCTTGCGCGGCTTGGGCTGAACAAGATCGACATCCTTTTTGTGCATGATCTGGAAAAGCGTAGTCTGGGCGCGTCCTACGACGCACATTTTGCAAGCTTCATGGATGGCGGGCTCAAGGCGCTGGACACGCTGAAATCTGCACGCGCGATTGCCGGCTACGGATTGGGCATGAATGAGGTTTCGGCGGTTCTTGCTGTGATGGACCGTGTCAAACTGGATTGTCTGCTGCTTGCGGGTCGCTACACCTTGCTGGACCGCACAGGTGCGGCCGAAGTCATGCCGAAATGTCTTGCGGCTGGTACCGGGGTGGTGATCGGCGGGGTATTTAACTCTGGAATTCTGGCGACCGGGGCGGTGCCGGGCGCACATCACGACTATGGGCCTGCAAGTGCCGACATCATAGGCCGGGTAAACGCAATGGAGGCCGAGGCAAAGCGGCAGGGCACAACCCTGCCAGCAGCTGCCATGCAATTCGTGCTGGAACATCCGGCGGTGGCATCGGTACTGATTGGGTCGGCCAAAGCCAGCAGTCTTGTCCGCAACGCGGCATTGTTGCGCGATGCCAAAACTCTGGATTGGGCTGCTTTCAATGACTTGGCGGTAACCTGAACTTGGATTGGCAAATGCCGCAGAATCCAAAGAAAACTGTTGCTTTAAATAACCAATATATTAGTATTGTGATAGTGCCGAGAACGGCATGTCCTTGGGAGGATTCTTTATGAATTTGATATCGAAAGCAGCCGCCGCAATGCTGCTGAGCATAGCTGTCTGCGCCCCGGCCTTCGCCGATCCGGCCACCAAGGTCGCCCTCGTTCCGGGCGGCCCTCACCCCTATTTTGCCGCTTGGGAACAGGCCGGCTTGGATGCCATGAAAGACTTCAACCTTGGCGCGGGGGACTACCGGGTTCCGGCCAAGTGGGAGCTGAACCTGCAAAGCCAGCTGCTTGAAAGCCTTCTGACGCAGGGCTACAACTCGTTCCTGATTTTTCCCGGTGATGCTGTCGGCACTTCTTCGGTTGCGCAGGAATTGGTCGACAACGGTGGTCAGGTCATTGCGACGGCGGGTTGCCTGAAAGACCCGTCGCCTGCGCTGTTCTGTCTTGGCACCGACACTGGAAATTCTGCCTATCTGGGCACAAAAGAGCTGATCCGCGTCATGGGCGGCAAGGGCAAGATCGCCCACTTTACCGGCTTTCTTGTCGACCCGAACACCCAGTTGCGCATCGACGCGGTGCAAAAGGCTGCGGATGAAACCAATGGGGCCGTCACCGTGGTTCAGGTCATTGCCGACATCGACGCACCCCAGCCTGCCGAAGAAAAGATCAACGCCTACCTTGCCGCCAATGCGGCTGGCGTCGACGGCATCGTCACCACTGCCTGGGTTCCGGCGGTGGTCGCTGCGAATTCGCTGCGCAAGATTGGCGACAAACGGATCAAGATGGTCGGCATCGACCATGATGAAGTGGTGATCAAGGCCATCGCAGACGGCTTCGTCGACGGCACCATGCTGCAAAACCCCTATGGCCAAGGCTATATCGGGTCCTATGTGCTGGACAAACTACGGTCCGGATGCACGCTGAAGGCCGATGCGCCGTACAAGTCCAACGCACTGACGACCAAGTTTGTCGATAGCGGCACAGTGTTTGTCGATGCAGCCACTGCGCCGACTTACGTGAACGCGATGGTTGGTATTTCTGCAGATCTGAAAACCAACATGGACACCAACTTCCTGGCTTGCCCGTAAGACACACTCCCTGTCTGACCGGCATTGTGGCGGCTGTTCCCTGAACAGCCGCCACGTTTTGACAAACGATTTCATTTGGAAGTGACCCATGAGCCAAACCCCGACCGAAGCTGACACCGCAGCACACAGCGCGGCGTCCGATGGCCGGTCTTCGGGCGGTCTGCGACTGCTGCTAAGCAACGAATTTGGCCTTGCGATGCTGATTGCCGTTACTCTGCTGGTTTTCTCGCTTACGCTTGACGGCTTTGCCTCGCCCTTCAGCCTGTTCACCATTGGGCGTCAGATCGGCATCGATACGATGATCGGGTTGGCGATGATGGCAGTGATTGTCACTGGCGGTCTTGACCTTTCGGTCGGTGCGATCGGGGTCTGTTGCGCGATGGCTTTCGGCTGGCTGGTGCAAATCCTCGGGCTGCCGATCTTGCTTGCAATCCCTGTGGCCGTGTTGTTCGGCGCAAGCCTTGGCTTCATCAACGGCTTCACGGTGGTGAAATCAGGAGTCCACAGTTTCATCATCACGCTTGCCAGCATGAGCATCTTTTTTGGTGTGATGATTTTCCTGACCAAGGCCAACGCCTATAACGGCCTGCCGCCCGAGGTGCAGGCCTTTGGCAAGATGAAATTCTTCAAGACCATTTCGCCGCTGTTGCTGATTTCCATAGCTATGTGTCTGTGTCTGACGGCGTTCTACAAGGTGACTACCTTGGGCCGCCAGATGCTGGCCGCCGGTGCAAACCCGCGCGCGGCAGAGCTTTCGGGCATTCGCACCGGGCGTGTCATCATGGCCTGCCACATGCTGACAGGCGCTTTGGCCGCCATAGCCGGGTTGATGGTGACCGCGCGCACCGGGGCATCCGTGCCGTCGATGGCCGGACACCTTGGGCAAGACTGGTTGCTTCCGGCGTTCCTCGCCCCGGTGCTGGGCGGCACCCTTTTGTCGGGTGGACGGGTGTCGGTGATCGGCACGCTGTTGGGGGCGGGTTTTGTCAACGTGATGACGTCGGGGCTTTTGTTGATGCGGGTCGGGGAATTCTGGATTTTGGCCAGCCTTGGCGCAATGCTGCTGTTGGCCGTGCTGGCCGACCGCGCCCGGCAGCAGTTTCTTAGAACCAAAGGAATGATCTGATGGCGGTCCAAGCCAACACAGACAGCCGCCTGACGCGTGCTTTTGACAATGACTGGATCGGACCGGGCATTGTCAGCCTGGTGGCCGTGATCGGCATCAGCCTGTTGCAGCCCGCGTTTCTATCGCCGTTCAACATCTTTGTGCTGCTGTCGGCGATTTCGGTGAACATGGTCATCGCCCTTGGGCAATTGGTGATCATCGGCATCGGCCAGATGAACCTGGCACTGGGATCAATCGGCGGTTTAGTGGCGATCAGCTTTGTCGGCTTGATGGAGCGGTTCGGCGTGCCGGTGCCGCTGGCCTTGGGGCTGGCGCTTGGCATCGGCGTGCTGGCAGGCATGGCAGGCGGTTATATCATTGCGCGGACCGCCATTTCGGCCTTCATCATCACGCTGGCTGGTTTGCAGATCTACAAGGGTATCAACCTTGGAATAACCGAAGCGCAGCCATTCTACGGCGTGCCGGAAAGCGTCAAGGCATTTGGCACCGGATCAATGCTGGGGCCGATGCCGTGGCTGGTGCTGCCGATGGTGATCTGCAGCTTTGGCATGTGGTATCTGTTCAACCGGATGCGGATCGGGCGGCATATTCTGGCCATGGGCTCCAACCCGCATGCCGCCGAGATGTCGGGAATAGACCCAAGGGCCACGATCATCTGGGCGCATGCCCTGTCCGGCCTTCTGGCGGCGGTGGCGGGGGTGATGCTGGTGGCCAAGCTGCAAATCGGCCATCCGTCAATTGGCGATGACTGGCTGATTTCATCCTTTGCGGCACCCGTCATCGGTGGGGCCGTGCTTAGCGGAGGGCGGGTGTCGGTTGGCGGCACCTTCTTTGGCGTCGTCATCATCGCCATCATCACCCAAGGGCTGGTGATGTTTAACATCGACCCGTTCGTGGTGCAAATTGTGCTGGGCGCGCTGATCCTTTGGGCAGTTGCGATCAACCGTATGCGCGAGGTGCGTATCGCCAAACTTCAGGCACGGGGATCAGGCGCATGACGGCCCTTCAGGTCTCAAACGTCAGCAAGTCCTTTCCCGGCGTAAAGGCGCTGAACGATGTCTCCATGACGATTGAGGCAGGGTCCGTGCACGCGCTTTTGGGCGAAAACGGTGCGGGCAAATCAACTCTGATTAAAATCATCACCGGAATATACGCACCTGATTCCGGCAGCGTCATGATGAATGGCAACCCTGTGCGTTTTGCCAATCTGCGGCAGGCTGCGGCTGGCGGGCTAGGTGTCGTGCATCAGGAACGCAATCTTGTGACGCGGTTCTCGGTGGGCGAAAACATCATGCTTGACCGGTTGGGTGCCAGCGCCTTGTCGCGTGTCGATTACACCGCGATTCACCGCGAGGCCGAGACCTGGCTGAAATTGCTTGACCTGGAGGTTGATCCCCGCACCAGCGTCTCGCGGCTGTCGGTGGCGCAGATGCAACTGGTTGAAATAGGCAAGGCCTTGTCGCTGCAATCGCGTGTCTTGCTGCTGGACGAGCCGACGGCATCGCTGACCCCAAACGAATCCACGGTGCTGTTCCGTATCCTTCGCCGATTGCGCGATGACGGGGTGGCCATCGGCTTTGTCAGCCACAAACTGGAAGAGGTGTTTGACATCTGCGACCGCGTGACGGTGCTGCGAGACGGCGTAAATGCCTGCGACTCTGCGGATTTGACCACGCTTAGCCGTGCAGATGTGGTGCAGATGATGATCGGTCGCGCGGAACGGATCACCAAGCGCGCGCCGCGCGCCCAGCCGGACGTGCCCCCCTATCTGGAATTGACCGGATACGCCTCTGGCGCAGGCCATCGTGAAATCAGCCTGTCGGTGCGGCCGGGCGAAATCGTTGGCCTTTACGGCCTTGTCGGTGCCGGGCGCAGCGAACTGGCACGCGCCATTCTAGGGCTGTCAAAGCAATTGGGTGGCGAGGTGCATGTTGCGGGCAAGCCCGTTCACATCACCTCGGTGGCGCAAGCCTTGCACCAGCATGGCATCGGCTATGTCTCTGAGGATCGCAAGCAAGAGGGCCTGATCCTTCTGCATTCGGTATTGGCAAACGCCGGCATCACCCTGTGGCGCAAGCTTGCCAACCGCATGGGTTTTTTGCGTGACAGCACGGTCAACGCCAAAGTCGGGCCGGTTTTACAGCGGCTGGAGTTGAAGACCCCCTCGGTCTATCAGACCATCGGCAATCTGTCTGGCGGCAATCAACAGAAGGTTTCGGTCGCAAAATGGATCGCAGCAGGGGTGAAACTGTTGATCATCGACGAGCCGTCTGTCGGCATCGACATCAAGACCAAAGCCTATCTGCATGATCTGATCCACGAATTGGCAGGGCAAGGTACGGCGGTGCTGCTGATCACCTCGGACATGCCAGAAATGGTGGATGTGGCTGACCGAATTCTGGTGATGGACGGCTACCGCATCAAGGGTGAGGTCGAAAATGACCGCAACTATGACGCTGTTTCCAAAGCGATCATGGGCTTTATCCACCACCATGCTGCGGCCTGAGGAGGGCATATGGCAAAGATTACCCGCGTCGAGGCCTTGATGGTCAATCTGGTGCCAGCGGTAAAGCGCACCGATG
>JAYSYZ010000291.1:0-19258 GCA_043727195.1 Paracoccaceae bacterium
GTTCACCCGGCGGGGTTTTGGGGGCACCAACTTTGCATCGGACCAATCGACGAACTGGTCGATCTCGTCGCTGGCGTCGTCGAACATCTTGTCAAACTCTGCCACCGTGATCGTCCGAGTGCCATCAAGACTGCGGATCGTGTCCAAACCTTCCGCGATTTGCGACGTCATAGTCAAATACCTCTTCTTTGCGCGCCCTGCGAACTGAAATCAGCCGAATCCTGTTACCACGCATGGTGTAGACAATGGCCCAGAACCGTTCGTCGAAAAGCGCTATTCGCATCCATCTCGGCTCTCTTTGTAGCGGCAGCGCCTTTTCCAGACTCCAAACCGACCAAAATTCCTGTGCGGCAACGAAATCAATCCCATGTTTGGCCCGGTTGGCCTCACTTTTTGCCAGATCGAACTCAAAGTCCATTATGGTGGCATTTCCATACCATTTCAACCACATTCAGTCGCTTACGCCCAAGGCCCATCGGCGCCACGGCAAGGGTATGGCTTTCGATCAGGTCGCCATTGGGGTTGCGCAATTCGTAGGCAGAATGGCTGACAGAGCCTTTTTTGATGTTCAAAGCGGACATATCTGCCCCTTTCATATTGGTAAAAATATCCTGGGGGTCCGGGGGCCAGCCCCCGGGTCTATCACACCAACACCGCCCCCTTGGCGCCAATCACCCCTTGCGTATCGGCATCGCCCAACAGCATCTCGTTATGCGGCTTGCCGGAGGGGATCATCGGGAAGCAGTTTTCGTGCTTTTCCACCCGGCAGTCAAAGATCACCGGACCGTCATACTCCAGCATCTGCAGGATCGCGTCATCAAGGTCTTTCGGATCGTCGATGCGGATGCCCTTGCAGCCGAACGCCTCGGCGAGTTTCACGAAGTCCGGCAGGCTTTCGCTCCACGACGATGAATACCGCTCGCCGTGGAGCAGCTCCTGCCACTGGCGCACCATGCCCAGGCGTTCGTTGTTCAGGATGAACTGCTTCACCGGGGCGCGGAACTGCATCGCGGTGCCCATTTCCTGCATGTTCATCAGCCAGGACGCCTCACCCGCGACGTTGATCACCAGCGCGTCGGGGTGGGCGATCTGCACGCCGATCGAGGCGGGCAGGCCGTAGCCCATGGTGCCCAACCCTCCGCTCGTCATCCAGCGGTTCGGGTCCTCGAACCCGAGGAATTGTGCTGCCCACATCTGGTGCTGGCCGACCTCGGTGGTGATGTAGCGGTCGCGGCCCTTGGTCAGCGCCTCCAGCCGTTCCAGCGCGTATTGCGGTTTGATCACCGTGGTGGAGTTCTTGTAGGTCAGGCACTTCACGGCCCGCCAGTCGTTGATCTGGCGCCACCATTTGGCGAGGCCATCCGTGTTGGTCTTCGACCCGCGCGCCTTCCACTGGCGCAGCACCTCCTCCAGCACTGTCGCGATATCGCCGACGATGCCGACATCCACCCGCACCACCTTGTTGATCGAGGATGGGTCGATGTCGATATGCGCCTTGCGCGAGCGGGGGGAGAAATCCTTGATCCGCCCGGTGATGCGGTCGTCGAACCGCGCGCCGATGTTGATCATCAGATCGCAGCCGTGCATCGCGAGGTTGGCCTCGTAAAGCCCGTGCATTCCCAGCATGCCGAGCCAGTTCTTGCCGCTGGCGGGATAAGACCCGAGGCCCATCAGGGTGGAGGTGATCGGGAAATCGGTCGCGGCGGTCAGTTCGCGCAGCAATTGGCTGGCCTTGGGGCCGGAGTTGATGACGCCGCCGCCGGTGTAGAACACCGGGCGCTCGGCGGTTTCCATCATCTCGACCAGACGGGCGATCTGGTCGGGGTCGCCGTTGGTTTTCGGTTGGTAGTGGGGCACGCGGACCTTTTCCATCGGCGTGTAGTCGGCGGTGGCGAACTGCACGTCCTTGGGGATGTCGACCAGCACCGGGCCGGGCCGGCCCTTCATCGCGACGTGGAAGGCCTGGTGGATGGTTTCGGACAGTTTCGCGGTGTCTTTCACCAGCCAGTTCATCTTGGTGCAGGGGCGGGTGATGCCGACGGTGTCGGCCTCCTGGAAGCCGTCGGTGCCGATCATGAAGGTTGGCACCTGACCGGTCAGCACGACCAGGGGGATGCTGTCCATCAGCGCGTCGGTCAGGCCGGTCACGGCATTGGTGGCACCGGGGCCGGAAGTGACCAGCACGACGCCGGGCTTGCCGGTGGAACGGGCATAGCCCTCGGCCATGTGGACGGCACCCTGCTCGTGGCGCACGAGGATGTGGCGGATATCGTTTTGCTGAAAGATTTCGTCATAGATCGGCAGCACCGCACCGCCCGGATAGCCGAACACGACCTCGACCCCCTGATCCTTCAGGGCCTGAACCACCATCCGTGCCCCGGTCATCTGCTTTGACATTTCCGTCTTCTCCATCTTCCGCGCAACAAAAAGCCCCCGGAGGTTACTCGGGGGCGCATGGGAACCGATCTCTGGTCAACCGTTACCGGCCCATGCGCGTCCTTCCTACGATGACAAGAATTAGGGCCACTGGCCGCTCCCTCACGTTCGGACTGAACAGTAAAAGCGGATATGCCGGGCGTCAACCGGATTTGCAAACAGAAAATGTCCAAACGGCCCGGTATTTTTGAACTTTTGTTGCGACAGCATCGACCACAACGCAATTATTGGAAAACCTAGGCGTTGGTTTGCATGTTGACGGGGAATGACGCCGCGCGCGTCAGCGTGGCGGCTGGTTCGGCGCAGGCGGCACCTGGCTTGGCCGCGCATCGCGATGGCTGCAGCGCTGGCAGAAAATTGGGACCATGACCCCGCCGGGGCCACTAATTTAGGTTCGCATCTTGCGCGGGTGGGTCTACGGTCTATGTCGCGAAGACGCCCGACGCAGGTTTCCAGGCAATTGATCGGGCAAACAGTGGAGGAGAACTGAATGGATCGTCGCTCTTTCTTGACGAAAGCCGCCGTTGGCACTGTGGCCGCGGGGGCCACAACGCTGGCCGCACCGGCCCTGGCACAAGAGGCCCCGACCGTCACCTGGCGGGTAACCTCGTCTTTCCCGAAGTCGCTGGACACCATCTATGGTGCGGCGGAGACGATGTCGAAATACGTGTCTGAATCGACGGACGGCAAATTCACCCTGCAGGTGTTCCCTGCCGGTGAACTGGTGCCCGGTCTGGAAGCAGCCGATGCCGTTTCGGCGGGAACGGTGGAGGCCTGCCATACGGCAAGCTATTATTTCTGGGGCAAGGATCCGACCTATGCGTTGGGCACCACGGTGCCCTTCGGCCTGAACTACCGGCAGATGAATGCTTGGCTGTACCACGGCGGCGGCATCGACATGCTGAACGAATTCTTCGCGACACAGAACCTGTATTACATGCCCTGCGGCAACACCGGCGTGCAGATGGGCGGCTGGTATCGCAAGGAGATCAACTCGGTCGCGGACCTGTCGGGCCTGAAGATGCGGATCGGCGGCTTCGCGGGCAAGATCATCGAAAAACTGGGCGTGGTGCCGCAGCAGATCGCCGGCGGCGACATCTATCCGAGCCTGGAGAAAGGCACGATCGATGCCGCCGAATGGATCGGGCCCTATGACGATGAAAAGCTCGGGTTCTACAAGGTCGCGCCGTTCTATTACTATCCCGGCTGGTGGGAAGGCGGTCCGACCCTGTCGACCATGGTCAACCTTGCCAAGTGGGGTGAGCTGCCGCCGGCGTATCAGGGGATCCTGAAATCTGCCTGCGAAGCGGCAAATTCGAACATGATGGCTAACTATGACTTCAAGAACCCGACCGCGCTGAAATCGCTGGTGGCGAACGGGGCGCAGCTGCGGCCCTTCCCGCAGGACGTGCTGACCGCAGCTTTCGAAGCGGCGCAGGCGGTCTATGCCGAGGTCGGCGCGACGAATGCGTCATTCAAGAAGATCAAGGACAGTCAGGACGCGTTCAAGCGGGATGCCTATCTTTGGGCGCAGATTTCCGAATACAACTACGACGTCTTCATGATGTCGCAGCAGCAGGCCGGCAAGCTCTGACCCCGGTCGCACGCAAGATAAAGGCCCCGGAGGAAACTCCGGGGCCTTTGCCGTTGTGTTGGTCGGTATCAGGGATTGACGACCGGTGCCCCCAGTTTTGGTGCCCCCAGTTTTGGTACCCCCAGTTTGGGTGCATCCAGCTTTGGGGCCCCCAGCGTGGCACCACCGGTGCCGCCGGGCTGGGCGAGAGAGGGCAGGGCGGGCACCGTGATGGTGACGTTGCTGGTGTCTACCGGCGCGCCCTTGTAGTGCATGACCATCTGAGGAAACGCGATGACCAGCCCCACCATTACCACCTGGATGACCACGAAGGGCACGGCGCCCCAGTAGATCTCGGCGGTGGAGACGCCTGCGGTCTTGAGGCCGGTAACCTTGTCGATATAGCTGGACCTTGGGGCGACAGAGCGCAGATAGAACAGCGCAAAGCCGAAGGGCGGGTGCATGAACGAGGTCTGCATGTTGACCCCGAGGATGATCCCGAACCAGATCAGGTCGATCCCCAGCGCCTCTGCCGGGGCGATCAGCAGGGGCACGATGATGAAGGCCAGTTCGAAGAAGTCGAGGAAGAAGGCCAGAAAAAACACCAGGATCGAGACGAAGATCAGGAACCCGGTTTGCCCGCCCGGCACGCCCACCAAGAGATGTTCGACCCAGATCTGGCCATTCACCCCATAAAAGGCAAGCGAGAACACCCGCGCCCCGATCAGGATGAACATGACGAAGGCCGACAGCCGTGTCGTGGCGGCAAGGGCCTGTTTGATCACCGTCAGGTTGAGCCGGTTCTTCATCGCCGCAAGAAACAGCGATCCGACAGCCCCCATCGCGCCGCCTTCGGTCGGCGTGGCGATGCCGAGAAAGATGGTGCCGAGCACCAGAAAGATCAGGGCCAGCGGCGGGATCAGCACCATGATCACCTGTTGCGCCAGCCGCGACATGGTGTTGATGCCCAAGGTCTTGTCGATCAGCGCATAGAGGTAGATCGCGACGATCCCGACCGTGGCCCCCAGGATGTCGGCATTTGTTCCCTGGGTTTCATACAGCCACAGATGTGCTGCGTAACCGATGCCGATCACCGCCAGAATGGCGACCAGCAGCGAGGTCACCCCATGGCCTAGCGTCCGCGCCTCCAGCGGCAGGGCAGGAACCCAGGTCGGCCGGATGATCGAGACGGTGAAGATATAGAGGACATAAAGCCCGGTCAGGATCAGGCCCGGGATGATCGCACCGGCATACATGTCGCCCACCGAGCGGCCGAGCTGGTCGGCCAGAACGATCAGCACCAGCGACGGCGGGATGATCTGCGCCAAGGTGCCGGAGGCCGCGATGACGCCCGAGGCCACGCGCCGGTCGTAGCCAAAGCGCAGCATGATCGGCAGCGAGATCAGGCCCATCGCGATCACCGATGCGGCCACAACCCCGGTGGTTGCCGCCAGAAGTGCGCCGACAAAGATCACGGCATAGGCAAGCCCGCCACGGATCGGGCCGAACAACTGGCCCACGGTGTCGAGCAGATCTTCGGCCATGCCGGACCGTTCAAGCACGATCCCCATGAAGGTGAAGAAGGGGATGGCCAGCAATGTCTCGTTCGACATCACGCCGAACAGGCGGGCGGGCATGGTGCCCAAAAGGCTCCAGTCGAGGGTGATGGTGCCGGCGGAATAGGGGGCCAGCCAGACGCCGATGGCAAAGAATACCAGGCCGTTCGCCGCCAGGGAAAACGCGACCGGGTAACCGAGCAGCAAGAAGATGATCAGCGAGGCGAACATGATCGGCGCCATGTTCGTGGCAATGAGTTCCATCATTTGCGGTCACCTGCGGCAAGCTTTTCAAGTTCGGCGACCTCTTTCGCCAGGGCGGCACCTTCGAGTTCGGCCTGTTCATGGGCCGAGATGAAGGGGTGCGGATCGTCGATCAGACCCCGCATGATGGCGATCTTCTTGATGATTTCGGAAATGCCCTGAAAGACCAGAAGCCCGAACCCGGCCAGAAGGAAGGCCCGGGCCGGCCAGATGATCAGGCCACCGGCGTTGGTGGAGATGTCGCCGTTGTCAAAGGCGCGCCAGACATAGGGGACCAGCATCCAGGTCATCACCAGCACGAAGGGCATCAGAAAGAAGACGTGGCCGAACAGGTCGATCCTGTGCCGGGTGCGGCTGCGGAACATGCCGTAAACGATGTCGATGCGGATATGTTCGTTCTGTTTCAGCGTGTAGGCCGAGGCCATCAGGAACGCGGCACCAAACAGGTACCATTGCAGTTCGAGCAGCGAATTCGACGACCAGTTGATCGCCTTTCGCATGATGGCATTGCCCGCCGACACCAGGATTGCCAGAAAGATCAGCCACATGACTGTCTTGCCGATGAATTCCGTCACGCGGTCGATACCCCGCGACAAGGCTAACAAAGCCTGCATGTCGTAAATCCTCCCCTTGGGTCCGCCACTCTACCCGGTGTCGGTTTTTCTGAACTGGTAAAAAAGTGATCCGCTGATGTTATCTGACGCCCGCAGGTCAACCTTCAAGTAGGGGGAAGGCCAGCGCCGCAAACCGCGCGGGGGTCATTCCCTGATCCGGGTGTCGGGCAGGCTGATCCGCGCCACCTGTTCGGCAATCGGGTCGACCGACAGAGGATGGAGGTCGGCCCCGTGTTCGCCCGGATCGCCGAGATCGCGCCATTCGCCGGCCTTGTAGACCTCGACCGCCGAAAATCCGGACTTGTAGCCCATCTTCCGGCTGCCCGGCACCCAATAGCCCAGATAGACATAGGGCAGGCCCGCCTCGCGCGCGATGGCGATGTGATCGAGGATGACATGCGTCCCAAGGCTCATGTCTGCCAGATCGGGATCGTAAAAGCTGTAGACCATCGACAGCCCGTCGTCGAACACATCAGTCAGGCAGACGGCGGCAAGGCGGCGGCTGCGTTCGCCATCCTGCGGCGAGCGCGTGTATTCGATGACACGGGACTTGATCGGCGTTTCCTCGATCATGGCGGCAAATTCGAAGATGTCCATGTCGGCCATCCCACCATCGGCGTGGCGGCTGTCAAGATAGCGACGAAACAGGGTGAACTGGTCTTCGGTGGCCCAGGGGCTGGTGGCGTTGCGGCGCAGATCGGATGCGCGGCGCAGAACGCGGCGCTGGGTCTTTGACGGCACGAAATCCGCCACCCGGATGCGGGCCGACAGGCAGGCCGAGCATTCGGCACAGGACGGGCGGTAAAGCACGTTCTGGCTGCGCCGGAAGCCTTGTTTGGACAGGGTGTCGTTCAATCTTTGCGCGTGTTCGCCCTGCAGCGCGGTAAACAGCTTTCGTTCCATCCGGCCCACAAGGTAGGGGCATGGCTGCGGTGCCGTCACGTAGAACTGGGGCGCGATGGGCAGGGTATGGCGCATGAAAGGAAGGGCTCTGTCACGGATTTGAGACATAGCCTAGCAAGCCCTTTGCCCAGCGCCAAGCGCCGAGTTCGCAGTGAGCCTTTATAACGGAAACCCCACCCCGCGGCGCGGGATGGGGTCTTGCCGGAACGCAGGGACGATCAGTATTCGCCCGGACGCTGGCCTTCTGACGGCCTGGCCGCAGCTTCGGCCGTATCGGTCGTCGCGGCGTCGGTGGCCTGATTGGCGCGGGCGCGTTCGTCCATGAAGGTGTCGAATTCCGACTTGTCCTTGGAATTGCGCAGGCGTTGCAGGAAGGCTTCGAACGCCTCCTGCTCTTCTTCGAGGCGGCGCAGGGCTTCGGCCTTGTAGCTGTCGAAAGCGGTGTTGCCGGAGGTGGCGCGAGAGGCGTGCCGCCCCCAGTGCTGGTCATGCGCGCGGCCATCGCCGTCGTCGCGGCGAGGGCCGCAGGATTTCGAAAACATCTGTTTTCCCCAGATCATGTAGGCCAGCAGCGCAAGGCCGACCGGCCAGAAGATGATGAAGCCCAGCACCATTGCGGCGATCCAGGCCTTGCGGCCGCGCTGGTCCATCCAGGCTTCGGCGCGGCGCGGCCAGGCGGTGATCCCACCGGATCGGACGGAATAGGAGTAGGTGTGCATCGGCGCGGTCTCCCGTTAAAGGTGATGTGAATGTCTTTCACATGAGCCAAGATGCGACCTCTCCCTGCCGCGTTCAAGGGCTATGTTAAGATTTATTACATGGCGGTCCGGGACTGGCGGATTTCTGCTGGCATGGGATGCCGTTGACCGCAACCTGCCAAAGCCGCATCCTTGCCAGATGAGCTTTGCAAGCCGCATCACCCGCCATCCCATCGCCTTTGACCCTGCCGCTGCGGCCGATGTGCTGGCCAGCCTGCCGGCCTTTGTTCCGGGGACAACCGCCCTTCTGGCCGGGACGGCGGGCTGCAGCCCTTACCTGAAGGGCCTGCTGCTGCGTGAGGCGGACTGGCTGGCCGAGGCGCTGGATGACCCCGATGCGGCGTTCGCCGCAGTGCTGACCTCGCTGGATGCCGCCCCGGGCGAGACGCTGGCCACCGGCCTGCGCACTGCGAAACGGCGGACGGCGTTGCTGACGGCGTTGTGCGATCTGGGCGGGGTCTGGCCGCTTGGGGTGGTCACGGCTGCCCTGACCCGGCTGGCGGACCGGGCGGTGCATCTGGCGATGACCACGCTGGTGGCAGATGAAATCCGGCGGGGGCGTCTGCCCGGCGCCACGGCGGACGACGCGGCCACCGCAGGCGGCATGGTGGCGCTGGCCATGGGCAAGATGGGGGCGGGGGAGTTGAACTATTCCTCTGACATCGACCTGATCTGCCTGTTCGACGAGACCCGCTACCCGGGGCAGGAGCAGGAGGCGCGGGCGTCTTTCATCCGCGTCACGCGCCGGATGACGGCGCTGCTGTCGGATGTGACGGATGGCTATGTCTTTCGCACCGATCTGCGGCTGCGCCCCGACGCCAGTGTCACGCCGGTCTGCCTGTCGATGGCGGCGGCGGAAAGCTATTATGAAAGCGCGGGCCGCACCTGGGAACGCGCGGCCTATATCAAGGCGCGGCCCTGTGGCGGCGATCTGGCAGCGGGGGAGCGGTTCCTGAAGGTGCTGACGCCGTTTGTCTGGCGCAAGCATCTGGATTTCGCTGCCATTCAGGATGCCCACGACATGCGCCTGCGCATCCGCGACCATCGCGGGCTACATGGAAGGGTCCAGGTCGAGGGCCATGACCTGAAGCTGGGCGCGGGCGGCATCCGCGAGATCGAGTTCTTTACGCAGACCCGCCAATTGATCGCCGGGGGCCGCGACGCCGCCTTGCGCGACCGTACCACGCTGGGCGGGCTGGCGGCGCTGAGTGCCAGGGGTTGGCTGCCGGAAGACGTTGCCACCGAACTTGCCGCCCATTACGGCGCGCACCGCGAACTGGAGCACCGGTTGCAGATGGTGAATGACGCGCAGACCCACCAGATCCCCGCATCCCCCGACGGTATCGCCCGGATCGCGGCCTTCTGCGGCCAGGACGAGGCGGGTTTCCGCGCCGGTCTTCTGGACCGGCTGCAGCGCACCGACCGGCTGACCGAGGGCTTTTTTGCCCCGGTGGCGGTGGATGCGGGGCCGGTGCTGTCGGAGGCCGCGCGGGCCATCACCCAAGGCTGGGAAAGCTATCCCGCGCTGCGTTCGGAACGCGCGCAAGGCATCTTCCGCCGGCTGCGCCCGCGCCTGCTGGCCCAGTTGCAGCGCGCCGCAAACCCCGACGAGGCGCTGGTGGCACTGGACGGATTTCTGGCGGGCCTGCCTGCGGGCGTGCAGATCTTTTCGTTGTTCGAGGCGAATCCGACGCTGATCGAACTGATCATCGACATCGCCGGATCGGCGCCCGGGCTGGCGCGCTATCTGTCGCGCAATGCGGGCGTGCTGGACGGCGTGATCGGCGGCAGTTTCTGGGGGGACTGGCCGGGGATGCGCGCGTTACGGGCCGAACTGGTGGCGCAGATGGCGCAGATCGCCGATTACGAGGGCCGTCTTGATGCGGCGCGGCGCTGGATGAAGGAATGGCATTTCCGCATCGGCGTGCATCACCTGCGTGGTTTGACCGGCAGTTTCGAGGCGGGCAAGCAATATGCCGATCTGGCCGAGGCGGTCGTCGCGGCGATCTGGGACGAGGTCACGGCCGATTTCACGCGCAAACACGGGGCGGCGCCCGGGCGCGGGGCGGTGGTCGTCGGCATGGGGTCACTGGGTGCCGCGCGGTTAAATGCGGCATCGGATCTGGACCTGATCGTGATCTATGATGCGGGTGCGGTCGAAGGCTCCACCGGCCTGCGCCCCCTTGGCACCCGGCCCTATTACGCGCGCCTGACGCAATCGCTGATCACGGCGCTGACCGCGCAGATGCCGGAGGGACGCCTTTACGAGGTGGACATGCGCCTGCGCCCCTCTGGCAGGCAAGGTCCGGTGGCCACGAGCCTGCCCAGCTTCATGACCTATCAGGAAACCGAGGCCTGGACCTGGGAACATCTGGCATTGACGCGGGCCCGCGTCCTGGCAGGCGAGCCGGGGTTGGCGGAGGCGGTCGAGGCGTTTCGCCGGGCGCTTCTGGCGCGCAAGGGGCAGGGTGCCACTGTCCGCGCCGATGCGGCCGCGATGCGCGACCGGTTGCAGGTGGCCAAACCCGCCGAAGGGCGGTGGGAGGCGAAGAACGGTCCCGGCCGGATCATGGACATCGAACTTGCGGCGCAGACGATCGCGCTGCGGGCTGGCAGCCCCGCGCGCAGCGTGGAACGCCAGATTGCGGCAGGGGCGGGCGGCATCCTGACGGATTCGGACGCGAAAGTCTTGCAGGGTGGCTACAGGCTGTTGTGGCAGGTGCAATCCTGCGCAAGGCTGCTGACGGACCGGACGCTTGACCTCGACGCTTTGGGGGAGGGGGGCCGGGTGTTTCTGCTGCGCGAAACCGGTGCTGCGGGGGCCGGGGCGCTGGCCGAGGCGCTTGCCACGGCGGCGGCTGCATGCGGGGCCGTGATCGACCGGCTGATGGGGAGGGGAACAGATGGGGAGACCGCCGATGGAATTGAGTGAGGCCGACCCCAAGGGGCTCGTGCGGGAAAGCTATGCGATCGAGGGGATCACGGCGGGCGAATGCCGGTCGATCTTCATGGACTGGGCGCTGAGCCTGCCGGTCGATTTCAAAGTCGCCGATGCGGCACGGGTGTTGCTGGCGGCCTATGCGGTCACGGCGCCCGATCACCCGATGAGCACGGTTCTGACGCAGGGGCTGGACATGCCCGACCATCCCCGCCGCAAGGGCGGGCGGGCGGCGCGCGTCGGCGTTTAGCGGTTCAGCGCCGCCGCCTCGGCCGCGAGGGCGGTGATTGCGGCCCAGTCGCGGCGTGCCATCGTGTCTTTGGGGGCCACCCAGCTGCCGCCGACGCAGAGGATGTTTTTCAACGCCAGATAGTCTGCTGCCAGCGTCAGGCTGATGCCGCCGGTGGGGCAAAAGCTGACTTGCGGGATGGGTGAGCCGATGGATTTGAGGTAAGCCGCGCCACCGGCCTGTTCGGCCGGAAAGAACTTCTGCACGGTGTAGCCCATTTCCAGCAGCGCCATGATTTCGGATGCCGTCGCCGCCCCGGGCAGCAGCGGCAGGTCATGCTCGGCGCAGGCGTCCAGCAGCCGCGCGGTCGCACCGGGCGAAACGCCGAACTTTGCCCCGGCGGCCTTGGCGGCTATGACGTCGGCCGGCGTCAGCAGCGTGCCCGCGCCGACGACGCCGCCCGGCACCTCCGCCATCGCGCGGATGGCGTCGAGGGCTGCAGGCGTGCGCAGCGTCACTTCCAGCGCGGGCAGACCGCCTGCGACCAGCGCCTCGGCCAGGGGCCGGGCGACGGTGATGTCATCGATGACCAGCACCGGCACCACCGGGGCCAGACGGCAGATCTCGGCGGCGATGCGGGATTGTTCGGCGGGGGTCATGATCGGCTCCTTCTTCTCCGGCGCGGAGAGATGACGATGGCAGGAGCCTCCGGCGGGGATACTTGTCCCAAGATGAACGGGCAGCAGAGTGTCACGCCCCACCCCGGGCCGTTTGCACGGGGGAGGTGGGGCGCTTTCACCTTGGACGGTCATCGGCGTCCCCGCCTGTACCGCCGCGAAACCCTGCCTGAGAACCCTTTCATCTTGGTTAAAATATCCCCGCCGGAGGCGAGAAAATTGTTGATCCTGTCCGGACCGCGATCCGGTCAGACGACCAGGGATGCGCCTTGATCGGCACTGCCGACGTTGCGCCGGAAGGCGGCGAACAACTCGCGTCCGATGCCGGTTTCGTTGGCCGAGAGGTCTGCGGTGACCGGCACTCGGGTGTCGAAATCGGCGGCAAGGCAGGTCAGTGTGCCGGCATCCGCGTCCAGCCGCACGATATCGCCGTCGCGCAGCCGCGCCAGCGGCCCGCCGCAGGCCGCTTCGGGCGAGACGTGGATCGCGGCGGGGACCTTGCCCGACGCCCCCGACATCCGGCCATCGGTGACCAGCGCCATCTGCAGCCCCCGGTCCTGCAGCACGCTGAGCGTCGGTGTCAGCGAATGCAGTTCCGGCATCCCGTTTGCCTGCGGCCCCTGAAACCGCACGACCACCACGGTGTCGGAGGTGAATTCCCCGGCCTTGAAGGCAGCCTTTACCGCGTCCTGGCTGTGGAAAATCCGCACCGGAGCCTCGATCACATGCCGGTGCGGGGCGACGGCGGAGACCTTGATCACCCCGCGCCCCAGATTGCCGGTCAGTTGCTTCAACCCGCCGCTGGCTGCAAAGGGGTCGGACGCGGGGCGCACGATCTTGTCGTTGAGCGAGGTTTTCGGACCGTCGCGCCAGCCAAGCTTGCCGCCTTCCAGCGTCGGCTCTTGCCGGTAATGCGCAAGGCTGTCGCCTGCCACGGTTTTGGCATCGGGGTGCAGCAGACCCGCATCCAGCAGTTGGCCGATCAGGAACTGCAGACCCCCGGCGGCGTGAAAGTGGTTCACATCGGCAAGGCCGTTGGGATAGACCTTGGCCAGCAGCGGCACCGCTTCGGACAGATCGGCGAAATCCTGCAGGTCCAGAATGACGCCGGAGGCCCGCGCCATCGCGGGCAGGTGCAGCACGAGGTTGGTCGACCCCCCCGTCGCCATCAGCCCGACGATGCCGTTGACGTAGGCGCGTTCGTCCAGAATTTCGCCGGCCGGGCGGAAATCATTGCCAAGGGCGGTGATCGCCGCAGCCCGTTCCACTGCGGCCACGGTCAAGGCATCGCGGAGCGGCGTGCCGGGGTTGACGAAACTGGTGCCGGGCAGGTGCAACCCCATGAATTCCATCAGCATCTGGTTGGTGTTGGCGGTGCCGTAGAAGGTGCAGGTGCCGGGGCCATGGTAGCTGGCCATTTCCGCCGCCATCAGTTCCTGGCGCGTTGCCTTGCCTTCGGCCCAGGCATTGCGCACACGGGATTTTTCTTCGTTCGGAAGGCCGCTGGTCATCGGCCCTGCGGGCACGAAGACCGCCGGAACGTGGCCGAAGGCGGCCGCGGCCATGATCAGGCCGGGTACGATCTTGTCACAGACGCCAAGGTACAGGCTTGCGTCAAAGCAGTTGTGGCTCATCGCCACGCCGGCGGCCAAAGCGATGACATCGCGCGAAAACAGCGACAGTTCCATTCCCGGCTGGCCTTGGGTGACGCCGTCGCACATGGCTGGGACCCCGCCCGCCACCTGCACCGTCGCGCCGGCCTTGTCGGCTGCGGCGCGGATCAGATCGGGATAGCGTTCGAACGGCTGATGCGCCGACAACATGTCGTTGTAGGCGGTGACGATCCCGATGTTCGGCTTGCGGCTGCCCGCCAGATCGGGCTTGTCAGCCCCCATCGCCGCATAGGCATGCGCCTGGTTGCCGCAAGACAAATGGGCGCGGACAGGGCCATCGCTGACCGCCTTGCCGATCCGATCCAGATAGGGCCCGCGTGTCGGTTCGGACCGCGCACGGATGCGGTCAGTCACATGGGCGATGGCGGGGTGGAGCGTCATGGCGGCCTTGTCCTTGCTAATATCTGGGCAGTATATCAGGCGTTGTTAGCGCTAACAAGTGGGATGCGTGCCGCGGCGGACCTGCGGCACCGGTTCCGGCTTTCGGGTTTGCCGCGAACCCGTTAAGGGATACGGATGGAACATGATACGCCCAGCGCCCGCATTCTGCCAACCGTCCGTCTGAAACCAAAGGCGGAGGCCCGCGCAATCCGACACGGATTTCCCTGGGTCTATGCTGACGAGCTGGTCACCGACCGGCGCACATCGTCACTTGAGGCTGGCAGTTTGGCGGTTTTGGAGGATGGCGAGCGGCGGGCGCTGGGTCTGGTGACGGTCAATGTCAAATCCAAGATCATCGCCCGGATGCTGGACCGCAACGAGGCTGCGGTGATCGATCAGGCCTGGTTCGAGGCGCGGCTTGGCAAGGCGCTGGCCTTGCGGTCGCGGCTGTATGACCAGCCGTTCTACCGGCTGATCCATGCCGAGGCGGACGGCTTGCCCGGCGTGGTGATCGACCGCTACGGCGATCTGGCCGTGGTCCAGCCCAACGCCGCCTGGGCCGAGACGCATCTTGACGCGCTGGTGGCGGCACTGGTCGCGGTGACCGGCGTCAGCACGGTTGTCAAGAACGGCACGGGCCGGTCGCGGGGGCTTGAGGGCCTGAGCGAAGAGACGGTGGTGGTGCGGGGGCAGGTGGACGCGGCGCTGCAGGTGCCGATGAACGGGGCCACCTACATGGCCGATGTGCTGGGCGGACAGAAAACCGGCCTGTTCTTTGACCAGCGCCCGAACCACGCCTTTGCCGCGCGGTTGGCGCAGGGGGCGACGGTGCTGGATGTGTTTTCCCATGTCGGTGCTTTGCCCTGGCGGCGCTGGCAGGGGGTGCGGTCAGTGCGCTGGCGGTGGATGCTTCCGCTGCCGCACTGGAGTTGGCGGGGCAGGGCGCCGCAGCCTCGGGCTTTGCCGACCGGTTCACCACCCGGCAGGGCGATGCCTTTGACGTGCTGGAAGCGTTGGCGCAGGATGGCCAGCGGTATGATCTGGTGATCTGCGATCCGCCCGCCTTTGCCCCCGCCAAACCGGCGCTGGAGGCGGGGTTGCGCGCCTATGAGCGGCTGGCGCGGCTGGCGGCACATGTGGTGGCACCGGGGGGGTATCTGGTGCTGTGTTCCTGCTCGCACGCGGCGGACCTGCAGGCGTTTCGCAATGCGTCTGCCCGTGGCATCGGGCGGGGCGGACGGCGGGCGCAACTGATCCATACCGGATTTGCCGGGCCGGATCATCCGATGCTGTTGCAACTGGCCGAGAGCGCTTACCTCAAGGCGCTGGTTTTCCGGCTGGATGGATGAAGGCGGTTCTTGACGCCTGCGTGTTGTTCCCCACCGTGTTGCGGGAAATCCTGCTGGGCGTGGCTGCGGCGGGTGTTTATGAACCCGTGTTCTCGGACCGGATCCTGCGCGAATGGACGCGCGCCACGGCCAAGCTTGGCCCCGCCGCGCAGGCCGTTGCCGAAGGGGAGGCAACGCTTGTCCGGGTCGCGTTTCCGCGCGCGATGATCGGCGAAAAGCCCGGCATCGAGGCTGCGCTGATGCTGCCAGACCCGAACGATGTGCATGTGCTGGCCACCGCCATCGCGGGGCATGCCGACGCCATCGTCACCTTCAATGCGCAGGACTTTCCCGGCCATCTGCTGGCTGCCGAAGGCGTTGCCCGCCGCGATCCCGACGGGTTTCTGTGGGAGTTGTGGTCGCGCCATCCCGCGACGGTCGCCGGGGTCATCGAGGTGGTCCGCAGCAAGGCCGAATCGTTATCCGGCCAGCCCATGCCGTTGAAAGCGCTGCTGAAACGCAGCCGCCTGCACCGTCTGTCGAAAGCGCTTCACGCGCCGTGAAGCCAGCGCGCCTCGTTCGCCTCGATCGCGGCGATGCGTTCGTCCACCTTCGGGTGGCTGAGCAGCCAGGCAGGGATCCCTTCGGCATGGTTCGCCGTCAGCGCGCCAAGTTTGGCAAACAGGCTTTTCTGCGGCCCGGTGCCGATGCCTGACTTGATCAGCAAGGCGGTGGCATAGGCATCGGCCTCGAACTCGTCGCGGCGGCTGAGCCGGGCCATCAGCGCGGTCGAGATCAGGTTGGCGATCCACATGCCGATGAATGGCAAAAAACGGTTGAGAAGCGCTGACAGCATGACAAAGACAGCATTTTGCCCGGTGAAGTCGATCATCCGCCGCCGCACATGGCCAAGGGCAACATGGCCCAGTTCGTGGGCGATGACGGAGGCAAGTTCCTCCGGCGACACTTCACCGCGCATCTTGCGGTTCAGAAACCCGCGTGTCAGGAAAATCCGCCCGTCCGGAGCGGCGAGGCCGTTAACCGGTTCCACCTCGAACACATGCACCTTGATCGCCGGGATTTCCAGCGCCGCCGCCATGCGGTCGGCCAGCCGGGTGATCGACGGGTCGGTCAGGGGCTGCGACTGACGGTCCAGCATCTTTTGCGTGCGCCACACCGAAAAGCGCATCATCAGGAACGCGTACACCACGATCAGGAGGAGGGGGAGAAGTTTGAACATATGAGTGAATATGGGGTGGGGCTGGCGACATTAAAGGTCCCTCTCGCCGGTCCCTCGCGCTGGGGGGTTTTTGCAAAGATCACCATGACGGCGTGGAGCATATCCGGTTTACCCGGAACGAGATCACCGGGCCAGCCTGATCAGCGAAGTTCCCTGATGCCCTTGCCAATCCCCTCCAACGTCATGGGCACCATTTTTCCGTCAAAAATATCCCGGATCAGCCGGGTCGAATGGCTGTGGCCCCATCCCGCCTCCGGCACCGGGTTGATCCACAAGTGATGCGGCCATTGTTCGCAGACGCGGCGGAGCCAAATCTGCCCCGCTTCGGCGTTCCAGTGTTCATTGGCCCCGCCGGGATGCAGAACTTCATACGGGCTCATCGCCGCGTCGCCGACAAAGATGCATTTGTAATCATGCCCGTAGGTGCGCATCACCTCCCATGTCGGGGTCTGCGCATCCCAACGGCGGCGGTTGTCGCGCCAGACCCCTTCGTAGATGCAATTGTGGAAATAGAAGGTGACCAGATGCTTGAACTCGGCGCGGGCGGCGGAAAACAGCTCTTCCATCACCTTGACATAGGGGTCCATTGACCCGCCGATATCAAGAAACAGCAGGACCTTGACCGCGTTCCGACGTTCAGGCTGCGTCTGCACATCGAGCCAGCCATGTTCGGCGGTGGCCCGGATTGTGCCATGCAGATCCAGCTCTTCCGCCGCGCCGTCGCGGGCCCATTTGCGCAACCGCCGCAAGGCCACCTTGATGTTGCGGGTGCCAAGCTCGACATCGTCCGCCAGATTGCGAAACTCGCGCCTGTCCCAGACCTTGACCGCGCGCTGGTGGCGGCTTGCGTCCTGGCCGATCCGCACGCCTTCGGGGTTGTAGCCATGGGCGCCGAAGGGCGAGGTTCCCGCCGTGCCCACCCATTTCGACCCGCCCTGATGGCGGCCCGTCTGTTCGGCCAACCGCTGGCGCAGCGTTGCCATCAACGCTGCAAAGCCGCCAAGTGCGGCAATGGCTTGGCGTTCTTCGGCGGTCAGATGTTTTTCCGCCAGCTTTTCCAGCCAATCGCGCGGCAGGTCGATGGCATCAAGCACCTGTTCCGGGGTGATTGCCTGCAACCCCTTGAACGCGGCTGAAAACGCGCGGTCGAAGCGATCAAGATGGCGTTCGTCCTTTACCATCGCTGTGCGGGCAAGATAGTAGAACCCCTCGGCGTCATAGGTCACGAGGCCCGCCGCCATGCCTTCCAGAAAGGCGAGGAATTCGCGCAAGGTGACGGGAACGCCTTCTTTCCTGAGGGTCTGGAAAAAGGGCAGGAACATCGGCGCTACCTTAGCAAGAGCCGTTCCAGCACGATGGTCAGGAACAGACCGGCAAGGCAGAAGGCGATGCCAAAGCCCGCGGCGTATTGCGCCATGTCTGCCGGTGAGCCGCCGCGCCGGCGTGCAGTCAGCGCCCCGATCACCGCCCCCAGAATGAACCCGCCGATGACGATCACGCCGCCCCCTTTTGCAGGGGCAGCGCCCCCGCCCCTATCCGCTGCTGCCACGGTCTGCCACAGTCGCGATATCGCGCATCCGCGCCTTGACCACGGCATCCGTGCCAAAGCCATAGCGTGCCCAGGGCTGACTGTCGAGCCGCAGCGCCGCAGCCCCCTGCGTGTCACCCAACTGATCCAGCGCCTCGGCCCGGATCAGCATCAGGGTTGCCAGAAGCGCCGCATTTTCATGGCGTTGCACGATGGGAATCGCGTGGCCTGTCAAGCGGATCACTTCGGTTGCATTGGCGGATGCCAGCGCCATTGCGGCCAGTTGCATCTCGATATGGGCGACGTGCACCTCGCCCCCCGGCTGGCGGGTGTAGATCGCCGCAGCGGCAGAAAATTCGGCCACCGCCCGTGCGGCGTCGCTGCCCGCACTGAGCCGCGCGACCGCGAAATGGCTGAAGGCAAGGCGGTTGTCGGCCCAGCCTTGGGATTGCGCGATGGCCAGCGCCTGTTCGGCAGCAGAGCGGCGGGCCACCACATTGCCCTGCCGCCCGAGCGCCGATTCAATCGCCGCAGTCCAGGCCTTTGGCGTCGGACCGGCCCTGGCGCTGCCCATGCCAGCGCCGCCTGGGTTCAGCGCCGCGATGATTTGCGGAATGATCCGTGCGGCCTGATCCCGCGACATGCCGGAGGCAAGCTGTGGCGAATAATAGGCGCGCAGCACCAGCATATCGAAACCGGTCAGCACGGTGTTGAAATTGTCGTCGTTGAACACTGAATCGGGCAGCCGATATAGATCATTCAACGGACCGAGCGCCTGCGCCACTTCTTCATGCAGGCAGTCGCGGATTTCCTGCGGGCTGGTGTCGGAGGGCACGAAGATCACCGCAGACGAACGGCGTTCAACCTCGGCCCAGTCCACCGCCGCCGAGCCGCGCAGCCGCTTGTACTCTGCCAGCGACGATATGTTCGGCACCACGAAACAGGCCGCGGTCGGGGCATAGCGGCGCAGCACCGCCTTGGGCGCGAACTCTATCGTGATGGATGCTGGCTGGTCCGGCGGCGCCAGGGTGACGGGCAATCCCGCCTCGCGCTGCAGGCGGGCGACCAGCGTGGCGAGGTCGCGCGCTGCGGATGGCGGGACATCGCCGGCGAGGCCGATGCTGACCGGCCCCTCGAACCTGCTGAACACGGCCAGCGTC
>JAYSYZ010000292.1:0-6793 GCA_043727195.1 Paracoccaceae bacterium
CAGTTTGCCGACCAGCTCGGCGGCCTTGATGTTGACGGGGTCCTGATCCTTGAAGATGCGGACCTTGCGGCCAAGGATGAAGTCGAACTTGTCGATATGTCTGGGCAGATCCTGCAACAGGAAAGCGGCTTCGGTGCGGGTGTCGAAATCATAGAGCAGGAAAGTCTGGAAATCGCAGACGAGGCGGTAGCGGGGGCGTTCGCCTTCGGGCAGGGCGAGGATGTAGTCGGTGGCCTGAATGGCGGCCTTGTGCAGGTCTTTGCCGCGCGATTTCTGCTCGATCACGATGACGCCGGGCCAGAAGAGATCGATGAAACCCTGCGCGCCGGTGAGTTTCCTGACCGCCTCTTCGTAGATCGCGACATCGCGGCGGCTGACGCCGAACATGGCGAAGAAGTCGTTCCAGAAGGTCTGGGTGTCGCGGCGTTCGTCCCGGTCACCCGCGTGATTTGCGGCAAAGGTGGCAGCGCGGGCGCGCAGGTCGTTCTGGGCAAGGCTCATGCGCCGGTTGTGGCAGCGTTTGGACGGTTTGGGAAGATGGCAGGGGCAGCAGGGCTTGAACCCGCGACCTACGGTTTTGGAGACCGTCGCTCTACCAGCTGAGCTATACCCCTATGCGGGGTCGGGGTTACGGCAGGCGGGGGGCGAGGTCAAGGGATTCTCGCGCCCGGGTGGGTGGTGCGGGCGCGGGCTATGCAGGGGCTGCGTCGCGCGCTAGGGATCGGGGCAACCAAGGAGAGTGCCCATGATCCCCGCCCGCTTTGCACCGGTGTTGTTCGGACTGATCCTGTCAGGGCTGATGTCGCTGATCGTGTCGGGACTGTCGACGTTCAGGGCGCTGGGGTGGGTGGATCATTTCGCGCTGATCTGGCTGGGCAACTGGGCGATCAGCTGGGCCATCGCGTTTCCCACCGTTCTGGTGGTGGCCCCGCTGACCCGGCGGATCGTGGCGCGGCTGGTGCGGCGGGACTAAGACGGCGCGCGACCTGCCGGCCGCGCGCCGCTGCCGGCAGACCCCCGCCGGAGCGGGGGCCGCCGCGTTCAGATCGTGCCGGCCGCCATTTCGGCCGCGATGTGGTCGGCCTGACGGATGGCCAGGGCCACGATGGTCAGCGTCGGGTTTTCCGCAGCGCCGGTGGTGAACTGCGAGCCGTCCGAGACGAAGAGGTTGGCGATGTCATGCGTCTGGCCCCATTTGTTCACCACGCCATCCTCGGGGCGTTCCGACATGCGGTTGGTGCCGAGGTTGTGGGTGGACGGGTAGGGCGGTGTCGGAAACGCCCGGGTGGCCCCGACCGCTTCGTACATCGCCACGCCGCGCGCATAGGCATGGTTGCGCATGGCCACGTCGTTCGGGTGGTCGGAGAAGTTCACATTCGGCGCGGGCAGGCCGAACTGATCCTTGGCATCGGCCGACAGCGTGACACGGTTGTCGGCCTGCGGCAGATCTTCGCCGACGATCCACATGCCCGCCATGTTTTCATACGAATCCAACGCCGTGGTAAAGCTGCGGCCCCAGGCCCCGGGGTTCAGGAATGCCGCCATGAACGGCAGACCGAGGGCGAGGGTTTCGAGTTCATAACCGCCGACGAAGCCGCGCGCGGGATCGTGGTGCGCTTCGTCCTGCATGATGCCGGCCATCGTGGTGCCGCGCCACATCCGCACCGGTTTGTCGAACACGCCGTAGACCGATCCGGTGACATGCCGCATGTAGTTGCGCCCGACCTGACCCGACGAGTTCGCCAGACCATCCGGGAACATCTCGGACGCCGAGTTCAACAGCAGGCGCGGGCTTTCGATGGTATTGCCGGCGACGCAGACGATCCGGGCCTTCTGGGTCTGCAGGGCGCCGTCCTTGTCGAAATATTCGACTGCCGTGACCTTGCCGGTCTCGTCGTGCAGGATCTTCGCCACATGGCTGCGGTCACGAACCTCGAGGTTGCCCGTCGCCTCCCCCTCGGGGATATCGGTGTAGGCCGCCGACCACTTGGCGCCCCACTTGCAGCCCTGGAAACAGAACCCGGTCTGCTGGCAGGCAATCCGGCTGCCGGTATCATCCGACTGGATCGCCATGTTTCCGGTGTGCACCTTGGTGTAGCCAACGGCCAGAGCGCCCTTTTCGAACACCTTGTAGTTGTTGTTGCCCGGCAGGCCCGGACGGTTGCCGGTGCGGGTGACGCCCAGTTTTTCTTCGGCCTTGTCGTACCAGGGCGCCATTTCGGCGCCGTCGATCGGCCAGTCCAGCAGGTTTGCCCCCTCGACCGGGCCATAGGTGGTCAGCGCCTTCCATTCGTGGTCCTGAAACCGGATAGACGCGCCCGCCCAATGGGTTGTGGTGCCGCCCACGGCCTTGACGATCCAGGCCGGCAGCCCGGAGAAGTCTTTCGCCACCCGCCAGTCGCCCGACGTGGTACGGGTGTCGAGCCAGGCCAGTTGGCCAAAGCTGTCCCATTCATCATTCAAATAGTCTTCGGGCAGGTAGCGCCCGCCAGCCTCCAGCGCCACGACCTTGACGCCTTTTTGCGCCAGTTCGTTGGCCAGGACGCCGCCGCCAGCCCCGGTGCCGATGATGACAACAACGGAATCGTCGTTCAGATCAAATTTCGCGACCATTGTGTGTCCCCCCTCAAAGCCAGTTGATGTCGTCAAAACCGCGGTCGATGTAACCGCCCTTCGAGAAGCTTTCCCCCTCGTAGCCGAAGATCGGCCAGACCTCTTTCTGGTTGTAAAGCCCGGTCACCAGCCCCCCACGGACCGCCTGGAAGAACGGGGTCGTCTCAATCGCCTGCAGGACCTTTACCCGGTCCTCTTCCCAGCCGATGCTGACATAGTCGGCGTGCCCCTGCGCCACCGCAGCGGCGTCAAGCTCAGCGATCCCGGCGGCGACCATGTCTTTCTTGTCGTCGGCGTCATAGCCTTTGACGGCCACGGCGTAATTCAGGTCCGGCACCTTGTCGTGCGGATAGATGTCGCGGGCCATCTGCATCAGCGTGGCCATCTGGGCAGGCGTGATCACCGACACCTCCAGCGCCCAGGCGGCATTCGGCGCGGCGATGAAGCCTACCCCGGTTACCGTCAATGCCCCGGCGGCGACTGCCCTTCCCAGCAAGGCGCGGCGGGTAAGGCCCGTCCGTTCGAATTTTGTCATTTCGTCCTCCCTAGTTGTCGTGGGCTTGGGGCTTCAGAGATATCTGCCGCCCCGCTGCAAAACCTCGATCTGGTAGCCATCCGGATCGGCGATGAAGAAGAAGCGGGCGATCACCGTGCCCGCAGGTGCGAAATCCACCAGCTTGCGGGGCGCGAGGCCCGCCGCCGTCATCCGCGCATGTTCGCCATCGACGTCATTCACCGACACGGCCAGGTGCCCGTACCCGTCGCCCATCGCATAGGGTTCGGCCCGGCCCTTGTTCACGGTCAGTTCAACCTCGAAAGTGGATTCGGGGTTGGCAAGATAGACCAGGGTAAAGCTGTCGAAATCCAGGCGGTCAGCGACAGTCAATCCGAAGGCTTGTTCGTAAAAGGCCAGCGACCGCGTCTCGTCCAGCACGCGGATCATCGAATGAATCGCTTTGGCCATCGTCCCCCCTCGTCCCCATTCCCGATTTTGGTAAGATTAGCGAACCAATTTCGGACCCGGGTAGTAGCGGATTACTACAGGCTGTTTTTCTGCCTATTCTGCAGCGTAGCGGCTGTCTGCCTGCGGCACTTGTTCCATCTCGCCCAGATGAATCGTGCAGGCGCAGCGCAACAGCGAGGTGAAGTTCGACGTCTCGCCATGTTGCTGCAAAACTTCGGAATGCAGTTTCGACAGGAAGGCGGGCGTGGCGGTGCCGTCCTTGGCGGCCATCTGGTCGACGATCCCCCAGAAGGCGCGCTCCAGCCGGATGCTGGTGGACTGACCATTCAGTCGCAACCGGCGGGTCACATATTCATAGCGGGCCGGGTCTTGCCCGGCGAACATCTGGCACATTGCTGGATCCCCCCATCAATCGCGCAACGTTGCGGCGGATTGTCCGAAACGTCAAATCAACAATGGGGGAGGAGACGAAGGGCAACCGGTGAAGCGACCTTCGTGCGGCAACCTCAGCCGGGCTTGCCGAAAAGCCTCAGTTGGCGGCGGCGGTGGACAGGTCGGGGGCGGCGACGGGCACGGGTTTCGGCGGCAGGCCGAACCATTCGGGGTTTTCGGCCAGCCAGGTTTCGACCTTCTTGGCGGCGTTATACGACAGCGCGTCCATCTGCTGCTGCTTGGTCCGGGTGAGGCCGGTGCCGATCACGGTATCGCCCGACAGGCTTTCGAAAACGGTGAACTGACGGCCTTCCGCATTCAGCTTTTTGCCTGCCGCGTCGTCCCAGATGTTGGCGGTTACTACCAGCACGGATTTCGGCGCGGCCACCACGGGAATGCCGGGAGGGGCCAGCGCATAGCCGTCAACCGAGATGCCGATGTTGTACAGCTTGGTGCCTTCATAGCGGCCAAAACGGTCTGCCACCGCCTTTTTCATCGCGGTTTCCCATTCGTCAGGCGTCGCCTTGCGCGAGATCGGCACCATCTCGACCTTGTCGGCAACGACGATGTTCAGACCGAGGGCGAAGTCACCCAACGGCACCGGCGGATCGGCAAGATCGCTTTGCCCGCATGCGGCGATGAGGACCAGCGGCAGGAGAAGGGCCGTAAGGCGGCGGATGGTCATCGGTTAACTCACACTGACTGGGCCGCCAAGCGATAGCGGTTTGCGCCGATTGGCGCAACAAGGGTTACGTTTGCTATAAGCCGACTTTTTTAGTCAACTTTGTTGACAGGGGTGTTTTTCGTGCCTAAGGATTGCGAAATTCATCTAGGTAAGGACGGATCCCATGTCGACACATCGCCCCGTAACGCCCCGCATGTGGCGCACGCTGACACTTGCCGGTGCCGCCGCCGCGCTGACCACTGCTGCGCCGGCGTTTGCCGACCAGAGCGGATTTTCCGGCCCCGAGGCCCGGATCTGGCTGGCAGAGACGGAAGGTGGCGAAGGTGGTGAGGGCGGCGAAAGCGGTGCTGTGGCAGAAGGCGCCGAAGCGGACAACCCGAGCGAGTTCCTGACCGACCTTGCGCTGATCGAGGGCCATCTGCGCGTTGGCTTTGCCCTTTATGCGGCAGACCGTGCCGACCTTGCCGTCACCCACATGAAACACCCGCAGGACGAGATTTATGCCACGCTTGAGCCCGAGCTTGCCGAATACGGTGCCAGCGGCTTTTCCGAGGAGTTGACCGCGCTGGCCACCAGTGTCGAGGGGCAGAAACCGTTGGCAGAGGTCGAAGCGGCCTATCTGGCGGTGATCGCAAAGATCACGGCAGCCCGCACTGAAACGGAGATGCCGCCCCGCGCGACGTTCGATGCAATCATCGCCGCCACCCGCGTGGCCGCCGAGGAATATGCCATCGGGGTGGTTGATGGAAAGATCGCCAATCTGCACGAATATCAGGACGCCTGGGGTTTTATCGAAACTGCAAAAGCGATGGCGGATGGGCTGATCACCTCAACCGATCCGACGGTCAGCGCGGCCGCCACCGAGGTGCGCAAAGCGCTGGAGGGTACGGCGGTTGCCTTTGACGGACTGGTTCCCGAGGCAATCGAGGGACAGGCTACGGTGATCATTGCGGCGGCGGGGGCCAGCGAGCTTGCGGCGTTCAAGGTAAAATGATGCTGGTCGTCGACAGTGTTCTGGCCGCCGCCGAAGCCAAGGTCCTGGCCGAGGCGGCGCGCGGGCTGGACTTCGACGATGGCCGCAAGACTGCGGGGCGGTTCGCGCGCGAGGTGAAGGCCAACGATCAGGCGGCGGCCACACCTGCGCGCGATGCGATTTTGGCGCAGATCAGACGGGCATTGCAGCAAAACGACGTGTTTCGCGCTGCAGCGCGGCCCAAGGCGATGAGCCCGCTGATCCTGTCGCGCTACCGCGAAGGGCAGACCTATGGGTTGCATGTCGACGACGCGATGATGCACGGCCTGCGGACCGACCTGTCGTTCACGTTGTTTCTGGCCGATCCGGACAGCTATGACGGCGGGGCGCTGATCATCGAGGACACGCTGGAGGCGCGGTCGATCAAACTGAAGGCCGGGGATCTGATTTTGTATCCTTCAACCACGCTGCACCAAGTTGAAGAAGTGACGCGGGGCGAGCGGCTGGCGGCGGTGGGCTGGGTGCAAAGCCTGATCCGGGACGGTCAGCAGCGAGAGATGCTGTTCGATCTGGACCAGTCGGTCGAGGCGGTGTTCGCGGCAGAGGGTAAAAGCCCGCTGTTCGACCGGCTGGCAAAGACCCGGTCCAACCTGTTGCGCATGTGGGCGGAGCCCTGAGGTTTCGGTTGCGGGCGGTTGTCGCAGCCAGAAACGCACTCCCCCGCAATGGTGCACCTTGCCCAAACCGTACTTGGCCTTACCGCCGGTCTGCCAAGCCTGACGATGGCCAGCGCAGAAACGGTTGCCGCTGGCCCGCAGACGATGGTGGGGCGGCTTGTGCCGGACCCGGCGGCGCGCAAAGTGCTGGCAACGGTGATCGAGCCATTGCTGAACGTGAATGCCGTTGCAATGCGCGTTTCAGACGAGATGAACCTGATCGACTGCGGTCAGGTCGACAGCCCCTGTCCGCGTTCGCGGGCCAGGAAGCGGTGATGACCCGCACGCTGATCAATCCGGCCGCGCCTAGGTAAACCGGTTGTCGCGCGGGAAGCCGCGCGGGGCCATTTTCCCCGCACTGGCCCGCGCGCCCTGCCATTCGGCAAGGTCGGTTTCCGTGCGGGTGCGGC
>JAYSYZ010000293.1:0-6791 GCA_043727195.1 Paracoccaceae bacterium
CCGATTCGCGCCCTGAGGTCGCCGTCCAGCCGGGTTTCCAGCACGCAGCCGATATCCGACACGATCCCGGTGAACATTGTCGCTTCCCCCCCGTTTTGCCTTGTCTTGGTTAGCATGGGGCGCGACGCGAAGGGAATTCACCTTTCGGCAGCATTTTCGCCCTAGTCCCGTGACAATCTGCCCGATAGATGACTGATCAGCTTGGCAGAGGTTGCCCGTGTCCGCCCCCGAACGACGCTTTTTGTTTCTGCAAGGTCCGCATGGGCCGTGGTTTCACCGTCTTGGCCGGATGCTTACCGCTACCGGGGCGCAGGTCTGGCGCGTCGGCTTCAACCTGGGCGACCGGGTGTTCTGGCCAGGGGCTGGCTACATCCCCTTTCGAGGCAAGGCCGAAGACTGGGCCACCATCTTTGCCGCCCTGATCACCCGCCATGCGATCACCGACCTGGTGGTCTATGGCGATACCCGCCCGATCCATGCAGAAGCGATCAAAAAGGCCAGCGCCCAGGGCCTGACCGTACATGTCTTCGAGGAAGGCTACCTTCGCCCCTATTGGGTCACGTACGAACGCGGCGGGGCCAATGGCCATTCCCGACTGATGGACCTCACTGTTCCCGACATGCAGGCAGCCCTCAGCCGCATCGATGTTGACCTGCCCGATGCGCCCGCAACCTGGGGCGACATGCGCCAGCACATATTCTGGGGGGCGCTCTATCACGGCTTTGTCCTGGCTGGCTTTCGCAGTTATGCCAATTTCCGCCCGCATCGCGCCATGACCGTGGGTCAGGAATTTCTGCTCTACCTGCGCCGCTTCTTACTGATGCCGCTTCACCGCATCGAACGGCGGATCGCCACCCGGCTGATCCGGCGCGGCGGGTTTCCCTATCACCTCGCCATCCTGCAACTGGAACATGACGCAAGTTTTCGCGACCATTCGCCCTTCACCACGATGACCGAGTTTCTGGCACCGGTGATGTCTGCCTTCGCCAAGGGTGCCGCGCCGCATCATCACCTCGTTTTCAAGGCGCACCCACTGGAAGACGGTCGGGTCCCGCTGGCGTCAGAGATTTGCCGTCTGGCCGCGGAAAATGGCTTGCAGTCCCGGGTCCACTTTGTACGCGGCGGGAAACTGGCAGAGCTTTTGAACGACGCGCGCTCTGCGGTAACGGTGAATTCCACCGCCGGGCAACAGGCGCTCTGGCGCGGCCTGCCGCTGCGCACCTTCGGGGCGGCCGTATATGCCAAGCCGGAATTTGTATCTTCTCTGCCACTCGACCAGTTCTTTTCGGCCGCAAAGCGGCCCGACACCCGCGCTTATCGCGACTATCGCCACTTTCTGCTGGAAACCAGCCAGATCGCCGGTGGTTTCTATTCCTCGCGAGGGCGGCGCACGCTGCTACGACAGGTGGTGGACATGATGCTGTCCACCGATGATCCGTATCAGGCGCTGACCTCGGGTACAGCGGCACCGCGGCAACAATTGCGGGTCGTGACATAGGTCACACAACCGCCGCTGGCATTGCCGGCGATGACTCTGTAGAGTCTCCGTCAAATGCGGAGACACGCAGTCTAGGGAAGTCAGGCAGTGCAGGGCAACTTAACCAAAGCGGTCAAGGCTGTTGCCTTGCTTGGGATCGTGGCGCTGGTCGCGAGCTGCGGCCTGCCGCGCTCTGGCCCGACCAAGCGGGAAATCTTTGCCGGTTCCGTACAGAAAAAAGGTGATGCTTTCGTCGTCACCGTTACTGACGCCGTTGCGCGGGCCACTGCCCAGCAGGCCAGCTTTGGCTTCAGCGAGGCCTTCCAGAGTGCGGGGCTCGTCGGCTCCGACACGATTTCGTCCGGCGACACGCTTGGGGTGACCGTGTTCGAAAACGTCAAGGACGACCCTTTGCTCGGCAACACCGGCCAGCGTATCACCCCGCTCAGCGAAATTCAGGTCGACGGGCAGGGGTATATCTATATCCCTTATGCCGGCCGCATCCGGGCCGCTGGGCAGACGCCCGAAGGGTTGCGTCAGGCGATTACCCGCAAGCTGGAGGATCAGACACCCGACCCGCAAGTCACCGTGCAGCGGTTGGCGGGCGATGGTGCATCCGTGTCCGTTGCCGGCCAGGCCGCTGGCCCCGGCGTCTATCCGATCGAAGCACCGACCCGCACGCTTGCGACCATGCTGGCAAAATCCGGCGGTGTTTCCATCGACCCGGATGTCGCCATCGTCCGCGTCACGCGGGGGGGCAGCACAGGCAAAATCTGGCTGAAAGATCTGTACGAGAATGCCAGCCTCGATATCGCCCTGCGCCCCGGCGACAAGATCGTGATCGAAGAGGACAGCCGCACCTTCATCGCACTTGGTGCCACCGGTGCGCAGAATTTGGTGCCCTTCGAATCCGAAACTCTCTCGGCGCTCGAGGCGATTGCCACGGTCGGTGGTCTGGCCACCAATTCCGCCGATCCGACCGGCGTCTTCGTTCTGCGTGACGAATCCGAGGCGATTGCCAATGCCGTGCTTGGCCGCACCGACCTCGTCGGTGATCAGCGCATGGTCTATGTTCTGGATCTGACAGAACCAACCGGCCTTTTTGAAGCGCGCGATTTCCTGATCCGCGATGGCGACACGCTCTACGTCACCGAAGCGTCCTTCGTGCAGTGGCAAAAGACGCTCGGGGCGATCACCGGCACCACCGGGGCGGCAGCGAACCTGGCCAGCACCGCCAATTCAGGGAACTGACCGCGCCTTGGCGGGCGCCGGTCACAGCGCAGGGCGCGGCGTTCCGCAGCGCCTTTTTCACCAGAACCTCGGTTTTCTGCGCAACACCCACCTCAGCCGCGTCCTTGAACTTGCCGGACACGACCTGCGGTTTGGTCTGCCGGGTCCGCAGGATGGCGCCGTCGTCTGGGGCCATAGCCCGACAGCCTGGCGGGGCGAGGCTATTGCCGCCCGCCGCCACACCCCTCTGATCCGGCTGGAGGATGCCTTCCTCCGGTCCATTCACCCCGGCCGGACGGGGGGACCGCCCTTAGGTATCCTGCTGGACCCTGAAGGCGTGCATTACGACGGCTCCACCCCATCAAGGCTTGAAAAGATTCTGCTGACTACAGACTTTCATAAATCAAACATTTCTAGACGGGCAATAGCCGGTATTGTGCGCTTTAAGCACATTAACTTATCAAAATACAACAATCACGACCCAATCCTGTTACCACCCGCGCCCGGATTTGTGCTGATCATCGACCAGACCCGTGGTGATGCCTCGGTCCGCCAGTCCGGGGCCACCTGGCTGACATTCCAGACCATGCTTGCCACCGCCGTGGCGGAAAATCCCGGCGCGCGGATCGTGATCAAGTCGCATCCCGAAACCATCGCCGGCCTTCGCGCCGGGCACTTCGGCAGCGCGGATGCAACCGCCGGCATCACCCTTCTGAAGACCCCGGTTTCCCCCTGGGCCCTGTTGGCCGGGGCCACTGCCGTTTACACCGTGTCGTCGCTACTGGGCTTCGAGGCAATCCTCGCCGGGCATCGCCCCCGCGTCTTCGGCCAGCCCTTCTACGCCGGCTGGGGTCTGACCGCCGACGAACGTCCAAATCCCCGCCGCACTCGAACCCTGACTCGCGACCAGTTGTTTGCGGGGGCGATGATCATTGCCCCCCTGTGGTACGATCCCTGCCGCGACCGGTTGTGCAGCTTTGAAGAGGCGGTCGATCAGCTGGAAGCGCAGGTCCGCGACTTCCGGCAAGACCGTTACGGCCATGTGGCGTTGGGGATGCGGCTGTGGAAACGCAAGCGACTGCAACAGGTTTTCGGGGGGCAGAAGGCGATCATCTTCGACGATGAGCCCGATGCCGCGAACGCGCTGGCTACCGCCAGGAACCGCACCCTGCTGATCTGGGCCAGCAAGGAACCCGCAGGTTTTACCCCCACCGCTCCAACCTTGCGCGTCGAGGACGGCTTCCTGCGCTCGCGTGGCCTCGGCGCATCCCTTACCCCGCCACTCAGCCTGGTCACCGACGATCTCGGCATCTATTACGACCCCTCCCGCCCCTCGCGGCTGGAACAACTGATCATGACCCCGCTCAGCCCTGCCGACCGCGACCGCGCCGACCGGCTTGCCGACCGGGTCCGCGCCCTGGGGATTAGCAAATACAATCTGCCCGGCACCCCCGTGCCCAATCTGCCGCCGGGCCACCGCATCCTGGTGCCTGGTCAGGTCGAAGACGACGCATCAATCCTAAAGGGAGGCGGCACCGTCCGCACCAACCTTGCACTGTTGCAGGCCACCCGCGACGCCCATCCCGACGCGGTGATCCTGTACAAACCCCACCCCGATGTGGAAGCGGGCCTGCGCCCCGGTGCCCTGACACATGACGCGCTGCGCGACCTTGCCGACCTCATCCTGCACCACACCGACCCCGCCGCAATCCTGAACCAGATCAACGAAGTCTGGACGATGACCTCGCTTCTGGGATTCGAGGCGCTGATGCGTGGCATCCCCGTCACCTGCCTCGGCACGCCGTTCTACGCCGGGTGGGGCCAGACGACCGACCTTGCCCCAATCCCCGCCCGCCGCCAGCACGGCCCGGATGGCGCTCCGCTGCCGCGCCCGGACCTGACGCAATTGATCCACGCTGCCCTGATCGCCTACCCGCGTTACTGGGATCCGGTCAGCCGCCTGCCCTGCCCGCCCGAGGTGATCGTCGACCGCCTCGCCGCAGGCACCCTGCCATCCGGCCCCGCGAACCGGATGCTGTCACGCCTTCAGGGCCGCTTCGCAACTTGGCACCGGCTTTGGCGCTAGCGCCCAGAAGCGCCACATCAAGCTTGCCGCCGCACAGGCCAGCCCGACGACCAGCCCCAGCCACAGCCCGACCCCGCCAAGCCCGAGCGGAAAGGCCAGCACATAGCTGCACGGGATGCCGATCAGCCAGTAGCTGACCGCCGCCAGCGCCATTGGCACGCGGGTATCGCGGATACCGCGCAGCAGACCCAGCGCCATCACTTGCATCGCATCGGCCAACTGGAACACCGCCGCCAGCACCAGAAGCACCGCGCCATAGGCAACGATTTTGGCGCTTTCCGGCTTTGTCATGTCTAGAAACAACGCCACGATCCGTTCTGGAACGGCAAGAAATATCGCGATCACCAAAACCGCCACCGCGAATGACAACCCAAGTGCCACGACCGCGCCCTGCCGCAAGGCAACCGCATTGCCACTGCCATCAAACCTTGCGGTTCGGATCGTTGCGGCACTGGACAGACCCACATGCAACATGAAGCCAAGCGATGCCGCCTGCATGGCAATGCCGTGCGCCGCCAGTTCCACCGTGCCGAGCCACCCCATCATCAAAGCCGACGCCTGAAACAGCCCCCCTTCTGCCAGGCCGGTCAGGCCAATGGGCCAGCCAAGCCGGAACACATTGCCGAAGGCATGCCAGTCCGGCCGCCAGAACCGCTGGAACAGCCGGAACCGCCGCAACTCCGGCAACGCCCCGGCATAGACCGCCAGCACGGCCAGCGATAAAAGTTGCGTGGCCACCGACGCAATCGCCGCACCCCGCACGCCCAGTTCCGGAAACCCCCAGTTGCCAAAGATCAGCGCCCAGCCTGCCGCTATGTTCACAAACACCGCCGCCACCGTAGCCAAAAGCACCGCCTGCGTCCGTCCAAGGGCGGCAAGAAAACTCGACAGCACGGTCACCGCCAATGCAGGTACCATGCCCAACCCGGCGATGCGCATGAAATCCTGCGCCAGCAGCGCCACGTCGGGCTTTTGTCCCAACGCCAGCAGGATCGGCTCTGACCACCAGAAAACCGGATAGACCAGTACCCCGAACAGGATCGACAGCCACAACCCCATCCGCGTGTCGCGCCGGACCTGCGCCTCATCGCCCCGCCCCAGCGCCGCCGCCACCATCGGCATCACTGCCTTGGCAAAGCCCGACCCCAGCACGAAGACGATGAAAAAAGACGATGCCCCCAGCACGACAGAGGCCAGTGCGGTCACCCCGTACCACCCCAACATAACGATATCAGTCACATGCAGCGCCATCTGCGCCAGATGCGATCCGATCAGCGGCAGCCCCAGGACGAGCGTGGCCCGCGCATGGCCGGAGGCGGTCAATGTCTTTATCATGCCCCCCGATTACCGCCGCGATCGGCCAGGGACAAGGCAGCTTTCCAGGCACCGGCGGTGCTGCGGCCGCTCTTGCCCCGATCACGGCAGTCAGCAGGGCTTTTCGCCGCTCCCCGCAACGCCTAGTCTATACCAATACCCGCAGGAGGCATCACATGATCACGCTTTATGGCGTCTACCGTTCCCGCGCCTCGCGCCCGCTTTGGTTGCTGGCGGAACTTGGCCTGCCGTTCACCCATGTTCCGGTGATCCAGGGCAATCGCCTGGCAGATCCACAGGCTGAAGATGCGCCCCTGAACACCGCGTCGCCCGCGTATCGGACGGTCAATCCCCTGGGCCAGATCCCCGCCTATGTCGAGGACGACCTGATCCTGACAGAGTCGCTGGCGATCACCCTGCACATTGCCCGCCAGCACGGCGGTAACCTTGGCCCCAAGACCGCATCCGAGACCGCGCTGATGGATCAATGGGCATTGTTTGCCGCCTCGTCGATAGAAAACACCGCGCTCGAGATGATGTTCGTTCAGCAAGATGGCGGCGATGAAACTCCTGAAGGTCAGGCCGCAATCGCCATCAACGCCGAAAAGCTGCGTCGCCCCCTATCCCGTTTGCGAGAACATCTGGAGGTTCACCACTATCTCGTCGGCGACCGCTTCACCGCAG
>JAYSYZ010000294.1:0-19200 GCA_043727195.1 Paracoccaceae bacterium
TGGCGCAATGCCCGGTGGCGGGCGATGGCGCGGCAGCACGGGTCCGGGCCGACGCCCTGCTGCGTTGGTTGTCAGCGACACTGCTTTGGCCGCCTGTTGCCCCCGGTCGACGGGCAAAAAAACCGGGGGGCCAAAGCCCCCCGGTTGCAATGCGTACTGGCGATGCCTCAGGCGTCGCTGGCTTCTTCCTCTTCGACCGCTGCAAGGCCAGCCGGGGCTGCAACGTTGGCGATCACAAAGTTGCGGTTGATCGTGGGCTTGGCCCCTGCGGGCAGGACCACATCGTCGATGTGGATCACGTCGCCGATTACCTTGCCCGTCAGATCCACCGTGATGTGATCCGGGATATCGCCCGCCGTCACTTCCAGTTCCACCTCCGAACGCACCACGGTCAGCGTGCCGCCCCGCTTCAAGCCGGGGCTGGCTTCGTGGTTGATGAAGGTCACATGCACGAACAGCGCGATCCGGCTTTCGTCATGGACCCGCATGAAATCGACATGCGTCGGCAGGTCTTTGACCACGTCGCGCTGCACACCGCGGCAGATGACGTGGGTGTCTGGCTGACCTTCGACCTTGAGGTTGAACAGGGTCTGCAGGAACCGGCCCTGACGCAGCCGTTTCAAGAGATAGTTGTATTTCAGGTTGACCGGGGACGGGTCTTGTCCGTCGCCATATACGATACCGGGTACGTAGCCCTCACGACGAGCTTGACGAGCGGCCCCCTTGCCTGTCCCCGTCCGTACCTCGGCCATAAGATCAGGGATCTCGCGTGCCATAGGTTCTCTCCATATATATATCCGCCATCCTCCAAGGGTGCATGGCGCGACCGGGGGGCTATAGCGGCGAATCGTGGCGAAGGGAAGGGCATTTCCGGGCGGTCGCGGTGTTGCCGGGGGAAGCGATCAGGCTGAGTGGTGGGGCGCTGCATGCGTACCGACGCGCCAGCGCGGCAAGGGCCGCGGTTGGGCTGAAACGCGGCGAGAATTGCGCCGGCAGCCGGGCCGCGCGCGCGATGGAGCCTCCGGCGCTGGCGCTGACCATGGGAATTGCGCGATTGGTGGGGCAGGGGGTGGCGGGCCGGATCGACCCGTTCGCACTGTTGAGAACCAGGGCGGCGGTCGCGGCCATCTATGCGCTGATCGCGTCGCAGGCTGGCGGGGCAGGCCTGGCCCATGCCGGGTTCATCATCATGGGCACCGGCGTGTCGGTGATCGCCCCGACGGCGTTTTCGCTGGTTGGCCGGTTCGGCCCGGCAGAGCCGCGGGCGCGGGCCGTGGCCCGGGCGACGCCGCTGGGCTATTGCGGTTATTTCCTCGGCCCGCCGCTGCTTGGCCTGATCTTCGTGCTGGCCCCTATGATGGCGCGTCAGCGCGCCTGAACCTCGATCAGTCTTGGCCCGGTGGCCGGGGTTAGCAGGGCACGCATCAGGGCGGCGGGGTCTTGTGTCACGCGGGCGAACGGCAGGTCGCAGGCGGCGGCAAAGGCTTGCAGGTTCAGCGGGGATGGCGTGCAGCCGATGACCGGGGTCTGGGCCAGGCGCATCGCCTCGGCAATCTCGTGAAATCCCCGGTTGTTCCAGACGATAAAGGTGATGGGCAACCTTTCGTCCACGGCGGTGCGCAATTCGCCGGGGCTGAATTGCAGCCCGCCATCCCCAATCAGGCAGACGACCGGCACCCCGGGCGTGGCGACCGCGGCACCGACGGCGGCACCGGGGCCGTAGCCCAGCGCACCATAGCCTGTCGCCGCATTGAACCAGCCGCCGGCGCGGTCGTGATCGTAATACAGGTTCGCGGCATAGACCGGCTGAGTGCTGTCACCGACCATGATCGCCTGCGGAATGGCGGTGCGGATGGCCTCGACCATGGCAAGCGTGTCGGGCATCGACGGGTAAAACGTTGCAATTTCCGCCTGGGCCGCAAGGCGCGCGGCTTCGGCCCGCGACGCACCGTTTCGGTTTGCGCGCAGGACCATCGGCGCAAGCGCTGCCATGGCCGCCCCCGCATCGGCGCGGATCGGGATGCTGGCGGCGTGGCGGGCCAGCTGATCGGCGCAGATGTCGATGCGGATCATGCCGGAAAGGTCGGGAAAGCCGCCCTTCACGTACATATCGTAATCGGTCGGCCCAAGTTCGGTGCCGACGGCCAGCACCTGATCCGCCGCCGCAATCAACCCGCGCACCGCATCAAGGCTGGGCGAGGCGGGGACGGTCAGCGGATGGCCGTGCATCGCACCGCGCGCGTTCACCGTCTGAACCACCGGGGCATCCAGGGCGTCGGCAAGTGCTTGCAAGGTGGCAGCGTGTCGCCGCGCCCCGCCCCCCGCCAGAATGACCACCCGTTCCGCCGCATTCAGGCGCGTCGCCGCCGAGCGGAGCCTGCCAAGCGGCAGCGGGGCCATGTTCGCGGCAGCAGGTGGCGGCAGCGGGCCGCAGGGCAGGCCCATCACATCGGTCGGAATCTCCAGATGCGCCGGGCCGGGGCGTGCGGCGGTCATCGCTGCGAAAGCGCGGTCGAGCGCGGGGCCAAGGTCGCCGGCGGACAGCAGGGTTTCAGTCGGGCAAAGCGCCCGGACCATTGCCGCCTGATCGGGCAGTTCGTGCAGCAGCCCCAGACCCTTGCCCAGCGAAGCCCGCCGGTTGACGCCCGAGATCACCAGAACCGGCACCGAATCCGCCTTGGCCTGCGCCATCGCGGTCAGCGCGTTGGTCAGGCCCGGCCCGGTGATCACAAGCGCCACGCCGGGCCTGCCCGAAACCCGCGCGTGGCCGTCTGCCATGAAGCCGGCCCCTTGTTCGTGACGTGCGGTGACGTGTCGGACAAGGCCGCTGGCAAGACCGCGATACAGTTCGATGGTGTGAACGCCGGGGATGCCGAAGACGACATTGACCCCCCGCGCCGCAAGCCCTTCGATCAGCCGGACACCAACGGTTGTCATGCCGCCTGACCGAGAAGCAAGGCCGCATGCGACGCAATGCGCGCCGCCGCTTCGGCGGTGCGGTCGTCAGGTTGGGTCAGGCTAAGCCGGATCCAGCCGTTCAGCCCGGCGCCAAAACTTTCGCCGGGCATCACCGCCACCTGCTTGCAGGCCAGCAGACCCTCGGCGAATGCCGCCCCGGACAGGCCGGTCGCGCGCACGTCAATCAGCGTGAACATGCCCGCCTCTGGCCGGTGGACGCGCAATGCGGCCACGCCGTCCAGCTGATCGGCGATCAGCGCCGCCCGGCGGGCAAACCGGATTGCCATCCCCTCAGCCACTGGGGAAGGTTCGGAAACTGCAAGGGCTGTCATATCTGCGATGAAGGGTTGGCTGCCAAAAAGCATGGTTTCTGAAAGTGGCAGCAGCCGCGCACAAAACTCCGCCGGGCCGATGCACCAGCCCGAGCGGAACCCCGGTGCCGCATGCGATTTCGAGATGGAGCAGGCGGCGATCACCCGTTCGACCAGATCAGGGTCGTCCAGCGGCGAGGCGAAGGTCACGCCGGGGAAGATCATATCCTCGTAGACCTCGTCCGAGACGATCCAGAGGTCGTGCAGGGCAGCCAGCGCCCCCAGCGCGGCGATGTCATCGGCCCGCAGCACCGCCCCCGTCGGATTGTGCGGGGTGTTCAGGAACAGGACCCGGCTGGCGGGGGTAATCCGCGCGGCCACATCCTCGACCTGCATGCGAAAGCCGTGTTCGGGGCGCAATGGCACCGGCACGATCCGGGCCCCGGACTGGGCAATGATGCCCTCGTAGGTGGCATACATCGGATCGCCGATCAGCACCTCGTCGCCCGCTTCGGCGATGGTGCGAAGGATGGCGTAAAGTGTGGTCTGGGTGCCGGGCAGGCACATTACCTGATCCGGTCCGATCTTGCGCCCGCGCCGCGCCGAATACCGCGCCGCCAGCGCCGCGACCAGCGCCGGTTCGCCCCGCCCGTTGGAATAGCCGGTGCGCCCGGCGGCCATCGACGCCTGCGCCGCCGCGATAAATTCGGGCGGGGTCGGTACGTCCGGCTCGCCGATGGTCAGTTCGATGATGTCGGCACCGGCTGCCTTCATCGCCCGGGCCTGCGCATGCAAGGCCCATTTCGCGCCACCCAATCCGGCAAGTCGTTCGGTAACCGATGCGTATCTCATGGCAGCGGCTTTCCCTGATCCGGAAACAAGGCTGCATGAGCCAGCAGATCGACCCCGAGAATGGCACCGACCGATTGCAGGCCGATGCGCACGATCTCGCCTTGGCCGAAGGCATGCGGCAGGATCGACCCCTCCAGCCACAGACCGTCGATCACGGCATTGCAGGCAATCGCCTCGCCGCGCAGCCGGTCGGGCAGGGCCGTTCGTGGCAGGGCCGCGATCAGCGCCTGCAGCGCATTGCGGTAAGCCAGGTAGCCCGCTTCATGCACCACGAGAAGCTCCGGGTCCGCCCGGACCTTGTGCATGTATCCCGCCCACAGCACCACCGACGAGATATCGACCACCGGTGAGCGCAACGAGGCCGCGACAAACGCGGCAAGCCGTTCTTCGGGCAGCGCGCCGACGCCCTCGATCGCATCCGAACCCTTTGCGGTCATCCCGTCGATGAGCGAGCGATAGGCCGCACGGGTCAGTTCGTCCTTGGTCTGAAAGTAGTGGCGGATCAGGCCTGCGGTCACCCCGGCGCGGGCGGCAATGGCGCGCACCGTGGCCGCCTGAGGGCCGCCTTCTGCCACCAGATCCTGCGTCGCCGCGATCAGGGCGGCGCGACGGTTTTCTTCGCTGTCGCGGCGATAGGGTCGACGATTCGGGTCCATGTCGTCCTGTTATGCGTGATTAGTTATACGTCTGGATAATCCGCCGCCCCCGGCGGCGCGTCAAGGGTCGCGGTGAAGTCACCCTGCCGGCGCTGGGGGCCGCTGGTTGGTCACGGGTCGGCCACGTCCTTGTGGATGATGACGTCGGTCTGGGGGTAGCTTTCAAGGATTGCCCGCCTGAGGCTGGCCCCGATGTCATGCGCGTCGCGCAGCGGCTGATCACCGTCGAGTTCGATGTGCAGGTTGACGAAGATGCGGCTTCCGGCGGTGCGAGTCTTCAGATCGTGAAACCCCCGCACCCCCGGCCAGTCGCGCGCGATGGCGGCAATCCCGTTCAGGATGGCGGGGTCGGCGGCGCGGTCCATCAGGGCGTCCCAGGCCCCCTTGCCGATGCGCAGCGACCCGATCGCCAGCACGCCGGATGCCGCGATGGCGATCACCGCATCGACCGATCCGATACCGTATTGGCGCGAGGCCCACAGCGCCGCAAGGGCACCGAGGCTTGGCAACAGATCGCCAAGGTAATGCAGCCGGTCCGCCGCGACGACCCTGCTGCCGGTACGTCTGGCGACGCGGCCCTGCCACCAGATCAGCACCAGGGTCAGCGCGACCGAAACCGACATCACCACCATGCCACGGCCTTCGCCCTGCAGTACGGGCGGTTCGGGGGCAATCAGCCGCGCCGCAGCCACCCAGCCAATCACCGCCGCCGAGATCATTATGAACGCCGATTGCGCCAGCGCGGTCAGATCCTCGGCCGAGGTATGGCCAAAGGCATGATCCTCGTCGGCGGGGCGGGCAGCATAGACGATGGCCACCGCCGCCCCCAGCGACATCATCAGGTCAAGCGCGCTGTCAGCCAGCGACGCGGCAATCGACAAGGCACCGGTTTCGGCCAGCGCCCATAGCTTCAGGCCCACCAGCACGCCCGCAACGATGACCGACGCCAGACCCGCCGACAGCGTCAGGCGTGTCAGGTCACGGCCATAAGCGACGTTGTCAGTCGATGGTCTCATCTGCCGCTACCCCCCAGAGCGCCGCTTTCGGCACCCAGCCCTTTTGCCCGTCAAAGGCGATCCGGCACCAGTCCGGCACGCATTCCAGCACGCGCCCGACCACACCCTGTTCGGCCTGCGCCACAACGGCTGCACCGTCCTGCGGTGCATCGAGGAACTCGGCCATGTCGAGGGTGACCAGCACCGTCCGCACACCCGACAGCAGTGAGTAATGCACCCAGCCCCCGGCCCCCTCCTGATCTTCGACCCGGCGCCAGTTTTCATACTCGGCGGTGATCCTCAACGGCATCCCGGCGCGGGTGAACACCCAATCGATGCGGTGTGTCAGGCCGGGGCCGCGACGGGCGTTCCCCTCGCTGCCCTTCAGCGACACAAAGCGTGGCAGCGGCAGATTTGTCACACAGCCGATATCCGGCTGGCAGGTTTTTTCCGGCGGTCTGGCGCCCACGATGGCTACATCGGCTTCCTGCGCCAGACCCGACCCGGGATCAATAGCGAGCAAGAGCCAGACTGCAACACTCAACCGTTTCATCGTCGCCCGCCTCGCTACCCGACCTGCGCATCGGCCCGAAACCGGGGCTGCGGGCCTTTCGTTTTCCGCCCGGGGCTTGTGCAATGCGCCGGTTCCCGTCACCTTGCCCTAACGACGCCGGATTTGGAAGACTTGGGGAGGGTCCGTATGCCGTCTGCACGCCTGAGTGTGGTCGTCACGCGACGATTGCCGGACGCGGTCGAGACGCGGCTGAAGGAACTTTTCGATGTCGAGCTTTGCGAGCCCGACGGTCGAATGTCGCGTGACGACCTGGCCGCGGCGATGCGACGCGCCGATGTGCTGGTGCCGACGATCACCGACCAGATCGACGCCAGTCTGATCGGGCAGGCCGGTGACAAGCTCAAGCTGATCGCGAATTACGGTGCGGGGGTCGATCACATCGACATCGCCACCGCCCGCCAACGCGGTATTCTGGTATCGAACACGCCCGGCGTGGTCACCGACGATACCGCCGACATGGTGATGGCACTGATTCTGCTGGTGACCCGACGCATTCCGCAAGGGTTGCAGGTGATGCAGTCCGGTACCTGGCCCGGCTGGTCGCCGATGGCCAATCTGGGCGGGCGGCTGGGGGGCCGCCGGCTGGGCATCCTTGGCATGGGGCGGATCGGTCAGGCGGTGGCCCGCCGCGCCAGGGCCTTCGGGCTGCAGGTGCATTACCACAACCGCAAGCGCCTGCGACCGGAGATCGAGGCCGAACTGGCCGCGACCTATTGGGAAAGCCTCGACCAGATGATCGCACGGATGGATATCCTGTCGGTCAACTGCCCGCACACCCCGGCGACCTTTCATCTGTTGAACGCGAGACGGCTAAAGCTGATGAAGCCGACGGCAGTGATCGTCAACACCTCGCGCGGCGAGGTGATCGACGAGAACGCCCTTACCCGGGGGTTGCGCGCCGGAGAGATTGCCGCAGCAGGGCTGGACGTCTACGAACATGGCACTGATGTGAACCCGCGACTGCGGGAGTTGCCGAACGTCGTGCTCTTGCCACATATGGGATCGGCCACCCTGGAGGGGCGGATCGAGATGGGCGAAAAAGTCATCATCAATATCAAGACTTTCGCAGATGGACATCGTCCGCCGGATCAGGTTGTCCCATCCATGCTGTAGCCCGGCGCGGGGTGGCCAGCGCCCGTGGCCGACGGGCCTTGTGCCCTTGGCGCAACGCCAAGAGGGGATCAGGACGGGGCCGACTGTTATTCGTTGAACGGAATATGCAGCGCAGTTACTGTTTCGGCACGCTCTGTCACTTCGACGGGAACGTCCAACATTTCTGGAGTCCAACATGAAGAAACTCATTGCTCAGGTTCTTGCCCTTTCGGTTGGTGCCTCGGCCGCATTTGCAGGCGGCCCTGTGATCATCGCCGAAGAAGGCCAGCCGGAAGTCATCGCTGAAAGGCCCGCCTCCAGTATCGGCATCCTGCCGCTGCTGCTGATCCCGATCATCCTGTGCGTTGCGCTCTGCGGCGGCGATGACGATACCCCAAATGGCGGCCCTATCGAGTAAACCAAGGCTTCATCACCACGCTCGCTTGATCTTCAAGATTTCCAACCGGACGTGCGATTGTCGCGCGTCCGGTTTTTTCATGCACGGCACCCGGCGAAGCAACCACCAATCCGTCGTAGGATCTTACGGTTGATGCAGGAATTGCAATTGCAACCAAAGATCTGAGCCGGCCGCCGGATGGTTGCCGCTTTTCCGGCACTTTTCCCATTTCAGTGTATGCGTCGGGGATTTCTTGCTCAGCACGGCAGCTTTCAAACACGACAGGTTGATCTGCGTTTTACACTTCTTTAAGACTTCAGAACCCGGGCGTATGGCTGCCAGCAAATCGCGACCGGCAAAATCTGGAGAGAGACGAATGAAAAAGCTGCTCGCATCCGCACTTGCGCTTTCGATGACCTTGTATGCACCCGTCGCTTTTGCCGGCGGCCCGGTCATCATCGAAGAAGAAGGCAACCCGGAGGTTATCGCAGAAAGACCGGCCTCCAGCATCGGCATCCTGCCCCTGCTGCTGATCCCGATCATTCTGTGCGTTGCCCTGTGCGGTGGCGACGACGATCCGAAGGTAGTTGTGAAGTAATTGCTGTGCGGCCTTGTCCGAACTGGCCGATTAAACGGCAAAGCGAATCGGCAAGCACGCTTAACCCGTTGGCATAAGTCGACAAGGTGAGCCAAAATTGTAGTTTCAGGCTTCGATCCACGGGTTCGGGGCCGATTATCCTCCTTGGTTGTGGCGAATCTGTCGCAGCAGCGGCATGCCCTGTCGGCCTGGGGCTGGAAACATTGATCCGCTGATTTTGCGTGACTAGGCTTTACTGGCGCTGGCCAGTCTGACCTATGCGCATGTTTCCAGAAGAGGAAAGTCAACATGAACAAGCTGATCGCACCCATTCTTGCGGCGACGCTTGCGCTCACCTCCTCCACCGCCTTTGCTGGCGGCCCGGTTGTGATCGTCGACGAGCCCGATCCTGTTGTCCAGGAAAGACCCGCATCAAGCGGTGGCATGGTTCTGCCGCTTTTGCTTGGTGCCATCATCCTCTGCGTCGCGTTGTGCGGCGGAGATGATGATGATCCGCCTCCGCCTCCTGGGTGATCTGAGCTGAACCGAAATCATCCCCGGCGGCGCACCGCGCTGCCGGGTTTTTCGTGGGTCGCCGCTGCTCAGAACCGGTCAGACCGGTAGGCGGCGATGTCCAGCGGTGGTGCCCGCCCGCTGATCAAAGCGGCCACGATCCCGGCGGTGACCGGCGCCAGTGTCACCCCCAGATGGCCATGACCGAAGGCGTGGATCACCTCTGCCCCACCGCGTGACGGCCCGATCACCGGCAGGCTGTCGGGCAGCGACGGGCGAAACCCCATCCAGTCGCGGTCGGGCGCGCCAAGATCCGGAAAGATCGTCCGCGCCCCCGCGATCAGCCGGTCGATCCGGTGACGCGATGGCGGCAGGCTCAGCCCGCCCAGTTCAACCGTCCCGGCAACGCGCAGCCGCCCCTCCATCGGGCACAGGTAAAAGCCGCGCGCGGTGGGGCAGACCGGCCGGGAAAGGCGCGGTGTCGGCATGTCCCATTCCACATGATAGCCGCGCTCGGTATCCAGCGGGATCCGGTCACCTGCCTGCAGCGCCAGCGCCCGGGAATGCGCGCCTGCCGCCAGAATGACCTTGCGGGCGTGCAGATGCAGCCCCGGCCCCTCGATCATCACGCCGTCCAGCCGCCGGGTCAGCCGCTCGGCCCGCGCCGCAATAATCCCGGCCCGCCCGGCCACACAGGCGGCGATCAGGCCGACCATGCGCCCCGGATCAGACAGGAAGGTCGCGTCGGGAAAGAACGCCGCACCACCGGCAACCGGCGGCAGCCCCGGTTCCATGCCGGCAAGGCTGGCCGGGTCGATCAGATCGACCGTCACGCCAAGTGCGCGGCGGGTGGCCATCGCCGTCTTGGCGGCGCGAAATGCGGCGGCGGTTTCATACAGATATAGGCATCCCCGGCGCTGCAGAATGCCCGCGCCGGACACCCGCAGCGCCAGATCGTCCCACAGCGGCCCGGCATTGGCCAAGAGCGCTGCGATCGCCGCAGCGTTGCGCCGCGCGGCTGCTGGCAGCGACTGGCGGGCAAAACGCAAAAGCCACGGCGCCAGCGTCGGCATTGCCGCATGGCGGATGGCCAGCGGCGAGGTCTTGCTGAACAACAGCGACGGCAGATGGCGCAGCACATCCGGCGTGCCGACCGGGCTGACCGCGTAATCCGCGATAGTTCCGGCATTGCCGTAGCTGGCCCCCATCCCGGGCTGGCCGGGATCGACCAGCACCACATCGCGCCCGTCGGCCAACAGCCGCTCGGCTATCGCAAGGCCGATGACCCCGGCCCCGATGATCGCGATTTCTGTGGTCAGATGCCGGGTCATCACGATGCCTACATGCAGGCGTCGTATAGCGCCCGGGTGTTATCGCGGGTCATCGCGATGGGGTTGCCGCCGCAGGACGGATCCTCCAGCGCCATGTCGGTCAGCCGTTCCAGATCGGCGGACTGTACGCCCACTGCCGACAGGTTTGCCGGTATCGCCAGCATCGCGCGCAACTGCATCACCCGCGCATGAAACCCGGCAAAGCCGCCCTTGATGCCAAGATAAGCTGCCGCCGCCTCGATCCGCGTTTCGATCGCCGGGCGGTTGAAATCCAGCACCATCGGCATCACCACTGCATTGGTGGTGCCGTGATGTGTGCCATAAACTGCGCCCACCGGGTGCGACAGGCTGTGGATCGCCCCCAGCCCCTTCTGAAACGCCACCGCCCCCATCGCGGCGGCCGACATCATATGCGCCCGCGCATCCAGATCGTCGGGGGTGCCGTACACGCGGGGCAGGTTTTCGAACACCAGCCGCATGCCTTCCAGTGCGATCCCCTGCGACATCGGGTGATAGAACGGGCTGCAATACGCCTCCAGACAATGCGCCAGCGCATCCATTCCGGTGCCAGCGGTGATGAAGCGGGGCATCCCCACGGTCAGCGCAGGGTCGCAGATCGTGACGGCGGGCATCAGTCGGGGGTGAAAAATGATCTTCTTCTTGTGCGTCGCGGAATTGGTCAGCACCCCGGCGCGCCCCACCTCTGACCCGGTTCCCGCAGTGGTCGGCACCGCGACGACCGGCACGATCTTGGTGGCATCGGCGCGGGTGTACCAATCGTCGATATCCTCAAGATCCCAGACGCTCAGGTCTGCCCGCTGATGCGCCATCAGCGCGATCATTTTGCCAAGGTCGAGGGCCGAGCCACCGCCAAAGCAGATCACCCCGTCATGCCCGCCAGCCAGAAACACCGCGATACCGGCGGCCATGTTACCCTCGTTCGGGTTCGGGTCGACGTCGGAAAAGACCGCGCGACCCATCCCGGCCTTGTCCAGCACGTCCAACGCGGCGGCGGTAATCGGCAGGCTGGCGAGGGCCTTGTCAGTGACCAGCAAGGGTTTTTTCAGACCCGCGCCGGTTGCGTGGTCGGCCAGTTCGGCGATCCGGCCCACGCCAAACTTGATGGCGGTGGGGTAAGACCAGTTTCGGCTGGGGACGGAGTGGCTCATGTCAGACCTTCTTCAGGTGATAGGATTTCGGACGGGTCACCGCATGGAACCCGAGATAGCTCAACGATCCGCCGCGCCCGGTGTCCTTGCAGCCGGTCCAGCACAGGGCCGGGTCAAGGTAATCGGCCCGGTTCATGAACACCGTTCCGGTCTCGACCTGCTGCCCCAGCTTTGCGGCGCTGTCGTAATCTTCGGTCCAGATGCTGGCGGTCAGGCCATAGGGGCTGTCGTTCATCAGGCGCAGCGCCTCGGCGTCGTCCTTTACCTTCATGATGCCGACGACGGGTCCAAAGCTTTCTTGCATCATCACCCGCATGGAATGATCGACGTTCACCAGAATCTGCGGTGCGAGGTAAGCGCCGCCATCGTCAGCGGGGAAGAGCGCAGGGTCGATCAGCGGTTTCGCCCCCTGCGCCACCGCCTCGGCAATCTGGTCCCGCACAACCTTTGCAAAACGCTTGTTGGCCATCGGGCCAAGCGTGCTTTCGGGGTCGAACGGATGGCCAAGCTTCAGCGTCTTGACCCAGGCCACTGCCTTTTCGACGAAGGCGTCATAAAGGCTTTCATGCACATAAATCCGCTCGATCCCGCAGCAGCACTGCCCGGCATTGTACATCGCACCATCCATCAGCGTATCGACGGCGGCCTCCAGATTGGCATCGGCGCGCACATAACCGGGATCCTTGCCGCCAAGTTCAAGCCCCAATGCGGTAAACGTCCCCGCAGCGGCGCGTTCCATCGCCTGACCGCCCGCCACGGACCCGGTAAAGTTGACAAACCCGAACGACCGCGCCGCAATCAACGCCTCGGTCGTGGCATGATCCAGTACCACGTTCTGGAACACATCCACAGGAACGCCCGCCGCATGAAACGCCCCGGCCAGCCGTTCGCCGACCAGCATGGTCTGGCTGGCGTGCTTCAGGACGACTGAGTTGCCCGCGATCAGCGCCGGGACCAGCGTGTTGATGGTGGTCAGGTAGGGATAATTCCACGGTGCCACGATGAAGACCACGCCAACCGGATCGCGGGCGATGTAGCGGCGGAAGGTGTCGCTGTCTTCCACCATCTGCGGCGCGAGGGTCGCGGCGGCGATTTCCGACATGTAGTCGGTCCGGGCATTCACCCCACCGAATTCGCCGCCAAAGCGGGTCGGGCGGCCCATCTGCCAGGCGATCTCCTCCACCACCGCGTCCTTCATTGCGTTCAGTGCGGCGACCCCGGCTTTCACCAGCGCGATCCGGTCGGCCAGCGGTCGGGCGGCCCAGCCCTTCTGCGCCGCCTTGGCACGGGCGACGGCGGCCGTGGCTGCCTCGGGTGTCAAGGGAACGCGGGTGGCATAGACAGCGCCGTCGACGGGAGAGATCAGGTCGATAGGTTTCATGGGTTCCTCGTAAGACGGGCAAACTACCCATCATCCGTTTCAAGAAGGTTGGATGGGCAAACTGCCCATCCTGCATCATGGCATGTCAGGCGCGTTCCAGCAGGCGCTGACGCTCGAAGTCGGTGACCACGCGGTCGGTCTCGGCAATCTCCCACTGCGCGGCGTGATGATAATGGTCGATCACGTCATCGCCAAACGCCGCCCGCAGCATGGTCGAGCCGTTGAGCAGCGCCGCGGCATCGCGCAGGTTGTGCGGGATCTCGCGGATACCGGCTGTGTTGTACATGTCCCCCGCCATTTCCGGCTCCAGTTCCAACTTCCCTTCGATCCCCGCCAGACCCGCCGCCAGCAACGCAGCGCAAGCGAGATAGGGGTTCACGTCGCTGCCGGGAATGCGGCATTCCACCCGCACAGCCTTGGACTGCACCCCGCAGACGCGAAACCCGGCTGTGCGGTTGTCGGCCGACCACACCGCCTTGGTCGGCGCAAACATCCCCACGGTAAAGCGCTTGTAGCTGTTGACGTAAGGCGCCAGAAACGCCGTCAGCTCCCCTGCATGGGCCAATTGGCCAGCCATGTAATGCTTCATTGTGGCCGACATGCCGTGCGTTTCGGCCTTGTCGGCGAACAAGGGCTTGCCGTCCTTGGTCCACAGGCTCTGGTGGATATGGCTCGACGATCCGGCCTTGCGGTGATCGTACTTCGCCATGAAGGTCACCGACTTGCCCTTGGTCCAGGCAATTTCCTTGATGCCGTTCTTGACGATCACGTGGTTGTCGGCCGCATCCAGCGCGTCGGAATAGCGGTAGTTCACCTCTTCCTGACCGGCATCCGCCTCGCCCTTGGAGTTTTCCACCGGGATACCCGCCGCATAAAGCCCGTTGCGGATGGCGCGCATCACGTCTTCTTCCTTGGTGGTCTGGAAGATGTGGTAATCCTCGTTATAGGCGCTGACCGGCTTCAAGGCGGCAAGCCCGCCGTCGCGCAGGTTTTCGTAGGAATTCTCGAAGAGGTAGAACTCCAGCTCCGTCGCCATCATCGGCTCGAACCCCATCGCGCGGGCGCGGGCCACCTGTCGTTTCAGGATCGCGCGCGGCGAATGCGCCACCTCATGCCCGTGATGATCCAGCGTGTCGCCCAGCACCAGCGCCGTGCCGGGTAGCCACGGGACGGGGCGCAGGGTGGTCATGTCTGGCTTTAGCACATAATCGCCGTAGCCCGTCTGCCAGGACGATGACTTGTAGCCCTGAACCGTCGTCATCTCCATGTCCACGGTCAAGAGGTAGTTGCAGCAATGCGTCTCCTCCCAGCCGCCATTCACGAAGAATGCGGCGTGAAAGCGCTTACCCATCAGGCGGCCCTGCATGTCGATCCCGGCCACCAGAACGGTGTCGATCTCGCCGCGCGCGACGGCCTCTTTCAATGCGTCAAAAGTCATGTTGCCGGGCATATGGTGCCTCTTTCTTCAATGTCTGGAAATGGGGCCACAAGGGCCCGGGTTGGCATGCAGGGCGATTAAATCTGCCCTTGCCCCCCGCCAAATTCCGGCTTTCGCGGCCAGCAGGGGCCACAGTTGGTGTCTTGCGGATCGGGCCGCATCGGTCATCTCCCCGCGCGGGCCAAGCGCCCGACGCATGCCTTCAATCATTCACAGGTATGGGGGGCGGTGCAACCCCCTCTGACGCTCGCCTCTGTGCGCCCGCAACGGCATTGAAGGCGACGGCGGCCAGCAAGATCGCGCCGCCAACAAACGTGCCCGACGACGCGGTTTCGCCCAGCAGCAGCCAGACCCAGAGAGGGGCAAGCATCACCTCGATCAGCGAAAACAACGTCAGTTCCGCGGCAGGTATCACCCGGCTGCCGGTGGTGTATAGCACCATACCGATGGCAAGGATTACCGCCCCGATTGCAAGCGAGATGCCGATATCACGGGCCGGGACGATGAACTCTTCGCCCCACAGCACCAGCATGATGGCGGCAGCGATCACCGAAAAGATCGCCCCCAGCAGCACTGCGGGCAACATGTCGGCCAGCCGCCCCCAGCGCAGCGCCACGGAAAAGGCCCCGAACCCCACCGCCGACAGCAACGCCGCAAGGTTGCCCGCCAGCGCGCCGATGGCCAGCCCTTCGCGCACCATCACGAACATCCCGATGACGGCAAGCGCGATGGCACCCCAGGTGGCGGGGCGCACCGTTTCGCGCAAGGCGATCCAGCCGAGGATTGCCGCCACGAAGGGTGATGCGGTGAACAGGAAGACCGCATTGGCGATGCTGGTCGTCTGGATCGCGTAGATCGCGCCGCCGAAGGCGACGACCAGCCCCGCGCCACCCAGGGCCCCGGCGACCCCGACCGACCGGATCGCGGCAAGCGGCCTGCCGCGCGATGTCCATGTAATCCAGCCAAGCAGAACCGGCAGCATCCCGACCGACCGCCAGAAGAGGATCGCCCAGACCGACGCTGCCTCGATCTGGCGCAGACCGAGGCCCATCAGCGACCAGAGCGTTCCCGCCGCCAGAACCAACATCACCCCGGTGCCGTAGCGCATGTTCCCCACCTTTCGCGGATTGGTCTCATGCGGCGCGGCGGGCCGCTGTTCTGTTCCCGACAGGTCGGGGTCAATACCCGCGGGTGCGGTCGACAAGGTGCAGAAACGGCTCGCCCGCCTCGCCGCGCCGGATGTTTTCGGCGATGACCCGGGCGGCGGATCGGGGGCGGGTGTCGGCGGCGATGTGGGGGGTGACAGTGACGCGCGGATGCGACCAGTAGGGGTGGCCCGGCGGCAGCGGCTCCACCCGAAAGACGTCGAGCGTGGCATGGCCGATGTGGCCGGCATCAAGGGCGGCAAGCAGAGCATCATCGTCGATCAGCGCGCCGCGACCGGGGTTCAGGATCACCGCGCCCCCGGGCAGCATGGCGAGGGTGCGGGCGTTGAGCAGGTTCTCCGTCTCCGGTGTCTTCGGGAGGAGGGTGACGAGGATATGCGCGGTTTTCAGCGCGGCCTCGAGGCCCGCCTCGCCATGCAGGCAGCCGGGTTTGGGGCTGCGGCTCCACCCTGTCACCGGGAAGTTCAGGGCCTGCAAGGCGGCGGCGCAGGCCGATCCGAGGGCACCCATGCCGAGGATCGTGACGGGGCGTTCGCGGGCCAGCGGCGGGCAGGCCGGGTTCCAGACATGGCCGGGGTTGATGATGTGGCGGTCGATACCGAGGTGGTGGCGCAGGGTGTGGCCGACGACCCATTCGACCATGCCTTCGGTAAGAGAAGGGTCGACCATCCGGGCGAGGGGTTGGGTCAGGGTGGCGTTGCCGACGATCCGTTCCACCCCGGCCCACAGGCTGAGGACGCACCTGGTGCGGGTGAAGGGGGTGAAGTCCTGCAAGGCGGCGGAGGGGGCGTAGACGATGTAATCGATGGCGGCGGGATCGGCGGCTTCGGTCACGATGGTGGCGGTGATCCCGGCCTCGGTCAGGGCCTGCGGCAGGGCCGTCCGATAGGCGGGCCAGAGGCTGGGGGCGGCGAAGAAAATCAGGGGCATCGGGATCCTGCGGCAATGGCTGGCCCGAGGGTAGGGGAGGCTGGGGGGCCACACAATGGGCGTGTTAACACGCGTGTTATGGAAGTTATGTATATGATTTTGCTGTATAACACGATTTTTGTTAAGGTTTCGTTAGGGATTTTACCTGCAATTGAGGCTGGTTGCGGGGCGGCTGGTGGGGCGGTAACGTGGCGTTAACCACCGGCGGTCAGGGTGGCAATGGTGGGGCCAAACCCCATCCGACGGGGGCAGGGATGAATCACCTTTTTTACGGCGACAATCTTTCTGTGCTGCGTGACAGCATCCCGGACGCCTCGGTCGATCTGATCTACCTCGACCCGCCGTTCAATTCGAACGCCGGCTACAACGTACTGTTCAAGGGGCCTTCGGGCAGTGAAAGCGCGGCGCAGATCGAGGCGTTTGACGACACCTGGCACTGGAATGACTCAGCCGAGACCGCATTCGGCGACGTGATGCGCGGGGTGAATGCTGCGGCAGCATTGCTACAGCCAGACAGACATGGGCGTATTTTGGTGCGGGTAGCCTGATGCCACTGGCTTACCATCCGAGAGCTGGGCAAATCCTCATATGCGATTTTGAGGGGTTCAGAGTGCCTGAGATGGTCAAAGTGCGTCCCGTCATGGTGATTTCGCCGCGCTTGCCCAATCGGAACGACATTGTCACGATTGTGCCCATCAGCCTGACTGCACCTGTTCATGACTTCCCCTTCAAAGTCCATTTGTCAAAAACTACCACCCGCAGGAGCCTGACGATCTACCTTGCTGGGCGAAGTGCGACATGGTGATGAATCTGGGAACTTGGCGTTTAAACGGTTTTAAGGTTGGTCGCCGAAAATGGGATAACCCGCAGGCCACCGGCGATGACCTAAAGGCAGTGCGTCATGGTGTTTTGTGGGGGTTAGGAATGGGGAACTTGATTCCCGCCCCAGAGTGACTTACTTATACGGTGTTCCCGGTCATCGGGCTTTAAGACCTAGATCACTAGGCAGGCTGGCCGCCGAGCGATGACAAGCTTTGGTCAGTCTAGATTTTGTCAAAGTCCCTAGGCCCCGCTTCGGCGGGGCCTTTGCATTGTCAGACAAGTAACGTCAACTTTGTCGCTCGTGGATCCATTCATTCCGCTCGCATGCAATCCCCAAGCACAGAAGGGCGTAGTTCGCGCAGCGATCTGCTCCGGTCTCTCCCCTCAACTCCCAAGCCCAGGAACGCCTCGGCTACCCTACCCAAAAACCCGTGGCGCTGCTCGAGCGTATCCCCAGCGCCTCGTCGAACCCCGGAGATGTGGTGCTCGACCCCTTCTGCGGCTGTGGCACCACGGTTCATGCGGCGCAAAAGCTGGGGCGGCAGTGGATTGGGATCGACGTCACTCACCTTGCCGTTGGTCTGATCGAAAAGCGGCTGCGCGATGCGTTTGAAGGGGTGCAGTTCATCACCCACGGCGTGCCGCAGGACTTTGAGGGCGCGCGGAACCTTGCGGCGCGGGGGCGGGAGGACAAGAATTACTACTTTGAATTCGAGAAATGGGCGCTGAGCCTGATCAACGCGCAGCCGGGGAACCTGTCGAAAAAGGGGGCCGACAAGGGCATCGACGGGAACCTGTACTTCGGAGCCCAGCATGAGGGACGGGCGATTGTGTCGGTCAAGGCGGGGGACAACGTCGGCGTGGCGATGATCCGCGACTTGCGCGGCGTGATCGAGCGGGAGGGCGCACAGATCGGGGTGTTCCTGACGCTGACCGAACCCTCGCGCCCGATGATGACCGAGGCGGCGGGTGCGGGGCAGTATGAGGTGCCGGGGCTGGCGGGATCGGTGCCGCGCATCCAGATCGTCACCATCGGGCAGGCGCTGACCTTGCGCGACCGGGCAGTCCGGCTGCCCGCCTTGCGGCAGGATGCCTTCAGACGCGCGGCGCGGGAGGAGGGGGAGGGCAAGCAGGGGGCGCTGGATTTTTGAGTGCGGCAGGGGCGGCTCGGCCGTCCTGCGGCCCCGGTCCAGCCCCGCACCGTCCGCCCTCACCTCGGCCGGTGCACATGCGCGCTTTGCACCAGACCGAAGCCCACCAGCAGCACCAGCATCGCCGATCCGCCGTAGCTTAACAGCGGCAGCGGCACCCCCACCACCGGGGCCATGCCCATCACCATCGACAGGTTGACCGCGAGGTAGAAGAAAAAGTTCGCGGCGACCCCGATGATCAGCAGGGCCGAGAAGCGGTCCTTGTTCTGGAAGGCGGCCACCAGACAGAAACCGATGATCAGCGCATAGAGCGCCAGAAGCGAGAATGCGCCAAGAAAGCCGAACTCCTCCGCCAGGGTGGTGAAGATGAAGTCGGTGTGCTTTTCGGGCAGAAAGTTCAGCCGCGACTGGGTGCCTTGCATGAACCCCTTGCCCGACCATCCCCCCGACCCCAGCGCGATCTTGGCCTGAATGATGTTGTAGCCCGCGCCCAGCGGATCGGCGGTCGGGTCAAGAAAGGTGTCGATCCGCCTGTATTGGTAGTCATGCAGGAACTGCCATGGTGTGCCGCGGGTGAGGAAGACCCCGGCAACGGCCCCGACACCCAGCGAAACCACCCCGGCAAAGTACCACAGGCTGACCCCGGCCACGAACATCACCGTGCCCCCCGCCATCACCAGCATCAGCGCGGTGCCGAGGTTCGGCTGCAGGATGACCAGAACCGTGGGGATGATGATCAGCACGACCGGGATCAGCACATACAGCGGGCGCGAGGTTTTCTTGCTGTCGAGCCAGTCGTAATAGGCGGCCAGCGCCATCACGAGGGTGAATTTCATCATCTCGGACGGTTGCAGGCGGATGAAGCCAAGGTCGATCCAGCGTTGCGC
>JAYSYZ010000295.1:0-19133 GCA_043727195.1 Paracoccaceae bacterium
GTTGCTTCGGTGGTGAACTTCCGCTCGATCTTCATGCCCCTGATCCCGTTTTTGCGGCGCAATGCGCCGATTATGATGAACGCGGGAAACGGGTCTTTCAGGCGCTGCCCGGTTGATCCGGGGCTGCTTGTCCTGGCTGACTGTTTCCGCCTTGGCGGCACTAGATATGGTGCCTGTCCAGACCGCATCCTCAAAGTGTCGTATTCACGCCGACCGTTCAACGCATTTATTTGCGCGTCGGCCAGATTTTCCCGCTTGACGCGGCGATGCCACAGTCACGGAACTGTCATCGTTTTTGCGCGGCGGCTGTGGACATCCTTGGGGACAGAGTTCACCCGAAGTCTGAAGAGCCGGCGATTCACCAGCAAAGCGGCTGGTTTGCCCGCCACCGCTCAGCCCCGCGCCAAATGAGGCGGAGTGTGGATGGCCGGAGACGAGCGATTCTGCGCGGTCAGACGCGGGCCGGGCGGTTGATCAGCACGATCCCCAGCGCAACCATGAGCGCAGAGCCGAGAATCGCCCAGGTGACCGTTTCACTGAATATCAGCGCGCCCAGCGACAAGGCGCAGATCGGCGTCAGAAAGGAGAAGGATGCGACCGTCGAGGCGGGATAGACCGACATCAGCCAGAGCCAGGTGATGAAGCCGCCGGCCACCACGACGGATGCCTGAAACACCAGCCACGCCAGATGCACCGGCTGCAGATCGCGGATCAGGGGGCCAAAGAGCGGGGCAACCAGCAGCAGGATCGGCGCCGAGACGAGGACCATCCAGAACAACTGCATCTCTGGCCCTTCGGCGCGCATCACCGGCCGGCGGGCGATGAAGGCGGTGGCCGCCCAGCCAAAAGCGCCACCCAAGGCAAAGAGGTCGCCCGCGAGGCTGCCCTCGCCGGTGGAGGGGCCGGACAGGATGGCCCAGGCGGCCCCCGCAAAGGCCAGCGCAAGGCCTGCGGCGCGAACCGGGGTTATCCGTTCGCCAAGGCCGAAATGGGCAAGGATCGCAAACCAGACCGGCATCGAATAGAAGATGATCGAGGTGCGCCCGACAGTGGTCAGATCGAGGGCAACAAAGAGGCACAGGAATTCGGCCGCAAAAACCGCGCCCATCAGAAGGCCGGGACCAAGCGCCGCCCGGTGCAGCCGCGGCGGGCGTTTGCGCCAGACGAGCCAGCCCCAGACGAACAGAATGGCGAGAGCAGAGCGCAGCCCGGCGAAAAACACCGGTTGCAGCCCGGCATTCACGACCTTGACGATGATCTGGTTGAAGGCCAGCAGCAGCGTCACCCCGATCAGGACCGTGCCGCCAAAGGCATCGAGTGTTTGCTTGCGTTCCATCGTTGCCCTTTGCGGCCTGCCCCGGCCCTTTTGCCTTGACCGGCGGCCAAGGGCAAGCAAGGCGGTTCGGGGGTCAGTCCTTTGGACATTGCGGGATGGGGTGGGCAGACCCCCTGCCAACGCCGGGCATCGGCGTGGCGGTCGCGGCAGGTAGGGGCTTCGGCGCCTTTCGCATTGCGGCGCGGGCGGCTAGAAGGCGGGATGACGACCTCACCGGCAAGCAGCGAAAACCTGCGCGGCATCTTTCTGATGGTCGTGTCCATGGCCCTGTTCGGGGTGGAGGACATGTTTCTGAAATGGGCGGCGGCAGAGTTGCCGCTGGGACAGATCATCTTTGTGTCGGGGGCGTTCGGATTGCCGGTGTTCGTGCTGATGGCGCGGCTGGGCGGGCAGCGCGTGCTGGTGAGGGCAGCGCTGCAACCGGCTGTTCTGGCGCGAAATATCGGCGAGATGGTGGGGTCTGCCGCCTATGTCGCGGCGCTGGCGACGGTGCCGTTGTCCACCGTATCGGCGGTATTGCAGGCGATGCCGCTGGCGGTGACCATGGCGGCGGCGCTGGTGATGCAGGAAAAGGTGGGCTGGCGGCGGTGGAGTGCGATTGCGGTGGGGTTTGCGGGGGTGCTGATCGTGATCCGGCCGGGATTGCAGGGGTTTCGGCCCGAGGCGCTGTATGTGCTGATCACGGTGGCAGGGCTGACGGTGCGCGACCTGGCCTCGCGCCGCATCCCGCGGGAGGTGACGACGGCGCAGGTATCGGCTTGGGGGCTGATGGCGGTGACGCTGCTGGGGGTGGCGATGATGGCAGCGTCAGGCGAAGTTCGGGCGGTAACCCTATGGCAATCGGGTGTTTTGCTGGGTGCGGTGGCCTTTGGCACCGCCGGGTACTGGGCAATCACTGCCGCAACGCGGACGGGCGAAGTGTCGGTGGTGGCGCCGTTCCGCTATGCGCGGCTGGTGTTTGCCATCCTGATCGGGGCGCTGGTCTTTGGCGAGTGGCCGGACGGGTTCACCTATCTTGGCGCGGCACTGATCATCGGGTCGGGGCTGTATTCGTTTGCCCGCGAACGCGCGCGGAAACGCGCTTCCCATGTGGGGTGAGGCGCGCTAAAGGGGCTGCGAGAGCAGCATTGTCCCTTGGAGGGAGCCCCCCATGAGCACGATCATCGACATTCACGCCCGCGAGATTCTGGACAGCCGGGGCAACCCGACGGTCGAGGTTGACGTCTATCTGGAAGACGGCTCGATGGGCCGGGCCGCCGTGCCTTCGGGCGCATCCACCGGCGCGCATGAGGCGAACGAGCGGCGCGATGGCGACAAGGCGCGCTACAAGGGCAAGGGCGTGCTGGAGGCCGTGGCGGCGGTGAACGGCGAGATTGCCGAGGAAATCGTCGGCTTTGACGCGACCGAGCAGGTCGGCATCGACCGCACCATGATCGAGATGGACGGCACGCAGAACAAATCGCGGCTGGGGGCGAATGCCATTCTGGGCGTGTCGCTGGCGGTGGCAAAGGCGGCGGCGGAATTTTCGGGGCAACCGTTGTACCGCTATGTCGGCGGCACTTCGGCCCGCATCCTGCCGGTGCCAATGATGAACATCATCAACGGCGGCGAGCATGCCGACAACCCCATCGACATCCAGGAATTCATGATCATGCCGGTGGGTGCGGAGAATATCCGCGAGGCGATCCGCATGGGGTCGGAAGTGTTCCACACGCTGAAGAAGGAACTTCAGGAAGCGGGCCACAACACCGGGATCGGCGATGAGGGCGGCTTTGCGCCGAACCTGAGCTCTGCCCGCGACGCGCTTGATTTCATTCTGAAATCCATCGAAAAAGCCGGGTATACGCCGGGTGAGGACATCTATCTGGCGCTGGATTGCGCGGCCACGGAATACTTCAAGGCTGGCCGCTACGAGATGAAAGGCGAGGGCAAGAGCCTGAGCATCGAGGAGAACGTTGCGTTTCTGGCCGGGCTGGCGAAGGATTATCCGATCATCAGCATCGAGGACGGCTGTTCAGAGGATGACTGGGCGGGGTGGAAGCTGCTGACCGACACGCTGGGGGCCACGCACCAGCTGGTCGGGGACGATCTTTTCGTCACCAACCCGAAGCGGCTGGCCGAGGGGATCAAGGCGGGGTGCGCCAATTCGATGCTGGTCAAGGTCAACCAGATCGGCACGTTGACCGAAACCTTGCAGGCGGTGGAGATGGCGCACCGCGCGCGCTATACCAACGTGATGAGCCACCGGTCGGGCGAGACCGAGGACGCGACGATAGCCGATCTTGCGGTGGCCACCAATTGCGGGCAGATCAAGACAGGGTCGCTGTCACGGTCGGACCGGCTGGCGAAATACAACCAGTTGATCCGGATCGAGGAATTGCTGGGCGAAACGGCTGAATACGCCGGACGCAGCATCCTGAAGTCTTAGCCTTTCAGTTCCTGCAAGGTGTTGCCGCCGTCGACGACGATCAGTTGGCCGGTGATGTAGCTGGCCTCTTCCGACGCAAGGAACAGGGCGGCGTGGGCAATCTCGTCCGGGGTGCCGCTGCGCCCTGCAGGCGTGCGTCGGCCTGCGGCGATTTCCCTGGCCGAGGATGAACCGGTGGCGATCCAGCCGGGGCCGATGCAGTTGCAGGTGATGCCGAAGGGCCCGTTTTCCAATGCCACGGCGCGGGCCATGCCGGTGAGCGCGGCCTTGGCGGTGCCATAGATCGCCGAGCCGTGGATGGCGACCAACGGGCCGGTGACCGAGGACATGTGGATGATGCGGCCATAGCGGCGCGCGATCATGCCGGGCAGAACGGCGCGGGTCAGTCGGAACACCTGGGTGAGGTTGATCGCGAGGCCGAAGTCCCATGCGGCATCGGTGGCATCGGCGAGAGTGGAGCGTTTCTGCCTGCGGCCGGTCTGCACCATGCCTGCGTTGTTGATCAGGATGTCGATGGGGCCAAGGGCGGCTTCGCTCTCGGCAACGAGGCGGGCCACGTCGGCGGGCTTGGTCAGGTCGGCGGTGGTGGCGAAGGTGCCCTGCCCGCCAAGGTCGCGCTGCCGGTCGTAGATACGGTCAGTGGTGGAGGTGATCGCCAGCCGCGCGCCTGCGGCGTGGAGGGTGCGGGCGATGGCAAAGCCGATGCCGTCGGCGGCGCCAGCGCCGGTGACAAGGGCGGTTCGGTTCCGGACGCCGGGCATGGGCTTTCTCCTGTTGCCGAGGTCTGCGAGGGTAGGCGAACTCTGCCGCGCAAGGAAAGGGGCAGCAATGGATGAGGCGGCGCGGATCATCGACGTTTTGCGGCTGGAACGGCACCCCGAGGGCGGCTGGTACCGGCAAACCTGGGAAGGGCCGTAGGTGGCGGGTCGGGCGTCGGGGACGGCGATCCTGTTCCTGCTGGCGGCGGGCGAGCGGAGCCATTGGCACCGGGTGGATGCGGCTGAAATCTGGCTGTGGAATGCGGGCGCGCCGCTGATCCTGTCGCTGGCGGAAACCGATGCGGGACCGGCGCGCGAGGTTATGCTGGGGCCTGATGTGCTGAACGGTCAGTCGCCACAAGAGGTTGTGCCGGCGTTGTGGTGGCAGGCGGCGCGGGCAACAGGGGCGTGGAGTTTGGTAAGTTGCACCGTCAGCCCCGGCTTTCGGTTCGAGGGGTTCACTCTGGCCGCGCCGGGGTTCGCCATTCCGGCCGGGGGGTGATGGACGACCCTGTGGCGCGGCTTTGCTGGCGGACCTGCCGGGTGTGATTGTGCGGGGCACAAGTTTTGCGTAGTCGCGCGCGGCGGTGCGGGATAGGCAAGGCGGATGAGTGATCCCCCTGCCCTGCCGAAGAACGAAGACACGGTCAGCGGGTTTTTCTTTGCGTTGACGGCCTATCTTTTATGGGGGTTCTTACCGCTTTACATGAAGGCGATGGCGCATATCCCGCCAGCGGAGGTGATTGCGCATCGGGTGATCTGGTCGGTGCCGATTGCGGTGGCAGTGATCGCGGTACTAGGGCGGACGGCGGATTTGAGCCGCGCGCTGCGAAGCCCGCGGATGCTGGGAATGGCGGCGCTGACGGCGGCGCTGATCTCGGTCAACTGGGGGATCTATGTCTGGGCCATCGGGTCTGGGCACGCGCTGGATGCGGCGTTAGGCTATTACATCAATCCGTTATTCTCGATCTTTCTGGGCGCGGTACTGCTGCGGGAGAGGATGCGGCCTGCGCAACTGGCGGCGGTTGGGCTGGCGGCGGTCGCGGTCGGGGTGCTGACATGGGAGGCGGGCCGGCTGCCGCTGGTGGCGCTGGGGCTGACCCTGTCCTGGGGGGCCTATGCCTATCTGAAGAAATGGCTGCCGATCGGGCCAAATCAGGGGTTTACGCTGGAGGTGCTGATCCTGTTGCCGGCGGCAATTGCCTATGTGGGCTGGCTGGGGGCAACCGGGGCGGGGCATTTCATGGCCGGGGTTGGATGGGATACCGCCTTGTTGTTTGGCTGCGGGGTGGTGACGGCAGGGCCGCTGATGATCTATGCCAACGGGGCAAAGCGGCTGCGGCTGTCGACCATTGCCATCATGCAGTATATCGCCCCGACGATGATCTTCATCACGGCGGTCTTCGTGTTTGACGAGGCGTTCAGCACGGTCAAGCTGGCGGCATTTGCGCTGATCTGGGTGGCGCTGGTGGTCTATAGCGTTTCGATGCTGCGCGGGCGTCAGGCGGGCTGATCCGGGCGGCTGATCTGGCCGCCCCCGACCAGCGCGGGCGCGCCGGTGGTGCCGGGGGCGGAGGTTGCCATGCGGCGCACGACGCGGACGGCGAGGTAGGCGAAGGCCTGCGCCTCGAGCATGTCGCCGTCAAGACCGACACCCTCGACCGGTTCGACGGGACAGGTCAGGCGCAAGGCCAGTTCCGACATCAGCGTTGCATTGCGCCGCCCGCCGCCGGTGACCAGCATGCGGGTGACCGGTCGGGGGAAATGCCGCTGGCCAGCCGCGACGGCCGCGGCGGCGGCGGCGGTCAGCGTGGCGGCGGCATCGGCATCCGACAGGTCGGCCACATCTTCGAGCAGCCGGTGAAAGGCGTTACGGTCCAGTGACTTTGGCGGCAGTTGCGCGAAATACGGATGGGCCAGAAAGATGGCGAGGACCTTCGGATCGGGATTGCCGCTGGCCGCCAGAGCACCGTCGCGATCAAATGCCTCGCCAAGGCGGGCCTGCAGCAGGTCGTTGATCGGGGCATTGGCGGGGCCGGTGTCGAAGGCCAGGAGAGCATCCTTTGCCTCGGGTCCCGTCGCGGCGGGGTTGACCCAGGTGACATTGCCGACGCCGCCGAGGTTGAGCAAGGCCAGCGGTTCCGTGGCGCCGATGCGGCGGGCGCAGGCGAAGTGGAAGAACGGCGCCAGCGGTGCGCCCTGCCCGCCCATGGTGACGTCGGATGAGCGGAAATCCCAGACCGTCGGCAGGCCCAGCGCTGCAGCGATGACGCCGCCCTGGCCGCATTGATGGGTGCCGCTTGCGGCCGGATCATGCGCGAGGGTCTGGCCGTGAAAGCCCACCACCTCGGCCCCCTTGAAGCGCGAGAGCAGTTCGACATGCGCGGTTTCCACCACTTCGGCGGCGGCGGCGACATTCGGGCCGTCCGGCCACTGGCCGAGGGCGGCCCGGATCGTGGCCTGTTCGGCGGGCGTGTAGGGGCGGAAGGCCTTGGGGCCGAAGGCGAAGATCTGGTGCCCGTCGGTCTGCAGCATGGCGGCATCGACGCCGTCAAGCGACGTGCCGGACATCGCCCCCAGCGCCCAGATCGGCCCGTCTTTCCGCATCTTCCCTTGCGCCCCCTGCAAAGCTATACCGCGCGCATCCTAGAACGAGGCCGCCATGACCTACCACCCGAAATCGGAGTTCCTGCGCGTGATGTTCGAGCGCGGCTTCGTTGCCGACTGCACGGATTATCAGGCGCTGGACGAGGCTTTGGTGAAGGGTGTTGTGCCAGCCTATGTCGGCTATGACGCGACAGCGGCCAGTCTGCACGTGGGCCATCTGATGAACATCATGGTGCTGCGCTGGCTGCAAAAGACCGGCCACAAACCGATCACCCTCATGGGCGGCGGCACCACCAAGGTGGGCGATCCGTCTTTTCGCAGCGAGGAACGCCCGCTGCTGACGCCGGAGAAGATCGACGCCAACATTGCCGGGCTGAAACAGGTGTTTGCGCGTTACCTGAGCTATGGCGAAGGTGCGACCGATGCCATCATGCTGAACAACGCTGAATGGCTGGACAAGCTTAACTACCTCGATTTCCTGCGCGACATCGGGCGGCATTTCAGCGTCAACCGGATGCTTTCGTTCGAAAGCGTGAAGTCGCGGCTGGATCGCGAACAGAGTCTGTCGTTCCTCGAGTTCAACTACATGATCCTGCAGGCCTATGATTTTCTTGAGATCCACCGCCGCTATGGTTGTCTTTTGCAGATGGGCGGGTCGGATCAGTGGGGCAACATCATCAATGGCGTCGACCTGACACGCCGGGTGGTTGACCAAGAGATCTACGGGATGACGACGCCGCTTCTGACCACCTCGGACGGGCGCAAGATGGGCAAATCGGCCGGCGGCGCGGTCTGGCTGAATGCCGGGATGCTGTCGCCCTATGAGTTCTGGCAATTCTGGCGCAACACGACGGATGCCGATGTGGGGCGGTTCCTGAAAATCTTTACCGAATTGCCGGTCGCGGAGTGCGAGCGGCTGGGCGGGCTGGGCGGGTCCGAGATCAATGCGGCCAAGGTGATGCTGGCAAACCTGGCAACTGCACTTGCGCACGGCGCCGAGGCTGCTTCGGCGGCGGAGGCGACGGCGCGCGAGGTGTTCGAGAAAGGCGGGATCGGGGACGATCTGCCGACGGTGCGGCTGGCCCCGGCAGACCTGGCCGACGGCGTCGGGATCGTGCAACTGTTCGTGCGGGCAGGTCTGGCGGGCAGCGGCAAGGATGCCAAACGGCTGATCGCAGAGGGTGGGGCGCGGATCAACGACGATCTGGTGACGGATGTGGCGATGCGGCTGGGCGCGGGCGATCTGGCCGAACCGGTGAAGCTGACCGCCGGCAAGAAGCGGCACGCGCTGGTGGTTCTGGATTGAGGGGTTGGATGGGCAATCTGCCCATCCTGGCGGTCAGGGCTGAACCGCCACTTTCGTCATCACGTCGGGTGTTCCGGGCGGCTCGCCCCGCTGAATGGCGTCGACCACCTCCATGCCGGAGATGACGTTGCCCACGATGGTGTATTGGCCATCGAGAAAGTCACCCGGCGCGAACATGATGAAGAACTGGCTGTTGGCCGAATCCGGATCCTGCGCGCGCGCCATGCCGACGACACCGCGCTGAAACGACAAATCGGTGGTGAATTCGGCGGGGATATTCGGCAGATCGCTGTCGCCGGTGCCGGCGGCCGAAAGATCGCCCCCCGCCTTGCCGTAGCGCACATCGCCGGTCTGCGCCATGAAGCCGTCGATCACGCGGTGGAACACCACGTTGTCATAGGCACCCGAGGCGGCAAGTGCGGTGATCTGCGCGACATGCTTCGGTGCCACATCGGGCAGCAGGTCGATGACCACGGTGCCGTTGGCCGCACCCGCGACCTCGATCACCAGGTTGGGGCCCGGGCCGTCAACCGCCTGCGCCGAGGCGGAGGTGGCGAAAGCGGCAAGCACTGCCGCAAGGACGGGGTTATGCCTGGACATCGGCTGCCACCCTGACTGTGATCATGCGGTCGGGGTTCGCCGGTGGTTCGCCGCGCGCGATCTTGTCGACATGTTCCATCCCCGCAATGACGCGGCCATACACCGTGTACTGGCCGTTCAGAAAGCTGTTGTCCTTGAAATTGATGAAGAACTGGCTGTTGGCAGAGTTCGGGCTTTGCGAGCGGGCTGCACCGATGGTGCCCCGGTCATGCGGAAGCTTGGAAAACTCGGCCGGCAGATCGGGATGTGCGGAACCGCCCGTACCGGCGCGGCGGATGTTGAAGTTGTTTTCCATGTTGCCGTTTTCCACATCACCGGTCTGGGCCATGAAGCCGTCGATCACGCGGTGAAAGCAGACGTTGTCATAGGCCTTGGCGCGGGCCAGCGTCTTCATCCGCTCAACATGTTGGGGGGCCACGTCGGCGAGCAGGGCAATCACCACTTCGCCGTCTTTCAGCGTCAGGATGATGGTGTTTTCGGGGTCTGTAATCTGGGCCATGCGGCATCTCCGGGGTTTTCTTGCGCGGGGACCGTACTGGCGGGTTCCGGCCAAGGGAAGTGCAAACCGTCGTGATCGGTTGACGGGGCCGTGATATGCGCGGCAATAGCGGTCTGGACCTGATGGGGGATTTGCGATGCCGTGGAAAACGCTTGATGATGTCGAGGTGGCCGGAAAGGTCGTGCTGACGCGCGTCGATATCAACGTGCCGATGGAAGGCAGCGTGGTCACGGATGCGACGCGGATCGAAAAGATCGTGCCGACGGTGCAGGACATTCTGGCCAAGGGCGGCAAGGTTGTGCTTTTGGCGCATTTCGGGCGGCCGAAAGGAAAAGTGGTGCCGGAGATGAGCCTGTCGCTGGTGCAACCGGCGCTGGAGGTGGCACTGGGGCGGGCGGTGACGTTCATGGAGCAACCTGCCCGCGCGGCGATTGATGCGCTGGCGGCGGATGCGGTGGTGCTGGTGGAAAACACCCGATTCAGCCCGATGGAAGAGGCGAACGATCCCGCGATGGCGAAGGTCCTTGCCAGCTTGGGCGATATCTTCTGCAACGATGCGTTTTCGGCCGCACACCGGGCGCATGCATCGACCGAAGGCGTCGCACGGCTGCTGCCGAACTGTGCCGGGCGGCTGATGGAGGCGGAACTGCGCGCGCTGGAAGCGGCGTTGAGCCAGCCGCAGCGGCCCGTGGTGGCGGTGGTCGGCGGGGCGAAAGTGTCGAGCAAGATCGAGCTGCTGGCCAATCTGGTCACCAAGGTGGATCATCTGGTGATCGGCGGCGGGATGGCGAACACCTTTCTGGTGGCCGAAGGGATCGAGGTGGGCCGGTCGCTGGCGGAGCGGGAGATGGCGGAAACCGCACGGGAAATCCACCGCAAGGCGCAGAAGGCGGGCTGTTCCATTCACCTGCCGGTCGATGTGGTGGTGGCGCGTGAGTTCAATGCGGGGGCGGCGTCAGAGGTGGTGGGGGTGCGCGATTGCCCGCCGGATGCGATGATTCTGGACGCGGGGCCAAAGACGGTGGCAGCGCTGGAAGCGGTGTTCGAACTGGCCAAGACACTGATCTGGAACGGCCCCCTGGGCGCTTTCGAGATCGAGCCTTTTGATGCGGCGACCAATGCGGCGGCGCGGGTGGCGGCGCGGTTGACCAAGGCGGGCAAGCTCATTTCAGTGGCGGGGGGCGGCGATACGGTGGCGGCACTGAACCAGGCGGGGGCAGCGGCGGATTTCACCTTCATCTCTACCGCCGGGGGCGCGTTTCTGGAATGGATGGAGGGCAAGGAATTGCCCGGTGTCGCGGCGCTGATGGCTTGAGACGGACGACGGGCCGGGCTATGCCTTGCTTGGATCAACGGGAGGCTGACATGACCAACGCTTTGATGACCGAACAGGTGCGCAACGGGAAGGGCTTTATCGCGGCGCTGGATCAGAGCGGGGGGTCCACGCCCAAGGCGCTGAAGTTGTATGGCGTGGAGGAAAGCGCCTATTCGGGCGAGGCGGCTATGTACGACATGATCCATGCCATGCGCAGCCGGATCATCCGGTCACCTGCCTTTAGCGGCGACAAGGTGGTCGGCGCGATTCTGTTCGAACAGACGATGGACCGCGATATCGACGGGGTGCCGACCGCGACCTACCTGTGGGAAAACCGGCATGTGGTGCCATTCCTGAAGATCGACAAGGGGCTGGAAGCGGAGGCCGACGGTGTGCAGTTGATGAAGCCGATGCCGGAACTGGACGCGCTGCTGGCGCGGGCGGTCAAGGCGGGGGTCTACGGCACCAAGGAGCGGTCGGTGATCAATGCTGCGAACGCGAAAGGCATTGCCGCCATCGTGGCGCAGCAGTTCGCCGTCGGGCGGCAGGTGGCTGCGCATGGGCTGATGCCGATCCTGGAGCCGGAGGTGACGATTTCGATCGCCGACAAGGCCGAGGCCGAGGCGATGTTGCAGGCCGAGACCCTGAAGGCATTGGACGAGGTTGATGGTCAGGTGATGCTGAAGCTGTCGCTGCCGACGGTGGCGGATTTCTACGCGCCGCTGGTGGCACATCCGAAGGTGCTGAAAGTGGTGGCGCTGTCTGGCGGGCACAGCCGTGAGGCGGCAAATGCGATTCTGGCGCAGAACCACGGCATCATCGCCAGCTTCAGCCGGGCGTTGAGCGAAGGGTTGAGCGCGCAGCAATCGGACGCGGAGTTCGACGCGACGCTGGGGGCGGCGATTGACGCGATCTATCGCGCCTCGATCACCTGAGACCTGATGCCAAGGCGCTGAACTTCGTGCGTTTTCGGGATTCACAAGCGCCGCCGCATGTGACATGATTCGGCCATGCCCCCACAAAAGAGGGGCAATCGGGGCTGCAGCATGACGGTTACACACGCAAGACAGGGTTTGGGCGGGCTGATCTATCTGGCGGTGGCGCTTGCCTTGGGGGCCTATTTCACCTTTGCCGCCGTGCAGGGCGATTATGGCGTGTTCCGTCAGGTGGAAATCAGGGCCGAGGCTGCAACCCTGACCGAAGAGCGTGACAGACTGGCGGCTGAGCTGGCCGGGCTGAGCAATCTGACGCGGCGGCTGTCGGACAGCTATCTTGATCTTGACCTACTGGATCAGCAGGCGCGCGACGTTCTGGGGTATGTCCGCGCCGACGAGATCGTGATCCGCTGACCCCTGGAAAACCGGCACAGATGGAATGTTCGCGGCTGACCGCTGACAGAAATTTTGTTTTGCCCAGATTTTTCCGATGCGCTATGGATGGTTTAACACTGAACTATTCCAGCCGGGGGGAATGCCGATGGCCAAGACACCAGCCGAGAGACCCAATATCTCGAAAGACGAGTTGCTGCAGTATTACCGCGACATGCTGCTGATACGCCGGTTCGAGGAAAAGGCGGGGCAGTTGTACGGGATGGGCCTGATCGGCGGGTTCTGCCATCTGTACATCGGGCAGGAAGCGGTGGTGGTCGGCCTAGAGGCGGCGGCCAAGGAAGGCGACAAGCGCATCACCAGCTACCGCGACCACGGGCACATGCTGGCCTGCGGGATGGACCCCAAGGGTGTGATGGCGGAACTGACCGGGCGCATCGGCGGCTATTCCAAGGGCAAGGGCGGGTCGATGCACATGTTCTCGAAAGAGAAGCATTTCTATGGCGGGCACGGGATTGTCGGCGCGCAGGTGCCGTTGGGCGCGGGGCTGGCCTTTGCCGACAAGTATCTGGGCAATGACCATGTGACCTTCACCTATTTCGGTGATGGTGCGGCCAACCAGGGGCAGGTCTACGAGACCTACAACATGGCCGAGTTGTGGGCGCTGCCAGTCATTTTCGTGATCGAAAACAACGGCTATGCGATGGGCACCAGCGTGAAGCGGTCGACCAAATCGACCACCTATTTCGGGCGCGGCATTGCTTACGGTATCGCGGGCGAACAGGTTGACGGAATGGACGTGCTGGCGGTGAAGGCGGCAGGGACCAAGGCCGTGGCGCACTGCCGGGCTGGCAAGGGGCCGTATATCCTTGAGATGATGACCTATCGCTACCGTGGGCATTCGATGTCTGACCCGGCAAAATACCGGACGCGGGAAGAGGTGGAGAAGATGCGCAGCGAGAAGGACGCCATCGAGCATGTGCGCGATCTGTTGTTGCAGGCAGGGCTGGCATCGGATGAGGACCTGAAGGCCATCGACAAGGACATCAAGGCGATTGTGAACGAGAGTGCGGAATTTGCCAAAGACAGCCCGGAGCCTCCGCTTGAGGAACTCTGGACCGATATCTACGCGTAAGGGGGGAACGAGATGTCCACAGAAGTATTGATGCCCGCCCTGTCGCCGACGATGGAAGAAGGCACGCTGGCGAAATGGCTGGTGAAAGAGGGCGATGTGGTCAAGTCAGGCCAGATCCTGGCCGAGATCGAGACCGACAAGGCGACGATGGAATTCGAGGCGGTGGATGAAGGCACGGTGGGCCGGATCCTGGTGGCCGAGGGCACCAGCGGCGTTAAGGTGAACACGCCGATCCTGCTGCTGGTCGAGGCGGGCGAGACGGTGTCGGACGCGCCGAAAGCCGCCGTGGTGGCGGTGGCGGCAGCGGTGGAGAAGCCGGTTGCGGCGTCTGCACCCGCGGCGGTCGCGGCCCCTGCCCCGGTGGCGGCATCCGGCTGGCCGCATTCCGACCTGCCAGAGGGCCCGACCAAGACGATGACGGTGCGCGAGGCGCTGCGCGAGGCGATGGCCGAAGAGATGCGCGCCGATCCGACGGTGTTCCTGATCGGCGAGGAAGTGGGCGAATATCAGGGAGCCTACAAGATCAGTCAGGGCCTGCTGGACGAGTTCGGCGCCAGGCGCGTGGTCGATACGCCGATCACCGAGATCGGTTTTGCCGGGATCGCCACGGGGGCATCGTGGGGCGGGTTGAAGCCGATTGTCGAATTCATGACCTTCAACTTTGCCATGCAGGCGATGGACCATATCATCAATTCGGCCGCCAAGACGCTGTACATGTCGGGCGGCCAGATGGGCAGCCCGATGGTGTTCCGTGGCCCGAACGGGGCAGCGGCGCGGGTGGGCGCGCAGCATTCGCAGGATTACGCGGCCTGGTTTGCCATGGTGCCGGGGTTGAAGGTGGCGATGCCCTATTCCGCAGCCGATGCGAAGGGGCTGTTGAAAACTGCCATTCGCGACAAGAACCCCGTGGTGTTTCTGGAAAACGAAATCCTGTACGGGCGCAGCTTCGAGGTTCCGACCGACCCGGATTTCACCGTACCGTTCGGCAAGGCGTCGATCCTGCGGGCCGGGACGGATGTGACCATCGTGTCGTTTGCGATCGGGCTGACCTATGCGCTGGCCGCTGCCGAGGAACTGGCCAAAGAAGGGATCAGTGCCGAGGTGATCAACCTGCGCACCCTGCGGCCTATCGACTATGACACGGTGCTGGCATCGGTGATGAAGACCAACCGCTGCGTGACGGTGGAGGAAGGCTTTCCGGTGGGGGCCATCGGCAACCATATCGGCGCGGTGATCATGCAGCGCGCCTTTGATCATCTGGACGCGCCGGTGATCAACTGCACCGGCAAGGACGTGCCAATGCCCTATGCGGCCAATCTGGAAAAGCTGGCCCTGACGACGACCGCCGAAGTGGTCGCCGCCGTCAAATCCGTTTGCTATCGTTAAGGGGGACGCCATGGCTGTGGAAATTCTGATGCCCGCGCTTTCGCCGACGATGGAAGAGGGCACGCTGGCGAAATGGCTGGTAAAAGAGGGGGATGTGGTCAAATCGGGCCAGATCCTTGCCGAGATCGAGACCGACAAGGCGACGATGGAGTTCGAGGCGGTCGATGAAGGGATCGTCGGAAAACTTCTGGTGAGCGAGGGCACTGCGGGGGTGAAGGTGAATACGCCCATCGCGGTGATGCTGGAGGAGGGCGAAAGTGCCGATGCGGCCCCTGCTCCGGTGAAGGCTGCGGCGGCTCCGGCGGTAGTGGCGACGGCCGCTCCCCCAGCCCCTCTCCCACAGGGAGAGGGGGGGCGTGCTGCGCCGGCCGGGGCGCGGGTGTTTGCGTCGCCCTTGGCGCGGCGGATCGCAGCGCAGAAGGGGTTGGATCTGACCAAGGTTGCAGGCTCCGGCCCGCATGGCCGGATCGTGAAGGCGGATGTCGAGGGGGCAGTGGCCCCGGCAGCAGCCGCATTGGTGGCCCCGATGACGGCGACTGCGGCGGCCCCTGCCCCGGCGAAACCGGCAATGGGAGGGATGCCCACAGGCATGGCCACCGAGACGGTGCTGAAGATGTATGCGGACCGGCAGTACGAAGAAGTGTCGCTGGACGGGATGCGCCGCACGATTGCGGCGCGGCTGACCGAGGCGAAGCAGACCATCCCGCATTTCTATCTGCGCCGCGATGTGCGGCTGGACGCGCTGATGGCGTTCCGCGAGACGCTGAACAAGCAGCTTCTGGCGCGTGGCGTCAAGCTTTCGGTGAACGATTTCATCATCAAGGCCTGTGCGGCGGCGTTGCAGGCGGTGCCCGATGCCAATGCGGTCTGGGCCGGTGACCGGATGCTGCGGCTGAAGCCGTCGGATGTGGCGGTGGCGGTGGCGGTGGAGGGGGGCCTGTTCACCCCCGTGCTGCGCGATGCCGACAAAAAGTCGCTGAGCACCCTGTCGGCGGAGATGAAAGATCTGGCAGGCCGGGCCAAGACCAGGAAACTGGCGCCGCAGGAATATCAGGGCGGGTCCTTCGCGATCTCGAACCTCGGGATGATGGGGGTCGAGAGTTTCGATGCCGTGATCAACCCGCCGCACGGGTCGATCCTTGCGGTTGGTGCCGGGATCAGGAAGCCGGTGGTGTTGGGCGATGGCACGATCGGGGTGGCGACCGTGATGTCGATGACATTGTCGGTCGATCACCGGGTGATCGACGGGGCACTGGGGGCAGAGTTCCTGAAGGCAATCGTCGAAGGCCTGGAAAACCCGATGGCGCTGCTGGCGTGACCAGACGGAGCGGGGGTTTCACACCCCCGCACCCCCGTGGGATATTTGCGCCAAGATGAAGGGCCGGGAGTCCGTCGGCTATCTGGCGTTCAGCGCGGCGATCAAGTGCAGGGACCGCCGCAGGATCGTGGCGGCGGCACCGAGCACGATCAGCCAGAGCGTGACGGTCAGCGTCCATTCCGCTGCGTAGAATGCGGCGATGATGGAGCCGATCGTCAGCGCTGCCATGCGGTGCGGTTTGGCCATCGGACCGGAGAAATCAGGCGGCAAGCCCTCGGCGCGGCGGAGTTCCCGGATGTAGGCGGTCGCCACCGCGAGGGTGGCGGCCAGAAGGCCCAGTGCGGGGTTCGCCGCCGCCATTCCCGCACCGCCAAGCAGCAAGACGTCCGAAACGCGATCCGGCGCTTCGTTCCAGAAGGGACCGTCCTTGGTGGCCTGCCCGCCTTCGACCGCGACCATGCCGTCGATCAGATTGCAGACAAGCCGGGCCTGACAGGCGGCGGCGGCAAGGATCAGCAACAGCGCTTGCAGGATAACGGGGCCGATGGGCGCGGCCGCGAAACACACGGTTCCCAGGGCGGCAAATCCCACTGACATCTGCGAAATCTGGTTGGGTGTCAGCCCCTTTCAGACCGCACGGACCGCCAAGGATTTCGCCCAAGCCGAATTGCGCGCGCTGAGCGGGCGGCGGTTCAGGGGCGTGGCGGAGGGGTCAGCCTCTGTCACGTCAGCGACCATTGGTAACGGGTGATGTGAAAGAATATCGGGGCGGCGAAGATCACCGAATCGAGCCGGTCGATAAATCCGCCATGGCCCGCGATGAGATGACCCCAGTCCTTGACGCCCCGGTCACGCTTGATCGCCGACATGACGAGGCCGCCGAAGAACCCCATGAACGTCAGCATCAGGCACATGCCCGCCGCCTGCAACATGGTGAACGGCGTCATCCACCACAGCGCCGTGCCGACGGCGGTGGCGGTCAGAGCGCCGCCGATGAAACCCTCCCAGGTTTTCGAGGGCGACAAAGTGGGGGCGATCGTGGTGCGCCCGATCAGTTTTCCCCAGACGTATTGCATCACGTCCGACAGTTGCACGACGAAGATAAGATAGGCGATGAGGATGACGTTCCGACCCTCGAACCCGGGGATCTGCAGGTAGAGAAGCGCCGGCACATGGCTGACGCAATAGACGCAGATCATCAGCGCCCATTGGGTTTCCGCGACACGCACCAGAAAATCCTGCGGGCTGCCGCGCAGGGCCGAAATGACCGGCAGCAGCAGGAAGACGTAGACCGGGACAAAGACGGAATACAGCCCGTACCAGTCGATCAGGATCAGGTAATACTGGAACGGCAGCACGATGAAGAAGGCCGCCGCGAGTGACAGATGATCGGCCCGCGAATGGGTGCTCAGTGTCAGGAATTCGCGCAGCGCGGCAAAGGAGCAGAGCGCGAAGAGCAGGATCACACCGGGCTTGCCCGCGATGAAGGCGATTGCCAGCAGGATGACCATGACCCACCAGGCGTTGATCCGGGCATTCAGGTTTTCGATCACGGGGTGGGTGCCATCCGCGAGCCGCATGCGCAGGATCGCACTGATCGAGGAGGCGAGTACCAGGATGGCGGCAACCCCGCCCAGAAGCCAAAGCAGATCCGGGCTGGTCATTCCGGGAGCTTTGCAAGCGCGAGCAGGCCGGTCGCGGCGCGGGCGAGGAACACGTCCTTCGGCTCGTCAGGGGCAAGGTGCAAGGCGGCTCCGAAAGTGAGAGTGCAGATCAGCGGCACGGGAATGATCTCGCCCTTGGGCATGACCTTGTTGAGATTTGCGATCCAGACCGGCACAAGATCCACCAGGGGCCGGGCGGCGGCAAGGTGGTAAAGCCCCGACTTGAAGGGCAGAATCGGATCGTCTGAACTGTTGCGCTGGCCTTCGGGGAAAAGGATCAGCGATGCGCCCTGATCCAGCGCCTCGATCATCTGGGCCACGGGATCGGCGGTGCGCGCCTCAGGGCGGCGGTCGATCAGCACGGCATTGAAAACGTCGCGCCCGATGAAGGCGCGCAAGGGCGAGGTCAGCCAATAGTCGAGAGCGGCCACCGGGCGGGTCAGGCGGCGCAGTGGCGGGGGCAGCACTGTCCAGATCAGAACGAAATCGCCGTTCGAACTGTGGTTGGCGAAATACACCCGCTGGCGGGGCACAGGCTCGATCCCCTGCCAGATGGCGCGCGGTGCAGTGATGAAGCGGGCAAAAAGCGAAATCGCCTCGCCCATCATGCGCGCGGCGGCCGGTCTTGGGCTGAAGATCATGCCGATGCGGTCATTCGGGAGCGAGGATCTGGTCCATCGTCAGCGCTGGCTGGGCGCAGCCAGCCTTGCCGACCACGCGCGCCGGAACCCCGGCCACCGTGGTGTTGCGCGGCACATCCTCCAACACCACCGAGCCGGCAGCGATGCGCGAGCATTGGCCGACGGTGATGTTGCCCAGAACCTTGGCACCCGCGCCGATCAAGACTCCGTCGCCGATCTTGGGATGACGATCGCCATCTTCCTTGCCGGTTCCCCCCAGCGTGACGGAATGCAGCATCGACACGTTGTCGCCCACTACCGCCGTCTCGCCGATGACGATGGAATGGGCGTGGTCGATCATGATCCCCCGGCCGATCCGCGCCGCCGGGTGGATGTCGACGCCGAAGACCTCCGAGACCCGCATCTGGAAGAAGTAGGCCATGTCCTTGCGGCCTACGCTCCAGAGGTGATGCGCCACGCGCCAGCTCTGGACCGCCTGGAAGCCCTTGAAATACAGGAGCGGCTGCAGGAACGTGTGGCAGGCCGGGTCGCGGTCGTGGATCGCGGCGATGTCGGCGCGCGCCGCCTGGGCGATGCCCGGCTCCTCCTCCAGGGCCTCGTCCACGATCTCGCGCAGGATCTGGCCCGACATCTCCAGCGAGGTGAGCTTCATCGAGATGCGGTAGGCCAGCGCCCGCTCGAAGGTGGCGTGGTGCAGGACCGAGGTGTGGACCAAGCCGCCGAGCAGGGGCTCGGCGGCGATGGCCTGCTCGGCCTCGTGGCGGATGCGCGACCAGACCGGGTCGACCTCGGCGAGCTGGATGCGGGGTGCG
>JAYSYZ010000296.1:0-6722 GCA_043727195.1 Paracoccaceae bacterium
GCTTCCATCGGCCCGTCATAGCGCATCTTCATCGACAGCAAAATCATCTCGCGGATCGAAAAGAACAAAAGCGCAAAGAACACCAGCACGATCACCGTCTTCCAGCCCGAACTGATCGACGCAGCATAGCCCTTGCCCACCGACGCCCCCATCACCTTCCAGCCCACGACCACGCCCAGAAGCCCGACCAGTTCGCGGAACAACCCGACCGACATGCCGGCCGGCAAGGTCGGCACATAGGCGTTGGCCACGATCCAGCCAACGATGCCAAAGCTGATCGCGGCCATGAGTTTAGCGCCTGTTGGCATCTCTTTCCTCTAGCTTGGGCGGGTCACGGTGATCTGCGTCACGTCACAGTTTCCTCCCTGAAAGGCTCCGGCGCAAGAGGCCAGGTAAAAATCCCACATCCGCTTGAACCGGTCGTCAAAGCCCTGCCGCCGCACCTCTGACCACCGCTCGGCAAAACTTTCATGCCAGCGCCGCAGGGTCAGGCTGTAACTTATCCCGAACTCGATAGATCCCTTGACATTCAGGCCCGCCTTTTCCACCTCGGCGCGCAACACCGAAGGCGCTGGCAGCATGCCCCCCGGGAAAATGTATTTCTGAATGAAATCAACGCCACGCCGGTAAACCTGCCAACGGCTGTCCGGCACCGTGATGATCTGCAGGGTGGCATGGCGGCCCGGTTTAAGCCGGTCGCGCAGGCTGTTGAAATAGACCGGCCAGTAGCGTTCGCCGACCGCCTCGAACATCTCGATCGAGGCGACCCCGTCATAACTGCCGGTCTCGTCGCGGTAATCCTGCAACTTGATATCCACCTTGTGGCTGAGGCCCGCCTTGGCAATCCGCGCCACCGCGTAATCGAATTGCGCCTGACTGATGGTCAGCGCGGTGACCGTCAGCCCCCGCTCGCCCGCCGCATATTCGGCAAACCCGCCCCAGCCGCAGCCGATCTCCAGCACATGATCGCCGGGATGTGCCCCCATTTGATCCACCATGCTGGCGTATTTCAGGCGCTGTGCCGCCTCCAGGCTTTCCTGCCCGGTGATGAACAGCGCCGAAGAATAGGTCATCGTCTCGTCCAGCCACAGCCGGTAGAAATCATTCCCCAGATCATAGTGATGCGCGATATTCTTCTTCGCCTGCGCCTTGGAGTTTGACTGCAGCCAGAAGCGGAACTTCTCGAACGCGCGCACCAGCGCCATCCCCGGAAAGCCGTCGCTGACGATGTTGTTCGCCGGCCGCTGCACCAGATCAAGAAACGCCTGCAGATCGGGCGTCGTCCACCAGCCATCCAGATAGCTGTCGCAAAAGCCCAGATCGCCCTCGCGGATCAGGCGGGCAAACACATCCGGGTTCACCACCTGCAGTTCGGCCACGATCCCCGGTTGCGGCCCTTCGACGCGAAAACGCCGTCCGTCCGCCAGGACGAAATCCAGGCGTCCTTCGCCAATGCGTTTTGCCGCGTCATAGACCGAGGCGAAATACCTTGGCAGGCCAGGCTGGCCTTTCACCGTCGTCAGAACGTCCATCGCCCCTCCCCAAGGGTTTTCTGTGTGCCGGCCAACGTTTCAGATACGCCCCGGCCGCTCAAGAGTTTCGTGCCCCGTATGCCGCAAGGGCCCGCGCCCGCCCCTGCGCCAGATCGACAAGCGGCGCGGGATAGCGCGTCCGGGGGTCCAGCCCCCAGGATTTCGGCACCGCATCGAAAAAGGCCAGCGCGTCGGCACCGGGTGACCGGCTGATCTCGGCGATGAACCGCTGGCGATAGGCGCTGTCGGCATCAAACTTTTCCACCTGCGTGGCGGGGTTGAAGATGCGGAAATACGGCGATGCATCCGGCCCCGACCCGGCGGCCCATTGCCAGCCCATCGCATTGGCCGCCGGATCCCAATCGGTCAGACAGTCTTCGAACCATCGCAACCCCACCCGCCAATCCGTCATCAGATGCTTGGTCAGATAGCTCGCCACGATCATCCTGCCACGGTTGTGCATCGTGCCGGTGACAAACATCTCGCGCATCGCCGCATCGACGAAAGGCTCGCCGGTCATGCCCCGACGCCAGCGTTCCGCATCCGGGTTGTCGCCGCGCCAGGGAAAGCTGTCCCATTCCGGTTTCCAGTTCGCCCGTGCGATATGCGGCGTGTGGTGGATCAGATGATACGAAAATTCCCGCCAGCCGATCTCGCGCAAAAAGCCATCCGCCCCCGCCCGTCCCTCGTGCAGCGCGCGCATCCCGGCGTGCCACACCGTGCGCACCCCGATCTCGCCGTAGGTCAGGTTTTCCGACAGACGCGAGGTTCCATCGACCCCCGGCAGATCCCGCGTGACCGGATAACGTTCCACCGGCCCGGCCAGAAACGCCTGCAATTTGCTCAGCGCCGCCGCCTCACCGACATGCTGATAGCGCGCCACCACTGCCGCCCCGCGCCGCATCGCCGCATCCAGCCGCCAGTCCGCCAGCCGGTCAGTGGCGGGCCAGTTTGCCAGACCGCGCGCCTTGTCCACCGCCGGGGCCGGGGGTGCCACCGGCCGCTCCCGGATCGCCCGCCAATAGGGCGTGAACACCCGGTAGAACCCGCCCGTGCCGGTCGCCACCTCCCACGGTTCGTGCATGACATGCCCGGCGAAACCCCGCGCCTCGATCCCGGCATCCTTCAGCGCCGCCTTGACCCCGGTATCCCGCGCAACCGCGTCCGGATCGTACAGCCGTGACCACCAGACACCGTCAGATCCCGTTTCGGTGACCAGATCCTGCAACACCTTCAGCGCCGCCCCGCGCCGCAGGGTCAACCGCAGGCCAACCCCCTCCAGCGCCGCCTGAAACGCCGCCACCGCCAGACCAAGCCGCCATTTCGGTGCGATCCCCTGCGCCTCGGTCTCGGGATCAAGCACGAATACCGGCAGCAATGGCCGCCCGGTCGCGACCGCCGCCGACAGCATCGGCTGATCCGACAGCCGCAAATCGCGCCGGAACCACAGGATCAACGGCGCGTCAGTCATCTGCCCACCCAATCATCTCAAGTTATACGTGCCCCGCACCGCGCCGGATCACCCCGGCGCCGTGCGCCAAAGGTGGAACAAGGTTCTGCGCAGCAACGCCCGTTCTGTCAGCCACCGCTTACAGCACACGGTCCAGCGCCGCGATCAGCCGCGTCACATCGGCCGCACTGGTGTAATGCACCGATGACATGCGCAGCACCCCTTTTTCCAGGCCGATCCCCAGCGCCGCCAGCGGCCGCACCGCATAGAAATCGCCCGCCCAGCAGGCGATCCCCTGCCGCCCCAGCTCTTCCGACACCGGCTCAGCCGGCCCGGCCAGTTCGACCGCAACCGTCGGCGCGCGCCTGCCCGCCTCGCGCGGGCCGATCAGCCGCAGATCGTTGCGCCCTGCCAGATAGTCCAGCAAGGGCTGGATCACCGCCACCTCCTGACTGCGCATCAGGTCATGCACCCTCCGGTTCCGCGCCCCCGGATCGCCGCCGATCCCGTGATGCGCCGCCAGTGCGTCGACATAATCCGCCATCCCCGCACAGGCCGCGATCTGTGCATGATCCGGCCCGGCGGGCGTATGCCGTTTGTACAGCGTGCCGTGGTTGAAGAAATGCGCCTGCCCCGGCAATTCCATCCCGAAAGCCTCGCGCAAGACCATGATCCCCTGATGCGGGCCGTAAGTCTTGTAGGCCGAGAACAGATACACATCGCAGCCCAGCCCCGCCACATCCGGAAAGCCGTGCGGCGCGTAACTCACCCCGTCCACCACCGTCCTTGCGCCCGCCGCCCGCGCCATCGCGCAGATCGCCGCCACGTCATTGATCTCGGCGATGACGTTGGAACAATGCGGAAAGGCCACCAGCCGCACCCGCCCGTCGCGCAACAAGGCGGCCAGCCCCGCCGCATCCAGCGACCCCGTTTGCGGATCGACCTGCCACTCGCGCACCTCGATCCCCTCGTCCGCCAACCGCCGCCAGACGCCGGAATTGGCCTCATGATCCTGATTGGTCACCACCACCGCCGCGTCACTGCCCTTCAGCCAGACCCGCACCGCCTGCGCCAGCGTATAGGTGTTCGCCGATGTCGACGGCCCGAACGACACTTCTGCCTCCGCCACACCCATCATTTCGGCCAGCCGGGTGCGGGCCTCGTCCATCTCCGCCCCACCGGCTTGCGCACCCGGATAGGGCCCATAGGGCTGCACCTTGCGGTCGGTGTAGAACCGGGTCAGCCGATCCACCACCTGACGGCAAGGATAACTGCCGCCCGCGTTTTCAAAAAACGCATGGCTCGACAGAACCGGCGAGGCAAAGGCCGGGAACTGCGCCCGCACGAAATCCAGATCAATCGACATGAGGCTCTCCCTTTTGCCGCAGGAATGACTGCCCTCCCCACCCCCGTCAACCCACCCCCGTCTACCCACCCCGCCTGCCCTGCGCCTCGCACCCCCACCGTCCTGCCACTTTTCCCGGTCGCACCCCGGTCTGCCGCCGCCGTCACAAGGATTTGCGCCGCCACTGCCGCGATGGGCAGCGGTTTTCCCCTTGCCCTTTCAAACCGTGCAACTCACATTTGTGACAGAGCCTGCAACCACGGGCCCTTTCGCAACAGCGTTTCATCGCCACCCCCCCCCGGCTGACTTGGGCAAGTCAGCCGTCCCAACGACAGAGGATCATCCATGTCCCGAATGACATCCCTTCTGACCGGCGCAGCCACCCTGCTTGCCGTCTCCACCACGGCCCGGGCCGCCGATCCCGAATTGACGGTTTTCGATTGGGCCGGCTGGGAAAACCCCGGCCTGTTCGCCGATTACGTCGCCAAGCATGGTGATGCGCCAACCTATTCCTTCTTCGGCGACGATGACGAAGCGTTCCAGAAGGTGTCCTCCGGCTTCAAGGCCGATGTCGGCCACCCCTGCTCGCAGATGGTCAGCAAATATCGCGAGGCCGGGCTGATCGAACCCTGGGATACCGCAAAGATCCCCGAATTCGCCAACATCACGCCCTCGATGCTGGAATCGCCCGTTTTCAAGGATGATACCGGCGTCTGGTTCATTCCCACCGATGGCGCCTACACCGCCACTGCCTACAACAAAGATACCGTGCCCGCCGAAGACGTGGCCAGCCTCAACGTCTTCAAGAACCCGAAATATGCCGGCCGCATCTCGCTGCCCGACAACACCGATGACGTCTGGTCGCTGGCGCTGCTGGCCACCGGTGTCACCGACTGGACGACCGTTACCGACGAACAGTTCGCCGCCGCCGCCGCCTGGCTGCGCGAAGTGCATCCCAACGTCCGCGCCTACTGGGCCGATCCGTCGGAACTGTCCCAGCTGATGGCCACGGGCGAGGTGCAGGTGGCGTGGTCCTGGAACGATTCCGTGACGATCATGCGCGGCGAAGGCATGCCGATCGGCTTTCAGCGTCAGGCCACCGAAGGTGCCGCCGCGTGGTTCTGCGGCTGGGTGAACTTCAAGGACGCGCCCGGCTCCGAAGACAAGGCCTATGACTTCCTGAATTCATGGCTGCGGCCGGACGCGGCCAAGGTGGTGCTGGCGGACTTCGGCTATTCGCACTCCAACCTCGCCGCGATGAAGGCGATCCCCGAGGCCGATCTGGTGGCCGCCGACGTGAACCCGATCACCTCGACGCTGCTGTACCAGACCCCGCTGCCGACCGAACTGCGCGACCGCATGTTGGAAGAGTTCGAACTGATCAAATCGGGTTTCTGATCCGGACCCACGACCGCAATTTCCCGCCCGGAAGGTCATGCCTTCCGGGCGTTTTGCGCCTTAAATTCCCCATAAGAAGGCCGCGATGTCTGCCTATCGGCTGATGTCGTGGCCATGTGCCCGCCCACTGGAACCTTTTCAGGATCAATGATGATGCCCCTTTTCCGTCTCTCCTCGCTGCTGCGAACGCCCCTGGCCGTGCTGGCGCTGGTGGCTGCAGCGCTTGTCGCGGCCCCGGTCACGCCCGTTGCCGCCCAGTCGAAGGGCACGCTGCCGCAACCCTATGTCTCGCGGTCTCTCGATCTGGTGCTGCTGCCGGTAACCGATGCGGTGCGCCGCGAATTCAAGCTGGGTAAAAAGGCCGCCGGGGCTGTCGTCGCATCGGTCGAACCGGGCGGTACCGGCGAATTCTTCGGCATCGAACCCGGCGACGTGATCTCTCAGGTGGACGGCAGGGCGATCCGGCGCCCGGTCGATATCGATTCCATGGTCCGCTACGGCCTCAAGAAAGACGAATCGTTCTTCCGGCTTGACGGCACGCGCAAGAACAAGCGTCTCCGCACCTGGGTGGTGCTGTCGCAGGACGATTACGAAAAGCCGGTGGCGCTGGACAAGATCAAGGCCTGGCGGGGCTATGGTGGCCGAGGCCAGCGGCGCGGCGCGGGCTATTTCTACTACCCCGACTATTGCGATGTCTATTACGACGATTTCTTCACGGTGTGGGACTATTCCTACACCTACATCGAAGACATCATCGTCACCGAAGTCTACATTACCTCGTACGAAAGCACCGAAACTGTCTTTTACTATGACGAGGCTGCAATCGGCTATGACTGGCCGGGCGACGACTACATCACCGAGGTCGACAGCTACGTCTATTCCGAAGAGTTCACCGCCGAATACAACTCGACCGAGGTGGTCTATGAAACGGAAACCTCCGGCGCTGACGACACTGACGATGCGCTCGGCGTCTCGGCCGAAGGCTATGACGATACCG
>JAYSYZ010000297.1:0-6713 GCA_043727195.1 Paracoccaceae bacterium
GTGCCGATGATGATATCCGCCCCGCCGTCGGCAATCACCCCGATCTGTTCCTTTAACGCCCGGGCCGATCCGAACAGATCAGACGACAGCACCGCCAGCCGCGCCTCGGGAAACCGCGCCGCGACCTCTTCGGCCAGCCGTTCCACCCCCGGCCCCACCGCCGCCATCCGCCCGGTCACCGCGCAGGCGGGGCAGGCCAGCGGCACCGGCTTTGTCGCACCGCACTGGTGACAGACGAGGCGCTTCTGGAACCGGTGCTCCACCATACGGGCATCACAGTGATCGCACCCCACCTGATGCCCGCAAGCCCGGCACAAAGTGACCGGCGCATAGCCGCGACGGTTCAGGAACAACAGCGCCTGTTCGCCCTTGGCCACCGTCGCCCGGACCTTGGCCGCCAGCAATTCCGATATCCAGCGGTCCGATGACAGCCGCTCCGCCCGCATGTCGATCGCCTGCATCTTCGGCAGTTCCGCCGCCCCGAAGCGCGAGCTCAAATCCAGCCGCCGATACTTTCCCGCCTCGACATTCGCCCAGCTTTCCAGGCTCGGCGTCGCCGATGCCAGCACGACCGGACAGCCCGCGATGGCGGCGCGCAGCACCGCCATGTCGCGGGCGTTGTACAGCACACCATCCTCCTGCTTGTAGGAACTGTCGTGTTCCTCATCCACCACGATCAGCCCCAGATCGCGGAACGGCAGGAACAGGGCGGAACGGGCACCGACCACCAGCCCCGCCTCGCCCTGCCCCACCATCCGCCACAGCCGCCGCCGTTCGGTCATCGTGACGCCGGAGTGCCATTCGGCCGGCCGCGCCCCGAACCGCGCCTCCACCCGCTTCAGAAACTCCGCCGTCAGCGCAATCTCGGGCAACAGGACCAGCGCCTGCCGCCTGGCGCGCAGCGTATCGGCCACCGCCTCCAGATAGACCTCGGTCTTGCCCGATCCGGTCACCCCCTTCAGCAGCGTGGCCGTATAGCCACCCAGCGCCACCGACGCGACCAGTGCGTCACCCGCCGCAATCTGATCGCCCTCCAACCGCATGCGGCCCGCCGGGTTCAGCCCCGGATAGGGGGTGTCCTTCGGCGCGTCCTCCTCGGTCAATACCCCCAGCCTGACCAGCCCCTTCACCACCGACGCACCACAGCCCGCAGCATCGGTCAGTTCGCCCAGCGTCACCGCAGCACCACCCCAACCGCGCAGCGCCTCTACCACCCGGAACCGCGCATCGGTCAGCTGGTTCGGCACCGCACCGGTCAGCCGGTACACCCGGCGCGTCCCCGGCGGATCGCCCAGTCCCGGCGTACGGGTGGCAAGCCGCAGCATCGCGGGCAACGGCGTCAGCGTGTAATCAGCGGCCCGGGCAAGGAAACTGCGCAGTTCCGCCCGCATCGGCAGCGCGTCCAGCACACGCCCCACCGGGCGCAGCTTGGCCGGATCAAACCGCCCCTCGCCCGGCCCCCAGACCACGCCCAGCACCCGCCGCGGGCCCAAGGGAACCTCGACGAAATCGCCGTCGCCGCAGCCGCCTTCGGGCGCGCGATAATCCAGCACCCGGCCCAGCGGTTCGGTCGTCAGGACGCCGACAAGATCGCCCTCGCAATAGACCCGGTCGCCCACGCCGCCACCTTTCCCTTGAGGTCGGTTTGGGGTAAACACACCTCAGACTCCTTACAACCCATCCCAAGGACGCCCGTCATGAAATTCTTTGTCGATACCGCCGATGTGGATGCCATCCGCGAACTGAACGACCTCGGGATGGTCGATGGCGTCACCACCAACCCTTCGCTGATCCTGAAATCCGGCCGCGATATCATTGAAGTCACGAAGGAAATCTGCGGAATCGTCTCAGGCCCCGTATCTGCCGAGGTCGTCGCCCTGACCGCGCCCGAGATGATCGCCGAGGGCCGCAAGCTGGCCGCCATCGCCTCGAACATCGCCGTCAAGGTGCCGCTGACCTGGGATGGTCTGAAAACCTGCAAGGTGCTGACCGGCGAAGGCTACATGGTCAACGTGACCCTGTGCTTCAGCGCCAATCAGGCACTGCTGGCGGCCAAGGCCGGGGCGACCTTCATCTCGCCCTTCATCGGGCGGCTGGATGACATCAACCTCGATGGCCTTGATCTGATCGGCGACATCCGCACGATCTATGACAATTACGATTACAAAACGCAGATCCTCGCCGCGTCGATCCGCACCGCAAACCACGTCAAGGATTGTGCGTTGCTGGGGGCCGATGTGGTCACCGCCCCCCCCGCCGTGATCAAGGCGCTGGCGAGCCATGTGCTGACCGACAAGGGGCTGGAGCAGTTCATGAAGGATTGGGCGAAGACCGGGCAGAAGATCCTCTGACCGAAAATGTCTCGCTAAATCCGGGAACTTCGGGCTATAATCCTGTAATTTCAGCCAGAAACCGCTTGGTGCCCCAGAATGATCGAACAAGACCTGCGCGACCGCATCCTGGCCGAACCGGAACGGTTTCTTGAGGATCGTGACGTGATGAACGCGCTTGTCGCCGCGAATGAACGCGCGATGGGGGCCAACATCGTCGATCTGCGCGGCATCGCCATGCAGCGGCTGGAAACCCGGCTTGACCGGCTGGAGGACACCCACCGTTCGGTGATCGCCGCAGCTTACGAAAACCTGGCCGGGACCAATCAGGTGCACCGTGCCATCCTGCAGATGCTGGATCCGTTGAACTTCGAGGATTTTCTCAAGGTGCTGGCCACCGACGTGGCGCAGGCCCTGCGCGTGGATTGCGTCCGGCTGGTTCTCGAATCGGTTCAGGACGACGATGACGACGATCCGGCTCTGGGCCGCCTTGGCGATGTGCTGTGTGTGGCCGATCCCGGCTTTGTGGCCGAGTATCTGTCTAACGGCCGCAACGTGCCGCTTCGCCCCGTGGTCCTGCGCCAGGTGGTGCCCTCGTCCGACGCGATCTATGGTGACCGGGCCGGTGACATCCGGTCCGAGGCGCTGATGAAACTTGATTTCGGCACGGGCCGCCTGCCCGGCCTGCTTGCCATGGGGTCCGAGGATCCGCATCAGTTCAAGCCGGTACATGGCACCGATCTTCTGACCTTCTTTGCGGGCGTGTTCGAACGCACGATGCGGCGGTGGCTCAACTGACCGATGCCGCGATGCTGTCGCCCGCCTTGCGCGATGCGCTGGCGGGCTGGCTGCAGCACATCAGCGCGCTGGACGGCGCGGCGGCGAACACCGTGGCGGCCTATCAGCGCGACGTGGCCGGGTTCCTGCATTTCCTGATCCGCCATCATGGTGGCGCGGCCCAAGGCCTTGCCAGCGTCGCCAGCCTGCCCCAGACCGACCTGCGCGCCTGGATGGCCGAGGAGCGCGGGCGTGGCCTGTCCGCCCGGTCGCTGGCGCGCAGTCTGTCCGCCGTCAAACGCTTTGCCGCCTGGGCCGCCGACCGCACCGGGGCCGATGCCAGCACCGTCCTTGCCGCGCGCAGCCCGAAGTTTCGTCGCAAGCTGCCCCGCCCGCTCAGCGTCGAAGGGGCCGCCGCGATGCTGGACAGCGTCGGCGAAGATGCCCGTCTCGACTGGATCGCCGCCCGTGACACCGCCGTGGTCACCCTCCTCTACGGCTGCGGCCTGCGAATTTCCGAAGCGCTGTCCTTGACCGGTGCCGATCACCCGCTGCCAGACGTGCTGCGGATCACCGGCAAGGGTGGCAAGACCCGCATCGTTCCGGTCCTTGCCGCCGCGCGCGACGCTGTCGCCGTCTATGTCACGCTTTGCCCCCGCGACCTTGCCCGGACCGCCCCGCTCTTTATCGGGGTGCGCGGCGGGCCACTGAACCCCCGCCTGATCCAGGGCGCCATGGAACGTGCCCGCCTGCGGCTTGGCCTGCCCGCCACTGCGACACCCCATGCGATGCGCCACAGCTTTGCCACCCACCTCCTTTCGGCAGGGGGCGATCTGCGCGCAATCCAGGACCTGCTTGGCCATGCCTCGCTTTCCACCACGCAGGCCTATACCGCCGTCGATGCCGCGCGGTTGATGGAAGTTTACGAAAAAGCGCATCCCCGCGCCTGACCCGGGCCCGCGCATGTTGCGCGAGCACGGCTTTTCAGCCATCAAGAACCGATGAGCGCGCGCCTGAAAGCCCTTTCCGTTCACCTGCTGACCGCCACCGGCGCGGTGCTGTCGATGCTGGCCATGCTGGCCGCCGTCGAAGGAAAGTGGAGCCTGATGTTCCTCTGGCTGGTGCTGGCCCTGATCGTAGACGGCGTGGACGGCCCGCTGGCCCGCAAATACGAGGTGCAGAAGAACTGGCCCACCTATGACGGGGTTCTGATGGACCTGATCGTCGATTACCTGACCTATGTGTTCATTCCGGCATTTGCCCTGTTCAAATCCGGGCTTTTGCCCGGCTGGACGGGCTGGATCGCGATCATCATCATTGTCTACGGCTCGGTCGTCTATTTTGCCGACACGCGGATGAAAACCAAGGACAAAAGCTTTGCCGGCTTTCCTGCCTGCTGGAACATGGTGGTGCTGGTCCTGTTCGCGACGCAGCCATCCCAGATGGTCATCCTGGCCACGATCGTGCTGCTGACCGTGACGATGTTCACCAATCTCAAGTTCATTCACCCGGTCCGCACCACGCGCTGGTATCACGTCTCCCTGACCGTCTGCAGCCTGTGGATCGTCTTTGCGGGCTGGGCCGCCTGGACCGATTTCACCGAAGGTCCCTTTGCGAAATGGGGGCTGATCCTGACCTCGCTCTACCTCGTCTGCGCCGGGATTGCGCAGCAGGTCATGCCGCAAGGCATCCGCCGGCTGCGTTAGCCGGCCGGGCGCTACAGCCGCGTCAGCATCACCCCCGTCACGATCACTGCTGCGGCAAGCGCCTTCTCGGCGGTCAGTTTTTCGCCGAAAACCAACCAGCCGATCAGCACCGCAAACAGGATCGAGGTTTCGCGCAGCGCCGCCACCACCGCAATCGGCGCAAAGGTCATGGCCCAGATCGACACCGCATAGGCGCCATAGGACGCGGTCGAGGCGAGAGCCCCCAGCCGCCACGCCCGCCCGTCGCGCGGGATCACATCCCATCCGCGCAGGGCCAGCATGCCCAGCGTAAAGAAAACCCCGTCCGCCACAAAGACCCAGGCCACATAGGCCGCCGGCACGCCGGAAACGCGGGCACCCAACCCGTCGATCATCGTATAGGTCGCCGTCGCACAGGCCGACCCCAGCGCAAAGGGCAGCATGGCGCGGTCCTCGCCCGTGGAAAACACGCCCCGCGCCATCAAAAGGATGCCCGACCCCAGCACCGCGATGCCGACATATTCGATGCCGCTGACCGCGTCCGCCAGAAACGCCGCACCGACCAGCGCGACAACCATCGGCGCGGTCCCCCGCGCGATGGGGTAGACGCGGCTCAGATCACCCCGATCATAGGCGTAAGTCAGAAAGAACTTGTAGGCGAAATGCGTGCATCCCGCCGCAAGGATCCAAGGGATCGCCGCGCGATTGATCGCCGGGGAAAAGGCGATGACCGCCAACCCGATCGGCACCTCGACAATCGACAGGATCACCATCCCGCCCACCTTGGAGGTGCCGAACTTGATCAGCGCATTCCACAACGCATGCAGGAAAGCCGCGCCAAGAACGGCCAGAAAGACGCCAAAGGTCACGTCGCACCCGTCATCAACCCGTTACTCTCTGGCTAGGCCCCTGCGCAGCCCGACACAAGCCGCCGCATGATGCCAGCGCCGCGCGTTCAGGTGCGTCAGATCAGCAGCCCTGCCGCCCCCTCGTGCCTGAGAAGCGCCACCTTGGTTTCCACCCCCCCGGGCGCGGAAAAGCCGCCAAGCGTGCTGCGGCCTAGAATGCGGTGACAGGGGATCAGGATCGGAACCGGATTGCCCCCGCAAGCCTGCCCCACCGCCTGCGCCGGCGCGCCGACCAGCTTTGCAAGTTCGCCATAGGTCCGCGTCTGGCCAAACGGGATCGCCGCCATGGCGCGGCGGACCGCCGCTTGCAGCCCGGTGCCCCAATCCATGGGCAGATCGAATGTTGTCAGGCGACGGTCGAAATAGGCCTGCACCTGACGGCAAGCCTCGGTCAGCAGCGCTGATCCCTCACCCGGATCGGCCCGCCACTCCAGCCGCGCGATCACCCCCGCCACCTCGATCAGCGTCACCGGCCCGAAAGGCGTATCCACCGTCGCGGCAAGATGAGCCATATTGCCCATCCTACGCGGCGGCAGGACGGGCCAGTCTGCCGCTCACACCAGTGCCTCCGAACACCGCGCGCAAGTGCCGGTGTGTCTGTGGCTGCCCACATCGGGCAACACTTTCCAGCAGCGCTGGCATTTCTGGCCGGGGGCGGGGCGGAACCGCACCGCCACCTCCGACACATCGGCCAGCGTAAAGGCGTCAGCCGGGACAGGCCCGGAACCGATTTCAATGCCGGAGGTGATGCACAGATCAGCAAAATCGACGCTGCCAAGCAGACTTGCCAGTGCAGGTGTCACAAACACCTGCGGGGTCGCCTCAAGGCTTGACCCGATGACCTTTGCCGTGCGCTGCACCTCCAGCGCGCCAGTCACCACGCGCCGCACGTCGCGGATCTTCTCCCATTTCGCGGCCAGCGCCTCATCCCGCCACGCCTCGGGCGTTTGCGGAATGTCCACCAGATGCACCGAACTGTCATCGCCCGGGAACCGCTCCAGCCAGACCTCTTC
>JAYSYZ010000298.1:0-6672 GCA_043727195.1 Paracoccaceae bacterium
GTTGTTCGCCGATGATCAGGTGAACTGGTTCCCGCATCCTTCGCCGGATGGCCGTTACCTGCTGTACCTCGCCTATCCGCCGGGCACCGCGGGCCATCCCGCCGACTTGCCCGTGGCGCTGGTGCTGTGCGACCCCGATGGCGGCAACCGGCGGCGGGTGCGGGAATTTACCGGTGGGCAGGGCACGATGAACGTGCCGAACTGGGCACCGGATGCGCATGGCTTTGCCTATGTGCGGTATGAGCCGTCCCTCCCATAACCAGCCTGTCAGGCCGGATGGATGCGCCCGGTGCGCAGCGGCGGACGCGGTTCCGGTTCGGGCAGGGGCTGAAACGCCTCGGGCACGCCGAAGACCTGTGTCAGATGGCGCGGATCGCCCCAGACCGAAATGTAGATCTCGGGCGGAAAGCCGTTGGCGAGGTGTTCGGGCGTCAGGTCGATGATCCGCACCCGCAACGGATCGCCGTGGCTGAGCGAGGGGGAAAGGATATCCTCGACCGAGGGGCCGAGATGGCCGATCAGCACCTCACGGCGGCGCGGGAAGACGCCCAGGAAAGGCCGGCGGACCGTTGCATAGACGCCGATCCGTCCATCCGGCAGGCGGTCGATCATCGCGGTGTCGCCGATCACCAGACCAGCGCGGGCGACGTGGATCTGGATCCCTTCGACCGGGGCCTTGTGAATCAGGGGAAGCTTGCTGTCGCTCATGCTGGCCGGCCTTTTGATTTTGCACGACAAACATGGGTCCGGCAGGACCGAGATAGCAAGCGTCGGGGCGAGGGGTGGCAAAGTTGCGGCCCGATCCCGCCGAAACCGACACCGGGTATCGGCGGAGAAAGGCTTAAACGCGCATCGTGGTATCCTGAAGAACTGGCCTTGATTAGCTGCCAGCCGGGGATTGCAAAATCGGGCGGTGTTTCCCAGATCATTGCGGAAGGCCTTGCGCAATGTGCTGGTTCACCGGGCATTGCAGATCAGGGCGCTTGAGCAAAGGAGAATGCCGATGAACCTGGAAAAGTTCACGGAACGGTCGCGGGGCTTTCTGCAAGCCGCCCAGACCATCGCGATGCGGGAAACCCACCAGCGGGTATTGCCAGACCATCTGCTGAAAGCACTGATGGACGATGATCAGGGCCTCGCGGCGAACCTGATCCGCAAGGCGGGCGGATCGCCCGAGCAGGTCAATGCGGCGGTCAATGCCGCGATTGCCAAGCTGCCGAAGGTTTCGGGCGGTGACGGGCAGACCTATATCGACCCTTCGCTGGTCCGGGTGCTGGACGAGGCGGAAACCGTGGCGAAAAAGGCGGGGGACAGTTTCGTTCCCGTTGAGCGGTTGCTGACCGCGCTGGCGCTGATCAACACGCGGGCCAAAGATGCGCTGGTGGCTGGGGCGGTCACTGCACAGGGGCTGAACGCCGCGATCAACGAGGTGCGCAAGGGGCGGACGGCGGACAGTGCCTCGTCGGAAGAGTCGATGGAGGCGTTGAAGAAATATGCCCGCGACCTGACCGAGGCCGCGCGCGACGGCAAGATCGACCCGATCATCGGCCGGGATGAAGAAATCCGGCGGACGATGCAGGTGCTGTCGCGGCGCACCAAGAACAATCCGGTGCTGATCGGCGAACCCGGCGTCGGCAAGACCGCGATTGCCGAGGGGCTGGCGCTGCGAATCATTGATGGCGATGTGCCGGAATCCTTGCGCAACAAGAAGCTGATGGCGCTGGACATGGGTGCGTTGATTGCGGGCGCGAAGTATCGCGGCGATTTCGAGGAACGGCTGAAGGCGGTGCTGAACGAAATCACGGCGGCGGCGGGCGAGGTGATCCTGTTCATCGACGAGATGCACACGCTGGTCGGCGCGGGCAAATCGGACGGCGCGATGGATGCGGCGAACCTGATCAAACCGGCGCTGGCGCGGGGCGAGTTGCACTGCGTCGGGGCCACCACGCTGGATGAATACCGCAAATACGTGGAAAAGGACGCGGCCCTTGCCCGCCGGTTCCAGCCGGTGATGGTGTCGGAACCGACGGTTGAAGACACGATCAGCATCCTGCGCGGGATAAAGGAGAAATACGAACTTCACCACGGTGTGCGCATCGCGGATGCCGCGCTGGTTGCGGCGGCGACGCTGTCTCACCGCTATATCACCGACCGTTTCCTGCCCGACAAGGCTATCGACCTGATGGACGAAGCCGCCAGCCGGTTGCGAATGGAGGTGGATTCAAAGCCTGAAGAGTTGGACCAGCTGGATCGCCAGATCCTGCAGTTGCAGATCGAGGGCGAGGCGTTGAAGAAAGAGGATGATGCCGCGTCGAAAGACCGGCTTGAACGGCTGGAAAAGGAACTGGCCGATCTGCAGGACCGCTCGTCCGAGATGACCGCCAAATGGCAAGCCGAACGCGATAGCCTTGAGGTCGCGCGCAGCCTGAAGGAAGACCTCGACCGCGCCCGCGCTGAACTGGAACATGCCAAGCGCGACGGCGATTTCGCCAAGGCGGGCGAATTGCAATACGGACGCATCCCGGAACTGGAGAAGACGCTGGCCGAGGCGGAGGCCCGCGAGGGCCAGGCGCTGGTATCCGAGGCGGTACGGCCCGAACAAATCGCAGAAGTCGTCGAGCGCTGGACCGGGATACCCGTAGCGAAGATGCTGGAAGGCGAGCGGGAAAAACTGCTGCGGATGGAAGAGGAACTGGGCAAGCGCGTAGTCGGCCAACGCGTTGCGCTGACGGCGGTGGCCAATGCCGTCCGCCGGGCGCGGGCGGGGTTGAATGACGAGGGGCGGCCTTTGGGATCGTTCCTGTTTCTTGGCCCGACCGGGGTTGGCAAGACCGAACTGACCAAGGCTGTCGCCGAATACCTGTTCGACGATGACAACGCGATGGTGCGGATCGACATGTCGGAGTTCATGGAAAAACACTCTGTCGCCCGGCTGATCGGCGCGCCGCCCGGCTATGTAGGCTATGACGAAGGCGGTGTCCTGACCGAGGCGGTGCGCCGCCGCCCCTATCAGGTGGTGCTGTTCGACGAGGTGGAAAAGGCGCATCCCGATGTGTTCAACGTGCTGTTGCAGGTGCTGGACGACGGGGTGCTGACCGATGGTCAGGGCCGCACGGTGGATTTCAAGCAGACGTTGATCGTGCTGACCTCCAACCTCGGGGCGCGGGCGTTGTCGGAACTGCCGGAAGGGGCCGATGCCAGCGGGGCGCGACTTGAGGTCGAGGAGGCGGTGCGTCAGCACTTTCGCCCGGAGTTCCTGAACCGTCTGGATGAGCAGATCATCTTTGAACGGCTGAACCGCGCCGATATGGCGCAGATTGTGGAGATTCAGCTGAAACGGCTGGAGGCGCGGCTGGTCGGGCGCAAGATCACGCTGGAGCTTGACCCGCAGGCCAAGCAGTGGCTGGCGGATGAAGGCTACGATCCGGTGTTTGGCGCGCGGCCGCTGAAACGGGTCATGCAGCGTCATCTGCAGGACCCCTTGGCCGAGATGATCCTGTCGGGTGATCTTATGGACGGGGCCAGTGTGGTGATCAGCGCCGGGCCTGACGGTTTGCTGATCGGCGACCGGATCAGCGCTTCGCGGCGGGTCAGGCCGACACAGGCGGTAGTGCATTGAAAAAAGGGGGCCGCGAGGCCCCCTTTTCAGTCTGCAGTCAATGAAGCGAGCGGATCAGATCACGGTCCTGATGTTTTCGCCAGTCGGCAGATGGCCGTCTGGCGTCATCTGATCGACCGCGTCGGGGAGGACCGTGCTGAGACGGTGCAGCAACTCTTCCCGACCGAGGCCGGTCTTCTGCATCAGTTCCGCCATCGTGTCTTCGTCAAGCACTTCGTCAAGATCAGCGGCTCCGAGAGCGCCGTTTGGCCCGGTGCTGACCCAGCTTTGTGCCTTGGCCGCCTGCACCGGATTGGTGAACCGACCAAGGATTTCCGACAGTCCTGCCATCAAGCCACCCGATGCGGCGCCACCAATGCCATTGCTTCGGTCACCCGAGCCGCCGAGCATGCGGCGGAAATCGTCAACGATGCCGCCACCCGAGGTTGTCGAAGAATTAACATAAGGGGCCGTATCCGGATCGTCGGGTCTGCCGTTAGACGCGCCCTGCAGCATTGACGAAAGCTTATCGCGATTCTGGTAGCCTGCTACGGCCAGTAGGCCGAGAAGCGCCACCATGGATGGGCTGCCTCTGCTCATGAGGAAATCTCCTTATTCTTTATGCAAGATGGCGAAGGTCAGGCGCGGCGGCGGATGAAGCCAAAGACCGCGAGGACGATGATCGCACCGATGACAGCGCCAATGAGACCGGCACCCGTATCCGGACCGTACCAGCCCATGGCCTGACCAAGATACGACGCGACGAACGCGCCGACGATACCGAGAACGGTGGTCATGATGAAACCTGACGGTTCATTGTCACCCGGCATGATGAACTTGGCAATGATGCCGGCCACGAAACCGATGATGATTGTCCAGATAATACCCAAGATAGCCTCCTGTTTGATGTGCGACCGTCTTGGATAGAAGGTCGGTGCGGAGAGCAACGCGGGAGGGAGCGATTGGTTCCATCCTGGGCACAATCTTGGCACTGCAGGGGCAGGGGGGGCGCGACGGGCGCGCGCAAAAAAAAGGGGGCAGGAAAACCCGCCCCCGATACTCGTAAACTTACCCCGGTTACATCGACGGCATGAGCACGCTGTCGATGACATGGATAACCCCGTTCGACGCCGCGACGTCGGGCATCGAGATGACTGCGCCGTCGACTTTCGGGCCGCCGTCCAGCGTGATGGTAACCTCGGCACCGTTGACCGTGGCAGCCTTCATGCCCTCGGTCAGGTCGGTCGACATGACCTTGCCCGCCACGACGTGGTAGGTGAGGATGGCGACGAGCTTGTCTTTGTTTTCCGGTTTCAGCAGGTCTTCCACCGTACCGGCGGGCAATGCGGCGAAGGCAGCATCGGTCGGCGCGAATACGGTGAACGGGCCTTCGCCCTTCAGCGTTTCAACCAGCCCGGCTGCTGTCAATGCGGCAGCCAGCGTGTTGAACGAGCCGTTCGCAACTGCGGTATCGACGATATCCAGATTCATCGAATGACTCTCAGCGAAAGCTGGCATGGCGAAGGCGGTGGCGGCGGTCATCGCCAGAAAGGTTCTGCGGATCATTGGTGTCACTCCCGTTTGATCTTTTGCCGTTGTTGGCAACCATTATATGGAGCACCCGCCCCGGTAGATCACCCAAACATTTCCGTGAGTTGGCCTTGCGAGAACGGGTTGCCGCACTAAGCAGGCGGGTCGCCGTCCGGCCAATCAAACCAACGTGAGCAGAGTTCATCCGCCGTGACCGCACGCCCGATGTTTCAATCGTTTGCCGCAGATGTGAGACAGTTTGCTTTGCGTTTTTGCGGCTATCGCGCATCTTGCAGGCAACGCTTCAGGAGCCTCACATGCGCTTTCGCAACACGTTGAACTGGTCGGACGTCACCCCGCGGCCGCTCTGGATGAACCGGCGGCAATTGATCGCCGGTGCGGGGGCATTGCTGGCCACACCGGCCTTGGCGCAGACCGACCTCAAGAGCCCGTTTTCGACGGACGAGGTGGCGAACAGTCTGGAAGACATCACCAGCTACAACAACTTTTACGAATTCGGCACCGGCAAGGAAGATCCTGCTACCTATGCCGGCAGCCTGACAACCGACCCCTGGTCGATTGTCATCGACGGGCTGGTGGACAAGCCCGGCACCTATGATCTGGCGGATGTGCTGAAGGATCAGCCGCTGGAAGAACGCATCTACCGCTTTCGCTGCGTCGAGGCCTGGTCGATGGTGGTGCCCTGGATGGGGTTCCAGCTGTCGGGCCTGCTGGACCGCATCGGGGTACAGCCGGGGGCGAAGTTCGTGGCGTTCGAGACGCTGGTGCGACCGGAGGAGATGCCGGGCCAGTCCAGCCCGTTCATCGAGTGGCCCTACCGTGAAGGTCTGCGGCTGGACGAGGCGATGCATCCCCTGACCATTCTGGCGACGGGTCTGTACGGCGAGGCCATGCCAAAGCAGAATGGCGCGCCGATCCGGCTGGTGGTGCCGTGGAAATACGGCTTCAAGTCGATAAAGAGCATCGTCAAGATCAGTCTGGTGGCCGAGATGCCCAAGACGACCTGGAATATGCTGCAGCCGGGCGAGTACGGCTTTTATTCCAACGTCAACCCGAAGGTCGATCATCCGCGCTGGAGCCAGGCATCCGAGCGGCGGATCGGCAGCGGCCTGTTCGGCGGGCGGGAAGACACGCTGATGTTCAACGGCTACGGTGACCAGGTGGCTGCGCTTTATGCCGGTCAGGATCTGGCGAAGGATTTCTGATGGACCGGGCAAACGCGCTGGCCCGCCAGGTTCCGACCTGGGTGGTCTATCTGGCCGGGACCCTGCCGTTCCTGTGGCTGGCATGGAATACGCTGCAAGGCGATCTTGGTCCTGATCCGGTCAAGACGGTGGAACGCCAGTTGGGCGAATTGGGCCTGCAGTTTCTGCTGGCGTCGCTGGCGGTCACACCGTTGCGGCGCGGTGGGCTCAACCTGATCCGCTTTCGCCGGGCGCTGGGCCTGCTGACCTTCGGCTATATCGCGCTGCATCTGACAGCCTGGGTCTGGCTGGACATGGGGCTGCGCTGGTCGGAAGTAA
>JAYSYZ010000299.1:0-6635 GCA_043727195.1 Paracoccaceae bacterium
AGCGCAGCCGGGGCAACAAGGGCCAGCCCTTGCCGCCGCGACGTGACCTCTGCCGCCTGTTCGGGCGAGAGCATCACTGCAGGATGGTTTCGGCCCACAGGTCTTGCATCGCCTTGTCCATCGCCTCGGTCGGCGAATGATAGGGGTGGGATTTCGCGAGGAAGTTCGGCTGCTCATCCCAGCGCAGGCGGGCCTTCTGATCATCGCTCAGCGTGGCCTTGCTGTTCGCGGGCATCCCCCAGTAGCATGACGAGGTGGCCAAGGCCGCCTGCCCCTCGGGCGACAGCACATACTGCAGGAACCTGGTCGCCGCGTCTTTCTTCGTGGATGCGGCCATGACACCGATGGCCTGCTGCCAGCGCACGCCGCCGACATCGGGCAGCACCCAGTCGAGGTTCGGCTGATCGGCCTGCAGGCCCGCCACGGCATATTCGCCGCCGCCAAGCAGGATGCTGACCTGCCCGGTGGCCAGTGCTGTCTGCGAGGTGACCACATCGCCCACCAGTGCGGCATTTGCGCGGATCGCCAGCAACTGCTCCTTGATGGCGGGCAGGTCGGCCTCGGTCAGATCAGCCGGGGCCTTGCCCATGGCGATGGCCAGTTGCGAGATGATCGGCAGGTAGTAGTCATAAATCGCGATCTGGCCCGCCATCGCTGGATCCGACAGAGTGCCGATGGCGCGCGCCTGATCCAGCGTGACCTTGCTGCTGTCAAAGGCGATGGCGTTGTAGCCGAACTTTTCCGGCACGGCATAGGTCACGCCGTCGACGGTGTGGTAGTCGTCCAGCCGCACCTCGGCAAACACATCCGCCAGCGGGAAGGCGGCGGGGTCCAGCGGTGCCAGCAGGCCCTGCTCCACCACACGCTTCACATCGGTGGTATCAACCACGAACACATCCCAATCGCCCGGTTGCGACTGGCTGATCAGCGACAGCGCGGTTCCGGTGCCTTCATAATCGCGGACGTTTACCGTGATGCCGGTGGCGGCGGTGAAGGGGTCGAGGAACGCGGGATCGGTATGGTCGCACCAGACCAGTGCGTTGATCTCTTCCGCCGTTACCGGCGCGGCCACCGTCATTAGAAGCGCCGCCAGTCTTGCCGTGTTGGTCATTTCCATTCTCCCCTTGGTTCAGGACTTTGTCAGCCGATGCCGCACCACGGGCGGCAGCACGCAGAGCATCTCGTATAGCAGATTCGCCCCGACAAGCGCGGTGTTGCCTGACGGATCATACGGTGGCGACACCTCGACCAGATCGCAGCCGACGAGGGTGAGGCCGCTGCAACCGCGCACGATTTCCAGCCCCTGCCAGATGGTCAGGCCCCCCGGCTCCACCGTGCCGGTGCCGGGGGCGAAAGCGGGATCAAGGCTGTCGATGTCGTAGGACAGGTAAACCGGCGCGTTGCCGATCCGGGCGCGGATGTCAGCCATCAGCGGGGTCAGCGAGCGGTGCCAGCACTCCTCGGCCTGAATGACCGTCCAGCCTTGCTGGCGGCCCCAGTCGAAATCGTCGGGGGAATAGCCGGTGCCGCGCAGGCCGATCTGGAACACCTTGTCGTTGATCAGGCAGCCATCCTCCCAGGCGCGGCGGAACGGACAGCCATGCGCGACCTTTTCGCCGAACATGGTGTCGTTGATGTCGGCATGGGCATCGACGTGGATCAGCGCCACCGGCCCGTGGCGTGCCTTGATCGCCCGCAGGATCGGCCAGGTAAGGGTGTGATCACCGCCGAGGGTGAGGGGGATCGCGCCGTGGCCGAGAACCTCGTGGTAATGCGCGGTGATGATGTCGACGGTTTTCTTCAGATCGAAGGTGTTGATCGCAACGTCGCCGATATCGGCCACCTGCATCGCCTCGAACGGGGCCGCGCCGGTGGCCATGTTGTAGGGCCGCAGCATCCGGGATTCGTCGCGGATCTGGCGGGGACCAAGCCGTGTGCCGGGGCGGTTGGAGGTGCCGTGATCCATCGGGATCCCGATGAAGGCGGCGTCGAGCCCTTCGGCAGTGGCCTGGGTCGGCAGGCGCATCATGGTGGCGGGGCCGCCGAAGCGCGGCATGTCGTTGCCACCGAGGGGTTGGTTGAAGGGGGGCATGCGGGCCTCGGTCAGGGTGGGCTTTTCCGGACTTTCGACGTTCGGGGAGGCGGATGCAAGGCCGTCGCGGGTTTGGGCGCGTGTCCACGCGTGGACAGGATTTCGGAGTTCGGAAAATCAAGGGGTTAGGTTTGGGAGGTAAGGAAGTGTTTACGATTGGGGGGCCGCAAGGGCTTTCGGGGGTGACTTGGGGCCATGGTGCGCTGTAGCGCACCCTACGGGGGTGTTGAGGGGGGTTGGGGGGCGAGACAGGCTCGGAATTGCCCTGTCACCCCCGCGAAAGCGGGGGGCCATCTGTTGCGTCGCTGGGTCCCCGCTTTCGCGGGGATGACAGGGTTGGGGAAGGGTCCAGAGGTCCGGAAGGGAGCTGTCCAGTGGACAGTCACCCGGACCGATTGTGTGGAGGTACCAGGCCGCTAGGCAAGGGGGGCAGCCTAGACTGTCGGGTTGAAAATCGGGGCGTGTGTGCCTTCCGCAAGTTTTTGCGACGAAGAAGTCATTCATTGGTCGCTGCGGACTTCCTTGCGTAGGTGTCACCAATCCATCTAACAAAAGCGAACCCCTGCGAAACGAATGCGATTGCAAATTCGTCACTGGGCTGTTCCGGCTCAGTCCCCCCGGGCGCGTGACGATAGAAATGCGCTGCTTCGGTCCAATCAACAAGCGAACTCACAAGCTTCTCTGCAGCTTGGTGTTCCAGTTTGGTTCTAAAGGTTACGTCCACCAAGTATGGCCCAAGCTTTTCCCTAATTGCTTGCGCGTTAAGTTGTGTCGCTCGAGGAAAGATAACTTTGAAGAGATTTTCTGCTGCGTCAAAGGTCGAGCGGATCGCACCTCGAGGGTCGAACTCACCGGCCAAGAGGTTTCTTTCCGCTCGAGTTACATGCTCTCGAGCTGCTTCTAGTCCATTTGCGGAAAGATTGCGGATGAGATTGAAAGACATAATGCTGAAAGTAGTGTCTATGATAGGATGTATGCCGCCTCTGGAATCAATCTTGTATGCTAAGTTCTGCTCCAAGAATACTCGTGACGTAAAACCCAAAAGATCTGAAGTAACATTGGCTGGACCTTCCCGTCGGGTCTTCTTTGGTTGAAACCGAATAACCGCTGTAAGAACGTCCAATAAGTCGGATGTTTTGAGTTTCCTTAGAAGTTCTCCCCAAGCTACGTAGTAGCCGCCAGGTCCATTAGAAAGACACTGAATTCCAAGTTCCTGTTCAATGAACTTTCCGACTTTATAGCCTTCACCAGAAAAATACTCACTAAGATACGCGCCTAGTCTGTGCCGAGCTCGCGGATCATCGGCGAACGGTGTCTCGGTCTGCAGGTAATTTCTCGAAAAGTACTCTCCGTCTATTGGCCCGTCCTTCGCCTCTGCCATCTCTCACCCCTGCAACGTCCGCACCCCATACCCCTCGCCCCGCGCCTTCATCGCCGCCACCACGGCGATGCTCGCCGCTGCCGTCGTGAAATACGGGATCTTGTCCATCAGGGCGACGCGGCGGATATCGCGGCTATCCGAAACCGCCTGCGTGCCCTCGGTCGTGTTCATCACCAGGGCGATGTCGTCGTTTTTCAGCCGGTCGACGATGTTCGGGCGGCCTTCGTAGACCTTGTTGACCGGAGTTGACCCGATCCCCTGCGCGGCCAGCCAGGCGCCGGTGCCCTTGGTGGCAACGATCTCGAACCCCATGGCGACGAGGTCGCGCATCGCGGCGGCCAAGGGTGCGGTCTTGTCCATGTCCTTGATCGAAAGGAACACCCTGCCTGCTTCGGGCAGCACGGTACCGGCGCCCATTTGCGCCTTGAGGAAGGCCAGCGCGAAGGTGCGGTCCCAGCCCATCACCTCACCCGTTGACCGCATTTCCGGGCCAAGCACCGGGTCGACGCCGGGGAACCGGGCGAAGGGAAGGACAGCCTCTTTCACCGAAAACCACGGCGTTTGCGGGTCTGCTAGGGTGTTGGGATCGGCGAGCGGCAGCACCGTGTCGGGGCCGACGCCTTGCGCATAGGGCGCGCGCATCGGGAAGTTCGACAAAGGCTCACCAGCCATCAGGCGGGCCGCGATGGCGGCGATTGCGCTGTCGGTGGCTTTGGCGACGAAGGGGACGGTGCGGCTGGCGCGCGGATTGACTTCGAGGACGTAGATATCGGCCCCCTTGATGGCGAACTGCACGTTCATCAGGCCGACGACGTGGAGGGCGAGCGCCATCTGGACGGTCTGGCGTTTCAGTTCGGCGATGGTACCGGGTGTCAGGGAATGCGGCGGCAGGCAACAGGCGGAGTCGCCGGAGTGGACGCCCGCCTCTTCGATATGTTCCATGATTCCGGCGACATGCACGGATTCACCATCGCTTAACGCATCCACGTCAACCTCGATGGCACCAGACAGGTATGAGTCGAGAAGGACGGGGCTGTCGCCGGACACCTGCACGGCGGTGCGGATGTAGCGTTCCAGCTGGGCGTCGTCGCGAATGATCTCCATCGCGCGACCGCCAAGGACGAAGGAGGGGCGGATGACCAGGGGGTAGCCGACAGTCGCCGCGACCTTGAACGCTTCGTCGCGGGAGCGGGCGGTGCCGTTGACGGGCTGTTTGAGGCCAAGCTTGTGGAGAAGCTGCTGAAACCGCTCGCGGTCTTCGGCCAGGTCGATGGCGTCTGGGGTGGTACCGAGGATCGGGATGCCTTCGTTGGCCAGCGCCTGCGCCAGTTTCAGCGGCGTCTGGCCGCCAAGCTGGACGATGACGCCGTGCAGGGTGCCGTTTTCCTGTTCCACCCGCAGGATTTCGAGGACGTGTTCGAGGGTCAGCGGTTCGAAGTAGAGCCGGTCGGAGGTGTCGTAGTCGGTCGATACGGTTTCGGGGTTGCAGTTGACCATGATCGTCTCATAGCCCGCCGCGGTCAGGGCATAGCAGGCGTGGACGCAGCAATAGTCGAATTCGATCCCCTGGCCGATGCGGTTGGGGCCGCCGCCGAGGATGACGACCTTTTTCGCGGCGGAGGGGCGGGCCTCGCATTCCACGTCGCCCATCGCGGGGGCTTCGTAGGTGGAATACATGTAGGGGGTCTGCGCCTCGAATTCGGCGGCGCAGGTGTCGATGCGCTTGAAGACGGCGGTGACACCGAGCCTTGTGCGCGCGCGGCGGACCTGGGCCTCATCCCGGCCGGTGAGGCGGGCGAGGCGGGCGTCGGTGAAACCCATCATTTTCAGGCGGCGCAGGGCGTGTTCGGTAACCGGCAGGCCGTCATGCCGGACTTGCGCCTCGGCGTCGATGATTTCGCGGATACGCGCGAGGAACCACGGGTCGAAGGCGGTGGCCAGGTTGATCTCGTCATCCGTCAGGCCGTGGCGCATGGCTTGGGCGATCACGCGGATACGGTCGGGGGTTTGCAGGGAAAGGGCCTTGAAGAGGGCGGCGCGGGTTGCCGGAGCCAGTACCCCCTCACCCCGGCCCTCGCCCACGGGGGGGGAGGGGGGCGCCAAGCCGGGGATGTCGATTTCGTCAAAGCCGGTGAGGCCGGTTTCGAGACTGGCGAGGGCTTTTTGCAGCGATTCATGGATGGTGCGGCCGATCGCCATCACTTCCCCCACGGATTTCATCGCGGTGGTGAGATGGGGTTCGGAGCCGGGAAACTTTTCGAACGCGAAGCGGGGGATTTTGGTGACCACGTAGTCGATGCTTGGCTCAAACGACGCGGGCGTGACCTTGGTGATGTCGTTGTCCAACTCGTCCAGCGTGTAGCCGACGGCCAGCTTGGCGGCGATCTTGGCGATGGGAAAACCGGTGGCCTTGGAGGCCAAAGCGGACGACCGCGACACGCGGGGGTTCATCTCGATCACCACCATGCGGCCATCGGCGGGGTTGATCGCCCATTGCACGTTGGAGCCGCCGGTCTCGACGCCGATTTCGCGCAGCACGGCGATGGAGCCGTTGCGCATGATCTGGTATTCCTTGTCGGTCAGCGTCAACGCGGGGGCGACGGTGATGCTGTCGCCGGTATGCACGCCCATCGGATCGACGTTTTCAATCGCGCAGACGATGATGGCGTTGTCGGCGGTATCACGAACCACCTCCATCTCGAATTCCTTCCAGCCGAGCAGGGATTCGTCGATCAGAATCTGCGCGACGGGGGAGGCGTCGAGGCCGCTTCGGCAAATTGCCTCATAATCATCGCGGTTGTAGGCGACGCCGCCGCCGGTGCCCCCAAGGGTGAAGGCGGGGCGAATGATGGCGGGCAGGCCGACATATTCGATGGCGGCAAGGCACTCTGCCACGCCTGCAGTGATGTCGTATTTGCCGTTCGGCAATTTCGGCGCGGCGATGATGGTGGCCTTGGGGTTTTCAAGCCCGATCCTATCCATCGCTTCGCGGAACAATTTGCGATCTTCTGCCATTTCTATGGCACCTTGCTTGGCCCCGATCAGTTCAACATTGAACTTTTTCAAAATTCCCATGTCGGCCAACGCCAGCGAAGTGTTCAGCCCGGTCTGCCCGCCCATGGTAGGCAGCAGCGCATCGGGGCGTTCTTTTTCAATGATTTT
>JAYSYZ010000300.1:0-18866 GCA_043727195.1 Paracoccaceae bacterium
TTGGCGAGATCCAGCACCATCTGGTGTCGCCCGGTCGTCTGATCGCGCGGGCCCAGCATCCAGTCGGGATGGGCGCGGAAAAGGTCACTGTCGGGGTTGACCATCTCGGGTTCGAACCACAGGCCAAAGGTCATGCCCAGCTGGTGGACGTGATTGATCAGCGGGTGCAGGCCGTCGGGCCATTTGCGCCGGTGGATCGTCCAGTCGCCAAGGCTGGAGGTGTCGTCATCGCGCCCCCGCAGGTTGCCGCCGAACCAGCCGTCGTCCAGCACGAACCGTTCGGCCCCCAGTTTGGCCGCGCGGGTCGCTATATCCGTCAGGGCGGCCAGCGTATGATCGAAATAGACCGCTTCCCAGCAGTTGTAGTGCACGGGGCGGGGCCGCTTGACATCGGGCCATTGCACCACGCGGTCGCGGATATCCTGCTGGAAAGCGGCACCGATGCCGTTAAGCCCGGTGGTAGAAACGGCAGCGATCAGCTCGGCTGTCTGAAAATGGGTGGCGACCTTGGTTTCCGCGCCGATCGGGGCGCCGAACTGAATCTGGCGGCGACCGTCTGGCAGTTCTTCGGCCACCATGCGGTGCCCGCCGGACCAGGCGTAATGCAGCGCCAGAGCGCAGCCTTGGGTGTTGGTGCAGCCATGATCGGCGAGGATCAGGTAGGGGGGGTGTTCGTGGCCCGACCGCCCGGTGCGCGCTTCGCGCAAGCGGATACCGGGGGTCCAGTCGGTGTGGATCAGGGAAAATTCGCCGATCCACTTCCCGGAAACGTCGATCATCTGCCCGGTCTGCGGCGCGGGCAGAACGGGCGCGGCCAGCCAGTGCACACGGATCGGCCGGTCGGCGCTAAGGGTGGTTTGCAAGGTCAGAACGCCGGTGGGCTGCGCGGCGATGACGTGGGTCAGCGTCAGGCCATTGGCACCGCTGATCAGCGAAAGGCGCCCTGCGGTTTGCTCGGCGCGGTCGAACCTAAAGGCGGGGTGCAGGGGCGTGCCATCCGCTTCGGCCAGCAGATGCCCGGGCTGGCCCTGAAAGGCGCGGCCCGGTTCCGGCGACAGTGACAGCGCGGGCAGCGCGTCCAGCATCCCACCCGTCAGATCATTGCGCGTGGCGGCGGCAAGTTGCGGCAGGTCTTCGGCTATGGGCAGGGTTGCGCCCCAATAGATCACCTCCGGTATGCCGCCGGAGGTGGCGAGGGCCAAGGTCTGACCCCCGGCATCGATACGCCACTCCATGTTACTTCACCGCCCCAAGCGTCAGGCCTGCGATGAAATGCCGTTGCATCAGGAAAAAGATCGCGACCGGCGGCAGGGCCGCGATGATCGACCCTGCCGAGAACAGGTGCCATGATGCAACCCATTGCCCTTTCAGAGAATTGAGGCCGGCGGTGATCGGCTGCGCCTCACGGCTGGTGGTCAGCACGGTGGCCCAGAAATAGTCGTTCCAGATGAAGGTGAAGATCAGCACCGACAGCGCCGCGATGGCGGGGCGCATCAGCGGCAGCACGATGTACCAGAAGATGCGGATTTCGGACACACCTTCCACCCGCGCGGCTTCGATCAGTTCGAACGGCAGGGCCTTGATGAAGTTGCGCATGAACAGGGTGCAGAAGCCGGTCTGAAAGGCGATGTGAAACAGCGCAAGGCCGGTTGTGGTATCAATCAGACCCATGTCGTAGGTCAGGTCGCGGACGGGAACCATCAGGATCTGGAAGGGTACGAAATTGCCCGCGACGAACAGGAAGAAGATCAGGAGGTTGGAGCGGAACTTGTAGATGCCGAGCGCATAACCCGTCAGGCACGATAGCCCGACCGCCCCGATCACCACCGGAATGGTCAGCATGAAGGAATTGAGGATGTAGCGCGCAAGGTCTGAGTTGCGGAAGACATCGGCGTAGTTGGAAAAGGCTATGGCGCTCGGGATGCCAAAATAGTTGCCCTGCGCCAGATCGGCAGGTGGGCGCAGCGACGTGACGGCGATACCCAGAAGCGGCATCAGCCACAGGAATAGCGCGATCGGCAGCGCGACCTGATACATCACTTGCGTCGCGCGCGAGGTCTGTTCGATGGGGCGGGGGAACATCTGCTGGCGCGCCTCCTTTAACGTTCAGTTTCGTCGCGCCACATCTTCCAGATGAAGCCCGAGATGAAAACCATCATGATGCCGAACAGGACGACCGCAATGGCGGCGCCATAGCCCATCCGGTAGCCGTATTCCGATAGAGCCTGTTCGTACATGTAGTAGGACAGCACCCGGCTGGAGCCATATGGCCCGCCCGCCGTCATGATCGACACCAGGTCGAACGACCGCAACGCGCCGATCACCGTGACCACGACCGCGATGAAGGTGGCCGGGCGCAGTTGCGGCAGGATCACGTACCACAACATCCGCCAGCCCTTGGCCCCGTCCAGCCGCGCCGCCTCGACCTGATCGGGGGCGACGTTGTTCAGGCCGGTCAGATACAGGATCATCACATAGGCGATCTGCGGCCAGAGGCCCGCCGCGATGATGCCGTAGGTCACAAAACGATCATCGGCCAGAATGGCGGTGCCGGTGCCGAAGATCAGTTCTGTCAGCTTGAAAATCGGGCCAAAGCCGGGGGCATAGAACCAGGTGAAGATCAGCCCCACCACGACCTGACTGATCACGAAGGGAAAGAAGAACAACGATTTGTACAACCGGATGCCACGCACCGTCTGGTTCAGGAAAATCGCGATCAGCAACCCTGCCGGAACGGCCAGGAGGTACAGCACCAGCCAGATGATGTTGTTCTTGAACGAGGTGTAGAACTCCGGATCGTCGGCCAGTTCGACATAGTTGTCAGTGCCGATCCAGACCGCCTCGCCAAGCCCGTCCCAGTCGTAGAATGAAATCCACATCGACTGGAAAATCGGGATGATCACATAAATCGCAAACATGATCATGCCGGGTGCCAGAAACAGCCACGGCGCAAGGCGGCGCTGATTCGCTTTCCAGTATGTGCTCATGGCGGACCTCTGGCGTTCGGAGGGACGAAATGCCCCGGAAGCGGACCTCCGGGGCAAGGTATGGCGGGCGGCCTTCAACGGGTCGCCCGTCGGGAGCCTTATTCGTAGGCTTTGGCGCGAACCTTCTCCAGACGCTCAAGGATTGCGTCCAGGTTTTCCGGCTTGACCATGAACTCCTGGAAGCCTTCCATGCCGGCCTTTGCCATCTCGGCGGGAGCGTCACGGTCGAAGAACTGTGCCAGCGCATAGGCCGAGGACAGCGATTCAAAGCCAGCAACCAGGAACGGATCGTCGGCAGGCACGGTGGAGTTCTTGTTGGTCGGCAGCTGTGTGAGCGCTGCGTTCAGCTTGGTCTGCACCGCCGCATCGGCGACATAAGCCAGAAACAGCTTGGCGTCATCGACGTTTTTGGCACCGGAGGGGATATGGATCGTGTCGGTCGGTGCCTCCTCGGCGCGCGGCAATCCGGCTGTGATTTCCGGGAACACCATGAAGCCGAGGGTGTCGTTGGTCATCCCGCCTTGCTTGAAGTTGCCGACGGCGAAGTTGCCCATCACATAGTTGGCAGCCTTGCCCTGCACCATCAGGGCGGCGGCATCTTCCCACTCCAGCGCCGCATGGTTCGCGGTGATGAAGGGCTGGATGCGCGCCCATTGTGCGAACACATCGCGCACTTTCTGATCCGTCCAGGCGATTTTGCCGGCGGTCAGATCCATGTGCCATTCGTAGCCGTTGGTGCGCAGCGACATGTAGTCAAAGATGCCGGCGCCGGGCCACAGGGCCTTGGTACCGACGGTCAGGCAGTCGATGTTCGCAGCCTTGAACTTTTCGCAGTTGGCGACAAACTCATCCCATGTTGCGGGAACTTCGGCACCGGCGGCCTTGTAGGCGTCTTTGTTGAAGTAGATGCCCCACTGGTAATAAGTGTAGGGAACGCCCCACTGCTTGCCGTCGATGGTCATCGATGCCTTGGCGGAGGCAAGGCTGTCACTCAGGCCGTTGCTCTCCCAGACGTCCGAGACATCCTGAAACTGGCCGGCGTTGACGAAGGGGGCCATGCGGTTGCCGGCGTACCAGTTTGCCAGATCAGGCGAATCGGTGGTCAGAAAGTTGCGGATCGCTGTCTTGTAGCCTTCATGGTCGAAGTTCTGCAGAACGACGTCGACCTCGGGATTGGCGGCTTCGAAATCCGTGATCAGCGCCTCGAAGGCGGCCAGCGGAATCGGATCGAAGTCGGCGTAGTAGTTCAGGACGCGCTTGTCTTGCGCCATCGCCGACGCAGACATGAGCAGCGCCGCCATTATGGCGAGCGCGCCCGCTTGCTTATGGACCATGGTTTCCTCCCTTTTGGTTCCATTATGTGAAACTTAGTCTTGAATATTGAAAACTATGTCCGCTATCCTTATGCCTGTCAACATCGGTGTCACGAGGACAAGGCATGGGCGCGGAAGGGCACGCGGACGGAACGGTCGGCAAGGCGCTGGATGTGCTGGACATGGTTGCAAGCCACGGCCAGCCGGTGCGTTTTACCGAACTCTTGTCGCAAGGCGTTTATCCCAAGGCGACACTGTACCGGTTTTTGCAGACCCTGACGCATCAGGGGATGCTGGCTTACGATCCGGACCGGGGCACTTATGCGCTTGGCGTGCGGCTGGTCAGATTGGCACATGTGGCCTGGGCGCAATCGTCGCTGGCCCCAATAGCGCGGCCTTATCTGGATGAATTGGCACGGGAAACCGGCGAGACGATCCATCTGGCGCAGATGGATCTGGGGCAGGTTCTGTATGTCGACAAGCGCAACGCGGCGCGTCCGGTAGAGATGTTCGCCCAGGCCGGCAAAGTGGGTCCGGCCTATTGCACCGGGGTGGGCAAGGCGATGTTGGCCTACCTGCCGGAAGAGGCGCTGGAACAGGCACTGGCGCGCCAGTCGTTCCACCGCCACACCGACCAGACGTTGGACAGCCCGGCAAAGCTGCGTGCCGAACTGGTGGCGATTCGCGCCCGCGGCCACGCCTTTGACCGCGAAGAGCACGAGCCGGGCATCATCTGTTGTGCAGTACCGATTCTCACCCGTGCGGGCCGGGTGATCGGGGCACTGTCGGTGACATCGACCACGGCGAGAACGACCTTGACCGCGCTGGAGGCGCGGGCAGGGCTGACCAAGGACATCGCGGCGCGGATTTCGGCCGAAGCCGAAAGCTGGCGCTTTCCGGAACAGGGATAGGGGGAGGAACCACCATGACAGGCGTGACACTGAACAAGGTCATCAAGCGCTATGGCGACGTGCAGGTCATCCACGGCGTTGACCTGACGGTCGAGGACGGGGAGTTCTGTGTATTTGTCGGCCCATCGGGCTGCGGCAAGTCAACGCTGCTGCGGATGGTGGCGGGGCTGGAGGAAACCACATCCGGCGCGATCCGGATCGGCGCGCGGGACGTGACCCGTGCAGACCCGAGTGAGCGGGGTGTGGCGATGGTGTTCCAGACCTATGCCTTGTATCCCCACATGACGGTGGCCGAAAACATGGGGTTCGGGCTGAAGATGACCGGCCATCCGAAGGCCGAGATTGAAACCAAGGTCAGGGAAGCCAGCCGCATCCTGAAGCTGGACGATTATCTGGCGCGCAAGCCCAAGGCCCTGTCCGGCGGCCAGCGACAGCGCGTGGCCATCGGCCGCGCCATCGTGCGCGGGCCGGAGGTGTTCCTGTTTGACGAGCCGCTGTCGAACCTCGATGCCGAGCTCAGGGTGGAAATGCGGGTTGAAATCGCCCGCCTGCACCGCGAGATCGGTGCCACGATGATCTACGTGACGCATGATCAGGTCGAGGCGATGACGCTTGCCGACAAGATCGTGGTGCTGCGGGCGGGGCGGGTGGAACAGGTGGGCAAGCCGCTGGATCTGTACAACGACCCGGACAACAAGTTCGTCGCGGGCTTCATCGGCAGCCCGGCGATGAATTTCGTGGCGGGTGTCGTGGCCGCTCCGGGATCGGTGCAGACCAAGGGCCTGACCGACGCGGTGGCCACGGGGGTGGCCCTGCCGGGCGCCGGGGCGCAGGTCTCGGTCGGCCTCAGGCCACAGCACCTGCGGATCGAGGCGGGGCAGACGCACAAGGTGGAGATTACCGAGGCTTTGGGCGGGGTCAGCTTCGTTCATGTCACCGCCCCGTCGGGAGAGCGGCTGATCATCGAAAGCCACGATCAGGTCGGCCTCCGCCCCGGCGACAGGGTGGCGGTCGGGTTCGACGCGAAGGACGCAATGGTGTTCGGCGCGGACGGGATGCGGGTAAGGTGAGAAGCGCCTGCGCTGAGGCAAACTCTCCGAGCGCTCAAGATCAAGGGGTAACAGGGCCGCGAGAGATAGTCGTAGGGGAATGAGTGTGGGCGGGGCAATCCGCTACGTCATGCGATGATTGACCGGAATCGAGAGGCGGTTTTGGCGATCTGTGACGCGTCATGATCTTTGAGACGGCCAGTGATCATTCACCTCAGATACCCCCGGAAACTGCGCACCACTTCCTCATACACCGCGCGTTTGAAGGGCACGATCTCGGCGACCATCTGGTCAGCAGATATCCAGCGCCAGCTTGAAAATTCCGGGTGTTCGGTGGCGATCCTGATGTCGCTGTCCTGCCCCACAAACCGGAACAGGAACCATTTCTGCCGCTGGCCGCGATACTTTCCGCCCCAGACGCGGCCCATCAGGTCGGGCGGCAGGTCATAGGTGACCCAGCCGTGGGTTTTGGCCACCTGCTGCACCAGATCGGCAGTGACGCCGGTTTCTTCCCACAATTCACGCAATGCAGCGGCTTTGGGTTTTTCGCCCTCATCAATACCGCCTTGCGGCATCTGCCAGGCGGGAGTGGGGCTGTCGAGGCGTTGACCGGCAAAGATCAGGCCTTCGGCGTTGATCAGCGTCACGCCGACGCAGGGGCGATAGGGAAGGCTTTCGGGATCGGTCATTCCGGCTAATCCTGGCATGTGGCGGCTTGCTAGCCTTGAACGGGCGCCCCCCACCCCAACCCCCCACCCCACGAGGGATAGGGGAGGTTTGATGCCTGCCGGTCTCAGGGGTCTTGCGGGGCGATTGCGGTCAGCCCTTTCAGGATGTCGACAGCGTAAGCCAACTGGTAATCCTCGTCGCGCAGCTTGGCGGATTCCTCGGCGCGGGCAAGTTCTTCCTGGTAGAGGCGCTTTTCGTCATCGGTCATCGAATCATTGGTGATCGCGCCGCGCAGATCGGCCTCGGACCGATCTTGTACCGCCGATGCGGGCTTGTCCGCTTCGGCCCCGGCCACCGGCTCTTCCCGTGGGGGTTGGTTGACCACGATGTCCGGGGAAATGCCAAGCGCCTGGATCGACCGGCCCGACGGTGTATAGTAACGCGCGGTGGTTAGCCGCATCGCCCCGTCGCCGCGCAGCGGGATCAGTGTCTGGACCGATCCCTTGCCAAAGCTTTTGGTACCGACGACGATGGCGCGGCGGTGATCCTGCAGTGCCCCCGCGACGATTTCCGACGCCGAGGCGGAGCCGCCGTTGATCAGCATCACGATCGGCTTGCCCGCGACCAGATCGCCCGGCTTGGCATTGTAACGCTCACCGCTCGATGGATCGCGGCCCCGGGTGGAAACGATCTCGCCCTTTTCAAGAAAGGCGTCCGACACGGTGATTGCTTCGTTCAGCAGGCCGCCGGGGTTGTTGCGCAGGTCCAGCACAACGCCCTCAAGCTTGTCGATGCCGCCAAGCTCGTCGATGCCCTTCTTCAGTTCGGCATTCAGGCCAGAGGTCGTCTGATCGTTGAAGGTGGTAATGCGCAACACGACGGTGGATCCGACGACGCGGCCCTTGACGGCGGTCAACTTGATCGTGTCGCGAATGATTGAAACGTCGAACGGTTCCGGCGTCGCTTCGCGCACCACGGTGATGATGATTTCAGATCCGATGGGGCCGCGCATCATTGCCACGGCTTCGTCCAGCACCAGACCAAGCACCGATTCGCCGTTCACATGGGTGATGAAATCGCCTGCAAGGATACCGGCCTTGGCAGCAGGCGTGCCGTCCATCGGCGAGATAACCTTGATGAAGCCTTCTTCTTGCGTCACCTCAATGCCAAGACCGCCAAATTCACCGCGGGTCTGCACCTGCATGTCGTCGAAATCCTTCGCCGACAGGTAGCTGGAATGCGGATCGAGCGAGGTGAGCATGCCGTTGATCGCGGCTTCGACCAGCGCATCCGTTTCCACCGGTTCGACATATTGGGCGCGGATGCGTTCGAAAATGTCGCCAAAAAGGTCAAGTTGTTCGTAGACAGAACTGTCCTTCGTCGCCTCTTGCGCGATCAGAGGGCCGGCCACCTGCGTGGTCAGCAAAGCGCCAGCCACAGTTCCGCCGAGGGCGGCCATCACGAACTTCTTCATCCTGTTCTCAGTCTCCTGTTCGGGCGGTGGCGGTGAACCAGTCCATCGGGTTAACCGGGGCAGCTCCCAATCTCAATTCCATATAAAGCGTTTCCGTGTCGCGCCCGCCAGACCCATCTGCGGGCGGGGTGGTGAATTCTGTCGAGGCCGATCCTGATCCGCCGCCAGACCCGCCCATAAGACCGACGGGCGCGCCAGCGGCAATGACCTCTCCCACCTCGCCATAAAGGGTATCAAGCCCGGCGAGAACCAGAAGATAGCCGTCTCCGGGTTCAAGGATCATCACATTTCCGTAGTCAAGCAGCGGGCCGCGGTAGCGAATGGTCGCGGGCCAGGGTGCGGTGACCAGCGCCCGCGCCTGGGTGGCCAGCGTCAGACCCGGGAGGCGGGTGCCGGCAGCGTCGGCCTCGTCCGGTTCGCGCAGCAACGCGCCGAGGACCGGCAGCGGCAGGGTGCCCTTGGCCGCGGTGAAGGTCTGATCCTGCCGGTCATCGACGTTGAGCGACAGGCCCTCGGCAAAGTCCTCAAGCGTGTCGGCGTTTTCCAGCAGGCTGCGCAGCGCCTCGGGGTCGTCGGTGAAGCGGCGGGGCAGGTCGATGCGGTCGGAGATCGCCTGCGACAGCGTGGTGCGGGCCGTTTGCGCGGCGGCAAGGCCACGGGTGAGGGTTTCGCCTGCGGCCTGCTGCAGGGCGCGCAGGTCGGTCAGCTCCTGCAGTTCGGCGCGCAGGCTTTCGGCTTCGGCCTGCAGTGCGGGCGTCACATCGGCCAGCATCATGCCAGACCGCGCCGTGCCCAGCGCGCCGTCGGGGTGAAGCAACAAAAGCGGGCCCGGGTTCGCCTCGATCGTCGACAGCACGCCCAGCAACTGCCCGATGCTGTCGCTTTTCGCTGCAAGGCGGCGGGTGAGGGCGGATTCGCGCGATGCTGCCGCGCGCAACGCGGCGCGCAGGGCGGAAAGGCCCTGCTCATAGGCGCGGATTGTCTGGGTGAGGGCGGTGACGCGGTCGCGGGCGGCGGTGGCCACGTCGAGCGCCGCGACGGCAGACTGCAGATCGGCGGCAGCTTTCGCCGCCTGTGCGGCAACGGTTTCGGCCTGCAACGGCGCGGCCAGCATGATGACAAGTGCGGCGGCGCGGATCATGCGATAAGGGTTTTTCCGGTCATCTCTGCCGGTTGCGACATGCCCATCAAGTGCAGCAGCGTGGGCGCAAGATCGCAGAGGCGGCCATCGCGCAGGATGGCCCCGCGCGGGCCGCCGACCAGGATCACGGGCACCGGGTTGGTGGTATGGGCGGTATGCGGGCCGCCGGTGACAGGATCGACCATCAGCTCGCAATTGCCATGATCGGCGCAGATCAGCATGGCGCCGCCTGTTGCGGTAAGGGCGGCCAGCGCACGGGTCAGCCCCTGATCCACCGCCTCGCAAGCCCTGATCGCGGCGGGCAGGGAGCCGGTATGGCCGACCATGTCGGGGTTGGCGAAGTTCACCACGATCAGGTCGTAGCCGTGGTTGATTGCGGCGACGAGGTGGTCGGTGACTTCGGCGGCGCTCATCTCGGGCTGCAGGTCGTAGGTCGCGACCTTGGGCGACTGTGGCATGGCGCGATCTTCGCCGGGGTAGGGCACCTCGCGGCCGCCGTTCAGGAAGAACGTGACATGGGGGTACTTCTCGGTTTCCGCCAGACGGAACTGGGTCTTGCCGTGGGCCGCGACCCATTCGCCGAGGGTGTTGACAAGCACGCGCTTGGGAAAGGCAGTGGCCATGAAAGCGTTATGTCCGGTGGAATATTCGACCATGCCCAGCATCGCAGACCATGTCGGGCGGGTGCCGGTGTCAAACGCGAGAAAAGCTGGATTGCCAAGCGCGGCAAGAATCTCGCGCGCCCGGTCGGCGCGGAAGTTCAGGCAGAATAAACCGTCGCCGTCCCTGACGCCGGTGTAACCGGCGATGACGGTGGGGGCCAGGAATTCGTCGGTTTCCCCCTTGGCGTAGGAATGGATGACGGCAGTGGCGGCATCGGGGGCCACCTCGCCTGTGGCGCGCACGATGGCTCGATAGGCACGTTCGACACGGTCCCAGCGATTGTCGCGGTCCATCGCCCAATAGCGGCCGATGACAGTGGCCACCTCGGCACCGGGTGGCAGCGCGGCGGTCAGTTGCGCCATGAAGGCGGCAGCGGACGAAGGGGCCACGTCGCGGCCATCCGTGATGGCGTGCAGCGCCACAGGCACCCCAAGCGCGGTGATGGCGGTACAGGCGGCGATGATGTGGCTGATGTGGCCGTGCACGCCGCCGCTTGACACAACGCCCATCAGATGCGCCGTGCCCCTGTTGGCCTTCACCTTTGCGGCAAAGCTTGTCACCTCGGGGTTGGCGGCAAAGCTGCCATCTTCGACCGCCAGATCAATCGCCCCAAGGTCCATCGCTACCACGCGGCCAGCGCCGATGTTGGTGTGGCCCACCTCAGAATTGCCCATCTGGCCGGTTGGCAGGCCGACGTCGGGGCCGTGGGTGATCAGGGTGGCATGCGGGCAAGTTGCCCAGAGGTGGTTGAAGGTCGGCACAAAGGCCTGAGCGGGCGCGCTGACAGCCGGGTTATCGCCGATGCCCCAGCCGTCGAGGATGCACAGCACGACGGGTTTCGGTGTGGGCATGTGCGGGCTCCTGTAACGGCTGATGCAGGTTTACGCGGATGCCGGGGGCAGGGCAACCGGCGGTCTGGCTGGGGGGGGGGGCGCGTCGTCATGGTCAGCTGACATACCCGTCAGGCTTGAACGGCGGCTGCCTTTTCGCGCACCCGTTGCCGCCAGAGCGTGAACACTCCGGCTGCCACCACGATCCCCGCGCCGAGGGCCACGTTCATGCGCAGCGTTTCGCCGAAAACCGCAATGCCGATCATCGACGCAAACACCAGTTGCAGATAGGCGAAGGGTTGCACGGCAGAGGCTTCGGCCACCGCGTAGGACTTTATCAGCAGCCAGTGGCCCAGCACCGCCATGCCGCACAGCGCGGCCATCCAGCCCCAGTCCGGCGGGGTCATCGCCTCCCACGACCAGATGCCGACCAGTGTCATCACCAGCGCGCCGACGGTGCCAGTCCAGAAAAAGCTGACCGACGTATCGTCTTTGCGGGCAACATAGCGGGTCAATAAGCCGTAAAGCGCGAACAGGAAGGCAGCCAGCAGCGGTACCAGCGCCCAAGACGAGAACACCGCAAAGCCCGGTTGCAGGATGATCAGCACCCCCGCAAGACCCACCAGAATTGCCGTCCAGCGCCGCCAGCCGACCTTTTCGCCCAGGATCGGGCCGGAGAGGGCTGCCACAAGCAGCGGGTAGCAGGTGAACACCGCATGCGCCTCGATCAAGCCGAGGTGTACAAAGCCCACGACCATCACGCAAATCTCGGCCACCAGAATGACGCCGCGGGCGGCCTGCAGCCAGGGGGTGGCGGAGCGGACGGAGGCGCGTAGCCCACCCGGCGTGCGGGCGGCGACGGCAATGACGAACGCCGCAAAGAACCAGAAGCGGATCATCACGATCATCATCACGTTGTATTCCGCGGCAAGGTGGCGCGAGATGCCATCCAGCGCCGCAAAGACAAAGGTGGTGGCGATCATCAGCCAGATGCCTGCCCTGGTGTTTTGCGGCGTGGTCACCGGCGCTCCAGCGACAGGGCGTAAAGGCCTGCGGCGACGATGACGGCGGTGCCCAAGGCGACCGGCAGGGCCAGGGTTTCGCCGTAGACGGCAAGGCCGATCAGGGTGACGAAGACAATCTGCAGATAGGCGTAGGGCTGGACCCGCGCGGCCTCGATTGCCTCGTAGCACTTCAGCAGCAGCCAGTGCGACAGGATCGACAGCACGCAGTAGAAGGCGAGGAACACCAGGTCCTGCGGCGCGACGGGTTCGAGATTTGGCAGGCCGAGGCCGGTCATCAGAACTGCACCGATGACACCCGGCCAGAAGAAGGCGGGGAAGGTCGGCTCGTCCCGCGTGGTCAGGCGGGTCAGCACGGAATAGGTGGCAAACATCAGCGCGGCGGCGAGCGGCAGGAGCGCGGGCCAGGCGAACACGCCCGATCCGGGGCGCAGGATGATCAGCACCCCGGCAAGGCCTGCGCCGACGGCAGCCCAGCGTTGCCACGAGATCCGCTCGCCCAGGATCGGGCCGGACAGGGCGACGACAAGAAGCGGGCAGATCGCAAAGATCGCGTGGCTTTCGATCAGGCCGATCAGGGTGTAGCCCCAGACGATCAGACAGACCTCGGTCACCAGAAGGGTGGAGCGGATCAGATGCGCGCCGAGCCGGGAGGACCGGATCGCCGCGCGGGGGCCCTCGGGGCGGCGCAGCGCCAGGAAGATCACGAAGGCCGCGAAGGCCCAGTAGCGGATCATCACGACCATCAGGGTATTGTATTGCTCTGCCAGGTGGCGGGAAAACCCGTCTTGCGCGGCAAAGGCGGCAACGGCGGCGATCATCAGCCAGATGCCGCGGGTGGGATTCTTGGAGAGGGTCATCGTGAGGCTGTCGGTAGCACGGGCACGGGGCAGGGTGTAGGGGGTGTGATAACACGCGTGTTATGACTGGTAAGGTGTTGTATTTGTGAGATAAGGCAAAATTTGTTAAGGTTCTGTTAGGGTTTGCGGGGGCTTGTGCGGTTGGATTTGGCGGGTCATGTTCCGAGAGGCGCGCAGGTGACGCCGCAAGGGAGGCGGCATGGGGAAGGCGGAAAAGGCGTTCGAGGAGGCGAAGCGGCGGATTGCTGAGGCGAAGAGGGACGGGGCGAAGAGGCTGGACCTGAGTATTGAGGGTTTGCAACGGATTCCGGAGGAATTGGTAGGTTTGGCGAGTCTGATAGGACTTGACCTTTCCGGAACCGACGTGACCGACATTTCCGCGCTTGGTGGTATGACCGAGCTTAGAGGTCTTGTTTTATCTAGTTGCGGTGTGACGGATATCTCCACGATTGCTGGGTTGCGCAGGCTAAGGGGGCTTGACCTCTCGCAAACTGGTGTAGTCGACGTGTCTGCGCTCGGCGAACTTAAAAGCATGATGGATCTCAATCTCTCCGGCTCTGGCGTTAGAAGTGTTTCGTCGCTTACTTGGCTATCACACCTCGTGCGTCTAGACCTGTCGCGCACCGCCGTGACGGATATCTCGGCGCTTTCAAGGCATAGTGCGCTTGTGTGGTGTGATCTGTCTAACACTCGCGTTAGCGATATTTCTGCGCTTGCCGGATATACCAGTCTGGTGCGGCTAGACCTTTCTCATACCTCAGTGACAGATGTGTCAGCACTTGCTGGGATGAAGGCTTTGAAGGTACTGAAACTATCCGGCACAGATGTGAGTGAGATATCGGCACTTGCGAATCTTACCAGTCTTAAGGGGCTTGACCTTACCAACACTTTCGTTGGGGTCATAAGTCTTAGAAACATTGGTGGGTTGGAGCAGTTGGTGACGGTACCTGAGTACGCAGGATTGAGATTTGAGGGATGCGCAGCGACTCGTGAGGACGCGCGCATTGAGGAAATTTCTCGAATAGAGCGACCCAAACAACGAGCACGGGCGTTGTTCGAGTATCTGGGGATGCCGGTTCCGGGGGAGGGCCCAGAACCGAAGCTTAATTTGGTTCCGAACCTTCCCGCACGGATTCCCGCGCCATTGGAAGTAGCGGTGGGCGAAGTCACCATCGCCATGGCCGGACCCAGCGGCTTGCCGGTCAGCGATGCCAATGCGCGGGCGGCTTTGGGATGGGAGGCGTTGCAGCGGTATCGGCTGGATTTTGCGGCGGCGTTCAGCATTCACAACTATGCACCGCTGCCTGCTTACCTCGCCTCGTTCGACCGGGAGATGGGCGAGGGCTATGATCCGCGCCGGGTGATCGGGATCGGGATGCAAGGGCAGCGGATCATCATCCTGTCCAAGGACGCGGAGTTTCTGGCACGGTTGCCGGATGGGGCGGGGGGCGACCTCAGGGGCTTTGCAGCGGCGATTGCGACCTTTGTGAACCGGTTCCCGGACTGGGTGCTGTACGAGGGCTTGGAAGAGTTGGACGATGTGTCGCCTGCGGCGGTGCGCGCGGGGGAGGCCGAGTTCCGGGCGCTGGATGCGATCATCTTTTCCACTCCTGAGGCGCGGGAGGATGTGAAAGCGGAATACCGTGCCGAGGTGGCCGAAGGGACGGATGCAAAGGCGGGAGTGCCGGAGGCACGGGGGCTTGTCGCCTCGACCCACGAGGTGGCGCGGGCCTTGGCGGAGGACGGGTTGGCGCGTCGGGAGCGAGAGCGCAGGGCGCGCAATGCGGTTTTGGCCCGGAAGGGCGGCGATCTGTATGACAAGACGGTGCTGGCACCGGTCGGGATCAGTCTGCATGTGATGAAGCGGATGGAAGGCCCGTTGCGCAAGCTTGCCAAGCGGTTCCCGAAGAAGTTCGGGTGGCTGGAGGCGTGGTATGACCACATGTTTCCGCCAAGCGATGGGGAGATGCCGGGCTGAAGCCCGGCCTACCTGGAGATGGATGGGCAACCTGCCCATCTTCCGGGTGGGTGGCGTGGCGGTGCCGGGGCGCGCCCCGGCCTACAACTGCCCTGTCGTCATGTGGCGCTTTTTGCCGAAGCCCGGTTGTCTGGTGACCGTAAACCCCGCCGCTGCCAGTGACCGGCGGACGTGGCCTGCGGCGGTGTAGGTGGCGAAAGTGCCGCCGGATGCGGTGTGGCGGGCGACCTCGGTCAAAAGCTCGGGGGACCACAGCTCGGGGTTCTTGGCGGGGGAGAAGCCGTCGAGGAACCAGGCGTCGGCAGAGCCGGCCCATGCGGGGAGGGTGTTGCGGGCGTCGCCGAGGATGATGGTGGCGGTTAGGGCGGGAAAGTGCAGGGTTGTGGCACCAGCGGCCCATTGGCCGAGGAAGGCTTGTGCGATGTCTGACACCTGCGGAAAGGCGGCGAGGGCGCGGGCGATGTCGGGGGCGGGCATCGGAAAGGCCTCGAAGCTGGTGTAGTGGAGGTGGCCGTCGCCGGTGTGGGCCAAAAGCGTGGCCATGAGGTTGAGGCCGGTGCCGAAGCCAAGTTCGGCGATGTGAAAGCCGTCGCGGAACCGCGCGGGCAGGCGATTGCCGGTCAGAAAGACGTGGCGCGCCTCGTCCAGCCCGCCGCCAAGCGAGAAGTAGGGATCATCGAAGCGGCGGGAGACGGGAATGTCACCGTCGCGCCAGTCAAGCGCGGGTTGTGGGAGGCGTGGCATCTGGATACCCGATATCTGCAGGTTCGGCGCATTTCCGGGCCGCATGAACGGTGCCCCGCATGCTGGAACTGCGCCGGGGCAGGAATGATGGAGGGCGGGCGCGATGGCAAGGGCGGATGTGACGGTGCGCGGGGCGGGGATCTTTGGCCTGTCGGTGGCCTGGGCCTGTGCGCGGCGCGGCGCGCGTGTGCGGGTGATCGAGACGCTGGCTGTGGGTGCGGGGTCGTCGGGCGGGATCGTCGGGGCCTTGGCGCCGCATGTGCCGGAAGCCTGGAACGACAAGAAGCAGTTTCAGCTGGAAAGCCTGCTGGCGGCCGAGGGCTGGTGGGCGGCGGTGGCGGCGGCGTCGGGGCTGGATGTGGGGTATCTGCGATCCGGGCGGGTGCAGCCCCTGGCAGATGCGCAAGCGGTGGCGGTGGCGCGGGCGCGCGAGGCGGCTGCGGCGGCGCTGTGGGGCGGCGCGGCGGAGTGGCGGGTGGAGCGGGCGATGGGCGGATGGGAACCGGTGTCGCCCTCGGGCTTTGTGGTGCGCGATACGCTGACGGCACGGGTGTCGCCCCGGCGGGGGTTGGCCGCGCTGGTGGCGGCGGTGCGGGCGGCGGGCGGTGAAGTGATGGGGGGGGAGGCCGGGGAGGAGGGAGTCGTGGTGCACGCCACAGGTTTGGCGGGGCTGGAGGCGCTGTCGGCGGGGCTGGGGCGGGCGGTCGGCGGCGGGGTCAAGGGGCAGGCTGCGGCGCTGCGGTATGAGGCGGGGGGGATGGCGCAACTGTTCGTCGACGGGTTGCATATCGTTCCGCATGGCGACGGTACGGTAGCGATCGGATCGACAAGCGAAGCTGTCTGGACGGATATGGCCACCGATGCGGCGCTGGACGCACTGGTGGCGCGGGCGGTGGCGGCGGTGCCGGTGCTTGCAGGAGCGGCGGTGGTGGAGCGCTGGGCCGGGGTGCGGCCGCGCGCAAGATCGCGGGCACCGATGCTGGGGGCGTGGCCGGGGCGGGCCGGGCATTTCGTGGCGAACGGCGGGTTCAAGATCGGCTTTGGCATGGCGCCGAAGGTGGCCGAAGTGATGGCTGATCTGGTGCTGGAGGGGCGCAGTACGATTCCGGCGGGCTTTGCGGTGGAGGCATCGTTTTAGCGGGGCGCGGGATGGCGATGCGCGGCCGCACCGCGGTTGCAGGACGGGGCGCTGCCGCCTATCGCCGCTCCGCCTCGGCGCGGAGGGCTTGCAGAAGTTCGGTCAGCGCCTTGGTCGACCGGGCGTCGATCAGGCGGCCTTCGGGGGTGAAGGCGTGGCTGCTGTCGGCGATCATCACCTCCGGTCCGGTCAAGAGGCGGGGGCGGAAGGCGGTCAGCGCCAGGCGCAGGGAAAACTGCGCGCGGTCGCCGCCGCCCCGGCCATCGGCGGCCGAAACGATGGCGACGGGTTTGTCACGGAAGGGAGAGCCTTTGGTGCGGCTGACCCAGTCGAGCGCGTTTTTCAGCACGCCGGGCAGGGCCTTGTTGTATTCCGGTGTCGCGATCACCACCGCGTCCGCCGCAGCGATCTGGTCGGCGAGGGTCTGCACGGCGCGGGGAATGCCCCCGGCGTCTTCAAGATCGCCGTCATAAAGCGGCAGGCGCAGGTCAGCCTCGGTGTGGAGCGCCTTGCCGAAGGCGCGGCGTGCCTCGGCCAGAAGTAGCCGGTTGGTGGAGGCGCGGCGCAATGCGCCGGGTATACCGAGGAGGGTGAGCATGGGCCGGCCTTTCACAGTTCAGGCCCAGAGGTAGGGACAGCGGGCGGTGCAGGCAAGCGGTCTGGCTAGCACGGCGGACGTCGAACCTCTGCACAGCGGCTGCCGGTCGTTGCCCGCCAGTGCCAAACCAGAGGCTGCGGGTGCGCCGCATGGGGGCGGTCTTTGACCCGCCCGCAATGACCAGTGGCACGCCGGGCCCGAAATCATGCGAGAAATGCCCCTGCGCCGACATGACCAGAAAGTCACACCCGAGCGACAGACATGGGCCGCAACACCGAAGATCTTTGTAAATCATGGCTTTTTTCGCGACTCTTAATATCGGAATATGAAGAGCGACGGACACTGCGCGTAAAATTACGCATAACAGCCAAAGGAAAAAAAAATGAGGATGAGCAGTTTAGAACATGTTGCTTTGTCGCTGTCATTCGCCGGACCGGCCATCGCGCTGGACTATGGGTTTTCCGGTGATGTCGGCCTCGGTTACTGGAGTCAAACCTCGGACTGAATGGCGAGGATGACCGGACGACGCTGCGCACCAGGCTGAGTTTTGCCGTCGGATTGGGCAGTGCAATGACCGGCCAGGTCGATTTTACCAGCAACGACTATGAGGGAGCGGACATCGGGCTGGACACCGATGACAGTACGATGTTTTCGCGCGATGTTGCGCTGCGGCTGCGCCGCGATTTCGGAGGATTTGTTGCCGGGACGTTCCTGGGATACGGAGATCAGGACGATAACGGCGATTCAGATCTTTCGATGTCATACACATTCGCCGGTCTGGAGGCGGAGCGGGCGACGGCGTTTGGATCGATATTTGGCGAGGCCGGATATCTTGATTCTAAAGACGAATTTGATGAAGGCACGCAGCGCGCGCCTTATGTTCGGGCAGGGCTGGTCTACAATCTGCCGAACGATTTCGTGATGACCGGATCCGTCGGCTATGCCGGGGGCCGAAAGTATGGCGAAGATATCTACGACAATAACATCATCAACGCGGAGATCGGCGTCGAACGCGCGGTCACCGGGCAGCTGTCGGTGTATGGCAGCTACGATTACAACCGCATCTGGTATGAAGAAGACGCGGAAAATCTTGGCGACACGTTCGGGACGGTTTATGTCGGTGTCCGCATGACGCTGGGAAACACCACGGCGGCGCGTCCGCTTTCACCCTTGGGCAAGTGGGTATCGTATAACGCCAACGAGATCGAATAGCATATTCAGGGTGCAGCTGAAACACCGAGCCGTGGCCGCAAGGCCGCGGCTTTCGTTTTGCGGGGATGAGGAACGCGCGCCCCGGACAGTCAAAGCCCAAGCACGGCGGCCTGCCTTTGGTAGGTCTGCAACAGCTCGCCCTTCAGCCCGTAGAATGTCTTGAACATGGCCGAAGCGGCATAATTCATGTCGAGGATACGGATTCTGGCAACGATCTGGCGGGCCTCGTTCGCCTGGCCGGTGGCCGACAGGATCAGGGCCGCATGGCACAGCATCT